>DASWWL010000067.1:0-11795 GCA_036400975.1 Novosphingobium sp. | reverse complement strand
AGCGCTACGCACGCTATCTTGAATTTCATGCTTTCCCCCTTATCCCCGCCTCATAGGATACGCGGAAGGAAGAAGGTGGCAACAAACGGTGTATCCGTTTTGGCGGAGCCCTACCCCAGCGCCTTCTTCAGCAGTTCGTTGACCAGTTGCGGGTTGGCCTTGCCCTGCATCGCTTTCATCGTCTGGCCGACGAAGAAGCCGAACAGCGCTTCCTTACCGCCCTTGTACTGCTCGACCTTGTCGGCATTGTCGGCCAGAATCCTCGCGATCGCCGCATCGATCGCACCTGTGTCAGACGTCTGCTTGTTGCTCTCGATCTCGGCCGCCAGATCTTCAATCCCGCCCGTGATATAGAGCTGGAATATCTCCTTGCCCTTGCTTGCCGAAATCAGACCGCTCTCGGTCGCGACGATGATTGCCGTGTTCGCCTCGCGCGAGTTGCGCGGATCGGTGACGGCGACGTTGTTCGCGTTCAACACGCCAGGCTGTTCGGACAGCAGCCAGTTGGCCACCCGCTTGGCGACATCGCTTTCGTTCTTGCCGCTGGCCCTGGCGACCGACGCAAGCATGGCCTCGAACTCACGCGCGATCTCCGCTTCGGCGGTCAAGGCATTGGCATTGTAGGCGCTGAGCCCCAGTCCGTTCTCGTAGCGGTGGCGCTTGGCGTCGGGCAGTTCGGGCAGGCTGGCGCGACATTCCTCCAGGAAGGCGTCGTCCAGTTCCAGCGGCAGCAGGTCGGGGTCGGGGAAGTAGCGATAGTCATGCGCGTCTTCCTTCGAGCGCATCGAACGGGTCTCGTTGCGGTCGGGGTCGTAGAGCCGCGTTTCCTGGACGACCTTCCCGCCGTCCTCGATCACGTCGACCTGGCGGCGCGCCTCCTGCTCAACCACCGCCATGACGAAGCGCACCGAGTTGACGTTCTTCGTCTCCGTCCGCGTGCCGAATTCGTCGCCGGGCCTGCGCACGCTGACGTTGACGTCGGCGCGCATCGAGCCTTCCTCCATGTTGCCGTCGCACGAGCCGACATAGCGCAGAATAGTCCTGAGCTTGCGCAGGTAAGATCCTGCTTCAGAAGGAGAACGCATGTCCGGACGACTGACGATTTCCATCAGCGCCACGCCCGAACGGTTGAGGTCGACATAGGACATCGTCGGATGCTGATCGTGCATCAGCTTGCCCGCGTCCTGCTCTACATGGATGCGCTCGATGCCGATCGTCTTGGTGTTTTCCGGATCCTTTTCGTCCAGCGCAATGTCGATCTGTCCTTCACCCACCAGCGGGTGGTAAAGCTGGCTGATCTGGTAGCCCTGCGGCAGGTCGGCATAAAAGTAGTTCTTGCGGTCGAAGCGCGACCACTTGTTGATCTGCGCGTCGATCGCCATACCGGTGCTCACCGCCTGGCGGATGCACTCGCGGTTCGGCACCGGCAGCATCCCCGGCATCGCCGCGTCGATCAGGCTGACCTGCGCATTCGGCTCCGCACCGAACGCCGTCGCTGCGCCCGAGAACAGCTTCGAGTTCGAAACGACCTGCGCGTGGACTTCAAGGCCGATCACGACCTCCCACTCGCCGGTTGCGCCCTGGATGCGATATTCGCTCATTTCGTGTTCCGATGATGGATATAGTTGATCACGGTCAGCACCGCATCGCTGCCGATCAGCGCCACGAACCAGCAGCCCGACAGCAAGCGCAGGATCGTAACCTCGAAGCCAAGTTGACGTCCCTCGTCATGCGCCCAGACTGCGGCGACGAACGCAAGCACGATAAAGACCGACCCCATTCGATATTCGCCGCGCAGGATCACGCTGTTGCCCACACAAAGCCCGAGGATGAACACCGACACGGCAAGAAAGAATTTCGCCAGCGTCAGGTGATCGAAAGGACGATCGTCGATCTCGGCCAACGAATTGCCGACATAGGCGCTGAGGATCGCGCCGAAGCCGATATTGAGCGCAACCTGAGCCTCCCGCAGGACGGCGATGTTACGCCTGCGAAAACTGCCGTCGTTCACCACCACCGCTCCGGCCGCGCCGCGAACCCGGCGCGGCTTTCGATCGCAAGTCCCGCATTCAGAACGCCTTGCTCGTCGAAGGGCTTGCCGATGATCTGGAGGCCAAGCGGCAGTCCCTGTGCGTCGAGACCGGCGGGCACCGACATTGCCGGTAGACCGGCAAGGCTGGCGGGTACCGAGAACACGTCGTTCAGGTACATCTCCAGCGGGTCGGCACTCTTTTCGCCCAGCGCGAAGGCGGCGCTCGGCGCAGTGGGCGCGAGGATCACATCCACCTGCCTGAACGCCTCGGTGAAATCGCGGCTGATGAGCGCCCGGACTTTCTGCGCCTGCGTGTAATAGGCATCGTAGAAACCCGCCGAGAGCACATAAGTGCCGATCAGGATGCGACGCTTGACCTCCGGGCCGAAACCGGCCGCGCGAGTGGCGGCATACATTTCCTGCAGGTTCGCGCCATCGGGCAGATCGCGCAGGCCATAGCGCACGCCGTCATAGCGCGCGAGGTTGGACGAGGCTTCCGCTGGCGCGATGATGTAATACGTCGGCAGCGCATATTTCGTATGCGGCAGGCTGATATCGACGATCTCGGCGCCCGCGTCCTTCAGCCAGGCAATGCCCTGATCCCATGACTTGGCCACTTCGGCATCCATGCCATCGAGCCGGTATTCGCGCGGGATGCCGACCTTCCTGCCCTTGAGATCGGCGGCAAGGCCCGCTTCCCATTGGGGAACCGGCATATCTAGGCTGGTCGAATCCTTGGGATCGAACCCGGCCATCGCCTCAAGCATGATCGCGCAATCGCGCACGTCGCGCGCCATCGGCCCTGCCTGGTCGAGCGAGCTGGCGAAGGCGACCACCCCCCAGCGCGAACAGCGGCCGTAAGTCGGCTTTATGCCCGAGATGCCGGTGAAGGCGGCGGGCTGGCGGATCGAACCGCCGGTGTCGGTGCCGGTCGCCGCCGGGCAGAGCCGCGCGGAAACCGCCGCCGAACTGCCGCCCGAGGAACCGCCCGGCGCCAGCGCGGCGTTTCCGCCGTCGTTGCGCCGCCAGGGGGAAATGACGTTGCCGAAATAGCTCGTCTCGTTCGACGAACCCATGGCAAACTGATCGAGGTTGAGTTTGCCCAGCATGCCCGCGCCCGCGTCCCACAGCTTCTGCGAAACGGTGGATTCATACTCGGGCGTGAATCTTTCGAGGATATGGCTCGCCGCCGTGGTCTGCACACCCTGCGTCGCGAACAAGTCCTTCATGCCGATCGGCACGCCGGCCATCTTGCCGAGCGACCTACCCGCCGCGCGATCCGCATCGACCTTGCGCGCGGCCTCCACAGCCTTTTCGGGCGTGGCGACGATGAAGGCGTTGAGCGCCTGCTGTGCGGCAGCGACATTGGCGTTGAACGCCTCGGCCACTTCGACGGCGGTGAATTCACCGCCCGCCACGCCTGCGCGGATCGCGGCTACGCCGAGTTCGGTAAGGTCGGTCATTTTACTCGATCACCTTGGGCACGCCGAAGAAGCCGTGCTCGGCTGCCGGAGCGTTGGCGAGAACAGCGTCGCGTTTACCGCCACCGGTCAGCGGATCGGCATCGATCACGTCATCGCGCAGGCGCAGGTGATTCTCGATCACGGCGGTCATCGGCTCGACGCCGGTGACATCAACCTCGCCAAGCTGTTCGACCCAGGAGAGGATGCCGTTGAGTTCGGGCACCATCGCCGCGATCTCCTGCTCGCTCACCTTGATACGGGCGAGCGCGGCGATCTTCGCCACGGTTGCGGTATCTACCGACATGGACAGGCCTTCGCTTACTTCGGTTCAGGCGCACCCGGCAACGGCCCGCCGGGCTCGCCGCCATGCGGAGCGCCGCCGCCCTGCATCTGCTGGAGCTGCTGCATCATCTGCATTTGCTGCTGGATCTCGGCCCGGCTCTTGAAGTCGAGCAGCTCGATCTCGAACGTCAGGTCGGTGTTCGGCGGGATCTGACCGGCCTGCTTGTCGCCATAGGCCAACTCGGACGGGATCTCCACCTTGTACTTGCCGCCGCGCTGCATCTGTTCGAGCGCCTTGGTGAAGCCGGGAACGACTTCCGCCAGCGGGAACACTGCGCGTTCCGCCTGGTCGAAGACCTTGCCGTCGGGCAGCGTGCCCTTGTAGTTGATGAGCGCCACGTCGTCGCGCGTGGGCGACGGCCCCTGACCCGCGACAATCGTATCGACATCGACCGATGGTGGCAGAGCGGCATAGGCGATGCCGCCGGCGGCGAGCGCCACGACGGCAACGCCGAGCCAGAGCTTGCCAAGCGCGCCCTTGGCGATGGGCTGGAGCGGAACGCGGGTAATCTCGGTCATCGGGTTTTCCCTGCCTCGAATGGGCCCTGAAGCGTACAAGATTGAATGCAAAAGGGCGCGGAAGTGATTCCGCGCCCTCATGGCTCAACAGCGAAAGCCGATCAAGCGCGCAAAGCGCCCGATCCGGCGTCCTACTTCGCGCCGTCGCGCTCCAGCCGCTTGCGCTCCAGCTTGCGGGCGCGGCGAACAGCGGCGGCCTTTTCACGGGCGCGCTTCTCGGAGGGCTTCTCGTAGTGACGGCGCAGCTTCATCTCGCGGTAGACGCCTTCACGCTGCAGCTTCTTCTTGAGCGCACGAAGGGCCTGATCGACGTTGTTGTCGCGAACGAGAATCTGCATAAATCGACACACCTCACAAAAATCGCAGGCCGAGCCCCGACGGTCGCTACGCGGGGAATGCCTTTAATTCAAAAACGGCAAACCAAGCCGAATCCCGCCGGGATTGGCTGTGAATGCCGGGCCGCTACCAAAAGACAGGTACGAAAGCAAGCGCGCTTGCGATGCAAACTCCGCATTTCCTTGCCGGACTTGCAATTGGCAAGCCGCGCCGCGCGGTCTAAGGCGCGACCGATGAGCCAACCCTCGTTTCTCGCATCGTCGCTGCTAGTCGCCATAGGCGGCGGCTTCGGCGCATGGCTGCGCTTCCTTGCCAGCCGGCTGACCACACTGCTGATCGGCCCTGCCGCAGCCAGTGCATTTCCGTGGACGACGCTGGCGATCAACGTGCTAGGCAGCATGGCGATGGGTCTGCTCGCGGGATGGCTGGCGCGGCATGGCAGCCACGGCGAAAGCTGGCGCCTGTTGCTGGGTGTCGGCGTGCTGGGCGGCTTCACCACTTTTTCCGCATTCAGCCTGGAAATCGTCCTTCTGGCCGAGCGCGGCGCCCTTGCCCTTGCAACGACTTATGCAGCGGCCTCGTTGGCCGGCGGCGTTCTGGGCCTCGTTGCCGGCCTCGCGCTGACGAGGGCGACGACATGACCGGACAGGATCAGCACGATCGGGTCCGCCAGTTTACCGTCCAGCCGGATGACGACGGCGTCCGGCTGGACCGCTGGTTCAAGCGCCACCTGCCGCAGATCGGCTTCGCAACGATCTCGCGCTGGGCGCGCACCGGGCAGATCCGTGTGGACGGCAAACGCGCCGATCCCGCCGACCGCCTCGCCGCCGGACAGGTACTGCGCGTGCCGCCGGGTGGAACCACCCCGGAAAAAGGCACCCGCCCCCGCCGCGAACTGAGCGAGGAGCAGATCGAACGAGCCGAGGCCATGGTGCTGACGCAGGATCGTGCGGCGATCGTCATAAACAAGCCGCCCGGCCTCGCCACCCAGGGCGGCAGCGGCACTTACGAGCATGTCGACGGCCTTCTCGACGCGTTCAACAGCGAAGGCCCTCGCCCCCGGCTCGTCCATCGGCTCGACAAGGACACCTCGGGCGTCCTCCTCGTCGCGCGCACGCCGGGCAGCGCCGCCTATTTCTCGAAGCGCTTTTCCGGCCGAACCGCGCGCAAGATCTACTGGGCGCTGATCGTGGGTGTACCGAGCATCGAGGACGGACTGATCGAACTGCCACTCGCCAAGCAGCCGGGCACCGGCGGCGAGAAGATGATGGTCGATGAAAGCGAACACGGCCAGCCCGCCCGCACCCGTTACCGCGTGGTCGATCGCGCCGGCAACCGCGCCGCCTGGGTCGAACTGCAACCGCTGACCGGTCGCACGCACCAGCTTCGCGTTCATATGGCGGCGATCGGCCATCCCATCGTCGGCGACGGCAAATACGGCGGGCAGGACGCCTTCCTGACCGGCAGCATCAGCCGCAAGATGCACCTCCACGCCCGCCGCCTCATCATCGACCATCCGGACGGCGCACCCCTCGACGTCACCGCACCGTTGCCCGAACACTTCGCGGCAAGCATGGCGCAACTAGGCTTCAACGAAGACGACGGCGACGCGCTGCCCGAGCCGGTCCAGCGCCTCCCGCGCGAGGTGGAGAAGACCGCGGCCAAGGCCCATGCCAAACAGTACCGCAAGGAACGCCGGGGCGAGCGGCGCGGCCGCACCAAAGGCGAACGCGGACTGGCGGGCAAGGGCCCGTCCGCCAAGCCGCGCAAGCCCGGAAGCGGAAAACCCGCCGCAGGCAAGCCGCTGGCCGGAAAGTCCGCAGGTAGCGGCAAGCCGCGCGGACCGGGACGACCAAAGGCGCGCTGATGCACCCGGACAACGCCTTCCGCACCGATGACCGCGAGCTGATGGAAGCGCTGGTCGAGGAGATCGGCTTCGGCATGATCTTCACGACCACGCCGGATGGCCCCCGCGTCGCGCATACGCCACTGTTATGGACCGGCGACGGCGCCGTGCAGTTTCATCTTTCGCGCGGCAACGCCCTGACGAAACATCTCCACGGAACGACGATTCTGGCAGTGGTGAACGGTCCCGACGCTTATGTCTCGCCCCGCTGGTATCGCGAGGCGGAACAAGTACCGACGTGGAACTACGTCTCGCTGGAGATGGAGGGCCGCTGTCGCCGCATGGATTCCGAAGGGCTGACCGGCTTCCTCGAAACGCTGGCCGAGCGCGAGGAAGCCCGCCTCGCGGACGGCAAGGCCTGGACGATGGCGGAAGTCCCCCGCCCGAAACTGCGCGGAATGCTGGCGGGCATCGTCGGCTTCGAACTGGAAGTCCGGGCCTGGCGGCCGACCTTCAAGCTTTCGCAGAACAAGGCCACGGACGAGCGGCTGCGCGTCGCGGAAGCTCTGGAGGGCCACGGCGCTCCGGCCCTCGCCCAGCTCATGCGGAAGCTCGTATCGTGACGCGGCTGGCCGTGTTCGACTGCGACGGTACGCTCGTCGATGGCCAGGCAAGCATTTGCGCCGCCATGAACAAGGCCTTCGCCGCCGCAGCGCTTCCCCTGCCTGACCGCCGCGAGGTACGTCGCATCGTCGGGCTCAGCCTGCCGCAGGCAGTGTCGAAGCTCATACCCGAAGCATCCGACACCACGCGGCGTGAGATCATCGAGAACTACAAGCAGTCGTTCCGCGCCGCGCGCGAAGCCGGCGAACTGACGCAAGAACTGTTCGCAGGCGTCCGCGATATCATCGTGAAACTGCATGCGGCGGGCTGGCTGCTCGGCATCGCCACCGGCATGTCGCGACGCGGACTGGATCATGTGCTCGAGAGCCACGGCCTAACGCCATTCTTCGTCACGCTCCAGACCGCTGACGACCATCCGTCGAAACCCAATCCCGCCATGTTGGAGGCCGCACTTTTCGAGACGGCAAGCGATCCGCAAGACGCAGTGATGATCGGCGATACTGCCTATGACATGCAGATGGCCGTCGATGCCCGCGTCCGAGCGATCGGCGTCGACTGGGGCTATCATCATGTCGCGGAACTGCGGCAGGCGGGCGCTGTTTTCGTCGCCGCCAGCCCGGCCGAGCTTGGCGAGTACCTGCTGCGATGAACGCGCCCCGCGATCCGGCAAAGGCGCGCTTCTTCGCCATACAGGCGATCCGCTTCACCGGTGTCGCGCTGGTCATGACCGGGCTGCTTGTCGTCAACCGTAAGCTCGATGCGCCAGTGGGGGTCGGTTACGGCTTGTTCCTGTTCGGACTGTTCGACGCTTTGTTCATGCCCTCTATTCTTGCCCGCCGCTGGAAATCGCCGCCACAATGAAACGCTTCTACAAAACCGTCGCCGTCGAGCCCGCCGAAGGCGGATGGCGCGTGCTGCTGGACACGCGCGGTATCAGGACCGCCGGCGGCCATCCGCAGATCGTGCCATCGCGCGACCTTGCCGAAGCAATGGCCGACGAATGGGAAGCGCAAGGACCCGAGATCGACTCTACCGCTTTCGTGTTGCGCGACATGACCGACTTCACGATCGACGTGGTCGCCAGCGATCGCACCGGGACGATCCGCGATCTCCTGCCTTATGCCGAGACGGATACGCTGTGTTACCGCGCCGAGCCCGAAGAAGCCTTCCATCAACGCCAGCTTGAGGTCTGGGAACCGCTCATAATCGACGCCGAAGCACGCTGGGGCGTACGTTTCGAGCGTATCGGCGGCGTGATGCATCGTCCGCAACCCACTGCAACGATCGACCGGATGGAGACGTTGCTGGCTGAAAAGAGCGATTTCGATCTCGCCGCGCTCAATACCCTAGCAAGCCTTGCTGCTTCGCTTGTCATCGCCATGGCCGCTCTCATGCCCGGAGCAGACGCCGAAGCGCTGTGGAATGCCGCCAATCTCGAAGAGGACTGGCAGATCGCGCTGTGGGGCGAAGACTACGAAGCAGCGGAACGTCGCGCCAAACGGTTCAAGGCTTTCGCCTCGGCAATGCGCTTCGCCATGCTGGCCAAGGAACCTGTTCGCGACTGAAGGGTAGACAGGGGCAGGACAAGGAGAACGCGCCATGCCCCGAGGCGACAAGAATGCCTATACCGACAAGCAGAAGCGCAAGGCCGAACACATCGAGGAAGGGTACGAGGATCGCGGCGTCCCCAAGAAGGAGGCTGAACGTCGCGCCTGGGCGACGGTGAACAAGGAATCAGGCGGCGGCAACAAGTCTGGATCCGGACGCGGGAAAGCCGATACGCACGCATCCTCGCGGAAGGGAGGCAAATCGGGCGGCCGGGCCAGCGCCTCGCGTAATGCCGCCGATCGATCAGCCGCCGCGAAGAAGGGCTGGAAAACGCGCCGCAAACGCACGCATGGGTAGCCTGTTCGGCGGTTAGCCCGCCCACTCCGCCACTTGCGCGGCAACGTCGTTCGCCGCCTTGTTGAGCGCCGGTGCGACGCTCTCCGCCTTGGGCGAAATGCCGGACACGATCGCCTCGAACCGGCGTGTTCGGGTTGCGCCGCCCGCCTCTTCGCGCAGTGCATCGAAGCGCACGACAACCGACTGGCTGCGCGCATCATAGCCCATGTCCAGCAGACGGCCCGACAGCACGACCTTGCCGGTCGCTTCATGATCGCCTTCCATCACGTAACGACCGGTCTTCGCCCGGATTGTCTCGACGAGGAGGTGACGGAACTGACGTGCGGGACGTTCCACCCAGGTCGCATTCTTAAGATAGGCGACGGTCGCATCGTCGATCTGCACCGGCACCCGCTGCACATCGAGGCGGCGATCGGCCACGGGATCGAGGACGACCAGCGTTTCGCCCGGCGTCACGCTGACGCTGGTCCCAACCGGCGCAACGCTTTCCGGTGTCAGCGCGATGAGCTTTTCCGGCACCTTGCCGCCTAGGCTGATGCAGCCTGCAAGCAGCATGGAAGCCAGCAGCGCAGCGCCATGGCGAAGACCTGAATTCATGCCTCTGGCTCCCTTCGCGCTCATGGTTTGTAGTCCGGCAGCTTCGAGCCGCCGACCAGCGCACCCGCGCCTTGTTCGTCGATCTTCTCGGTGATCGCGCGCAACGACCGCGTAGTGGCGCGCAAATCGCGGATCGCGGATTCTGCGGCCGGCAGTGTCGAGCCCGAAAGCTGGCGGACCGCCGGTCGGGCGTCGCCCAGCGTCGCCTCCAGTGCGTCCGCCGCGCCGCGCGCGGAACGCAGCGTCTGGCGCAACTCGCTGGCCAGCGAATTGCCGTTCTCGCCCAGCATCTCGTCAGCCTTGCCGGCTACACCTTCGAACTTCGCGAGGGTAGCGGTCGCCTGCCGCAGCGTGAGCTGAAGCTCCGCCAGCGTCGCCTTAACCTGCGGCGTCGCATCGGCCAGCGATGCGGTCATGCGATCGGTGTTGGAAAGGATTCCCTTGATCGACTTCTGGTTGTCATCGGAAAGAACCTGATTGAGCCGGTCCGTCAACGTCGCCAGACGCTCCAGCAGCAAAGGCGCGTTGCTCAGCAACTCGCCCAGACCGCCGCGCTTGGTAGGGATCACCGGAACGCCTTCAGGGCCCGGCTCCGTGATCGGCGGCGAACCCTTGATCGCGCCTTCCAGAAGGATGTCCGCCACGCCCGTAAAACTGCCCTGTATCGTCGCGGTGGTGCCTACGACGACCGGCACGTCATTCTTCACCGTGATGCGCACGCGCACGAAGCTGGGGTCTTTCTTCCAGAGTTCGATCTCCTTGATCTGCCCCACCGGAACGCCTGCGTAAGAGACCTCCGAACCCTTGGCGAGGCCGTCAACCGACTGCTTGAAAAAGATGTCGTATTCGTCCTGGCTGCCCTCGCCGAAGCGCGTGATCCAGACGACGAAGGCCGCGACAAGCGCGAGCAGCGCCAGCGTAACCGCCCCGACCCAGACATGATTGGCCCTGGTTTCCATTGCTTGGCTCTATGCCCCCCCGTCCGTCGGTATGTCCACGGATTTGGCGCTGTCCTGCACCTCTTTCACCGCGCACCCACGTTCCTGGCTATCCTGCGCGGCGCGACCGCGCGGGCCGTTGAAATATTCCTGGATCCACGGATGATCGGTCGCCAGCAATTCAGGGATCGTGCCCACCGCAATCACCTTTTTGTCGGCAAGCACCGCTACGCGGTCGCATATCTCGTAAAGCGTATCGAGATCGTGGGTGATGAGGAACACCGTAAGTCCCAGCGTTTCCTGCAGTTCCTTGGTCAACCGATCGAAGCCCGCGGCGCCGATCGGATCGAGGCCGGCGGTCGGCTCGTCGAGAAACAGCAGCTCGGGGTCGAGCGCAAGCGCACGGGCAAGGCCGGCGCGCTTCTTCATGCCGCCCGAAAGCTCCGCCGGATACTTGCTGGCCGCCTCTTCGGGCAGGCCCGAGAGCATCACCTTATAGCGGGCGATCTCATGCAGAAGGTCCTCTTTGATTTCCGGATAGAACTCCTTGAGCGGCACCTCGACGTTCTCGGCCACGGTCAGCGTCGAGAACAGGGCGCCGCCCTGAAACAGCACTCCCCACCGCGAGCGAATATCGATGTCCTGCTCTTCGCCGTCATCGGTCATCGAACGCCCGAGCACCTCGATTGATCCGGCATCGGGTATCTGGAGGCCGATGATCGAACGCATCAGCACCGACTTGCCGGTGCCCGAGCCGCCGACGACACCAAGGATCTCGCCCTTGCGCACCTTGAGGTCGAGACCTTCATGAATGGCATGGTCGCCGAAACGGTTGACCAGACCTTCGACTATGATCGGGTACTTCCCCTCGAAATGTTCGCCAAGGCCGGGCAGCGCCTCGCCCTCGGCGACGTCCTCGATGGCCTGCTCGCCGCTCATCCCCAGCCCACCTTCGAGAAGAACACAGCGAAGAACGCATCGAGCACGATGACCATGAAAATCGCCTGCACCACCGCCATCGTGGTGCGCAAGCCCACTTCCTCCGCATTCGCCTTCACCTGCATACCCTGATAGCAGCCGGCGAGCGCGATGATCAGGCCAAAGAACGGCGCCTTCAGCAAACCGACCCAGACGTCATGGATCGGCACGACTTCCTGAATGCGCGACAGGAAGGTGAAGAACGGTATGTCGAG
>DASWWL010000066.1:0-5089 GCA_036400975.1 Novosphingobium sp. | reverse complement strand
CGAGATAAAGGCCGACAATCTGATGCAGCGCATCCAGCCCGAGGCCCAGCAGACATCGACTATCGAGCTCGCCCGTTGGCTGACCCCGCAGGCGCTGGCGCCCCTGGTCAAGGGAGAGCATCCGCAGGCGATCGCCGTGCTTCTCGTGCAACTCGATCCCGAAGTCGCCGCCGAAGTGCTGCATTCCTTGCCGAACGAGATCCAGCCTGAAGTTGTCCACCGCATCGCCACGCTGGGCCCGGTATCGCCGGACGCCATCGTCATGCTGGAAGAACTGCTGACCCGCAAGATTGGCGAAAGGCACGGTCAGGCCGCGCTTTCCATCGGCGGACCGCGCGAAGCCGCGGACATCATCAACAATTCGGGCAAGGCGATGGAAAAACGCGTCATGCCCGAGATCGCCAAGCTCGACAAAGCCCTTGCGCGCGAAATCGAGAACGAGATGTTCAAGTTCGAGCACCTCTTCGGTCTCGACCCGCAATCGATGGGCGCTCTGCTGCGCGAGGTCGAGAACGATACATTGATCGACGCTCTGAAGGGCATCGCAGAAAACGAACGCGAGAACTTCTTCCGCGCGATGTCGAGCCGCGCCGCCGATGGCGTGCGCGACGAAATCGCCGCGCGCGGCCGCGTGAAACTGGCCGAAGTGGTCGATGCGCAGAAACAGATCGTCGGTGCAGCGCGGCGCCTTTCCGCCGATGGCGTAATCGTGTTCGGCTCGGCAGGCGACGACGAATATGTCTGATCTTTCGCGCCTCAGCTTCGAGGCGCTGGGCGGGACCAGCGGCTTCCGCAGCGACACGCGTTTCTCGCTGCTGCATCAAGCCGCCCCCGAACCCGCGTCGGTCCCGGAAATGGAACCCGAGGACCCTCTCGCCATCGCTTTCGCCGAAGGCTACGCCGCCGGCACCGCCGAGGCTCAGGCGCGAGCCGCCCAGCAGACAGCGGCCGACGACGCCGCGCGCGAGTTGCTGGGTCTTTCCTTTACGCGGCTCGACAAGGACCTGGCGGAAGAGCTGCGCCTACGGCTCCGCGATACCGTCGCGGCGCTCTGCGAAACGGCGATTGCGCCCCTGGCGCTCGACGAAGATGCGCTGATGATGCGGATCGAACGGGCGATCTCCATGCTGTCGCGCGCCGACGACGAACGTCTGATCCGGTTGCACCCCGAGGATATGAAACTGATTTCGCCTCGTATTTCCGCCGAGTGGCAAATCCAGCCCGATGCGGCGCTGGAACGCGGCTCGATCCGCGTCGAAAGCGCGCAAGGCGGCGTGGAGGACGGTCCCGAGCAATGGCGCCGGGCGATCGCGGAAGCACTGCACCAGTGTTGAAATTGTTCGAACCGCTTCTCGCCGACCTCGCGACTGAGCCGATCAGCCTCGCGCCACGCCGCTATGGCCTCGTCGTCGCCTGCGATGGCGGCCTGCTGGAAGTCAGCGGCCTTTCGGTGCCCGTCGGGGCCTTGTGCCGCGTAATGCATGGACCGCGTACCAGCCTGTTCGCCGAAGTCATCGGCTTTCGCAACGGACGGTCGTTGATGATGCTTCTCGGCGATTCCGTCATGCTGCGTCCGGGAGCGCGGGTCTGGCCGGAAGGGCGGCCAGGCCTGCTGCCGGTCGGCGAAGCCTTCCTCGGTCGCGCCGTCGATGGCGAAGGCCATCCGATCGACGGCGGTGGCCCGATCCACGCGCGCGGCGAATGGCCTTCCGGCGGCATCCGCACAAGCGCGCTCGACCGCAGCCCCGTGCGCGAGGAATTCGACACCGGAATCCGCGCCCTGAACGCGCTGACCACTTTCGGCGTCGGCCAGCGCATCGGCATCATGGCCGGCTCAGGCGTCGGCAAATCGGTGCTGCTCGACATGATCGCGCACGGCGCAGAGGCGGAGATCGTCGTCGTCGGCCTGATCGGAGAACGCGCCCGCGAGGTTTCCGACTTCGTCGAGCGCCACATGAACGAAGCCAAGCGCGATCGCACTGTCGTCGTCGCTGTCCCCGCCGACCATGCCCCTAACTTGCGCCTGCGCGGCGCGATGCTGGCCACCTCGATGGCCGAGCATTTCCGCGCGCAGGGCAAGCGGGTTCTGCTCATCATGGACAGCCTGACACGCGTCGCCCATGCCGCGCGCGAGATCGGTCTGCTGCTGGGCGAACCCGGCGCGGCGCGCGGCTATCCGCCTTCAGCTCTCGCCACGATCACCAAGCTGGTCGAGCGCGCCGGCAATTCGGCGGCGAGTGGCGGCTCCATTACCGGCCTCTACACCGTACTCGCGGATGGCGACAATCAGGATGACCCCGTTGTCGATACCGCGCGCTCGATCCTGGACGGTCATATCGTGCTGTCGCGCGAACTCGCCCAGCGCGGACAATATCCGGCAATCGACATAGCCGCCTCGCTTTCGCGCGTTATGAACGACATCGTCGCACCCGAGCATCAGCACCTTGCCCGCGAATTCCGTGCGCTCGTCGCTACATACGAGGCCAACCGCGACCTCGTGCTGATGGGCGCCTATCGCGCAGGCGCGGATCCGCAGCTCGATCGTGCGATCGCCATGCACGAACAGCTGGTCAATTTCCTGCGGCAAGGATCGGGCGAGATTTTGCGGATAGACGATTGCATCGTCCAACTAGCTCAACTGATCGGCCATGAAGGCTGAACGCGCCCGCTTGATGCGCTTGCAACGGCTGGAAAAGGTCCGTGCGATCGCCAAGCAGACCGCCGCCGCCGAAGCGGCGCAGGCGGAAAGCACGCTTTCGCAGCTCGAAACGCTGGCCGAGCGCACGCGTGCGCTCGTCGCCGACTATTCTGGCAGGCGTGAGGCGCTTGACGGAGCCTGGCTGCAACAAATCGGCCGCTTCGCAGGCGGCCTGCGCGGCATCTATGACACCACGACCCGCGATGCCGCCAGGGCGCGCACTTTCGCCGATGGCAAGCTCGCCAACCTGGGCACGGCCGAACGGCGGCGCGCGGCAGTAGAGGAACGCGCCGACAGGCAAGCGAAGGTCATCGCGCGTAGCGGCGAAACCCCAATTCTGGGCAAGCGGAAGGGATTTGGCACGGGTCTTGAATAATACCTCGCATAGATAACGCGAGGACCCGAGTTCATGATCCAGCCTGCCGCACAGCCCGCCGCCAGCAGCCCTCTGCTGACCTTGGGCGTGCTCCCTGCTGGAACCGAGGAATCGGCCAATGCTGCGGATTTCGCGACGCTGCTGACGGCTGGCGCGTCTTCCGGAGACGAGACGCCTTCCGCTGAAGGGGCGGAAGGCGTCTCGATCGCCCTTGCCGCGATCCGGCAAGTGGCCGGCAAGTCAACCGGCAAGATGTTGCCGCCTATCTTGCCGGGTCTGCCGCAAAGCCCGGAAGTGGCCGAGGCAGCCGCGCCGAAGCCAGAAACTAAACCTGAAACGGGCAATCAGGGCGAAAACGCCGTCGAGACGGATATCGCCGCGCTGACGATCCTCACCGCCCTGATCCCCACGACGCCCGCCGCCCAGCCGCGCACCGAAGCCGTGGTCTTCGCCGAATCCTCCGCTCGCGCTGCCGCTCTCCCGGCAACAGGTCCCGCCAATCCTGCGGTTCCGAAACTCACGGCGGAAGAGAACGCCATCGTGGCGGCCAAGCTCGCGGCCATCGTCGAGAGCCCGACGGCGCTCGGATCCACGGCAACCCGCCGCGCCACCGAAAAGGCCAATCCCCAGACGGCCGCCGCATCGATTCCACTCACCGTCGATCATGCCGCACCGGCTGTAAAAACGGCTGTGGAAGCCCCGGCCGCCCCGGTCACGGCCCAGCTCGTACAGGCGCAGGCCGCGCAGACCAAGGCCGAAAACGCCCCGGCATCGCAGACCACCGGCAACCGTTCGAAGTCCGCCGACAAGACCACGGCGGCAAACAGTCTTGCAGGGCCGACTGCATCCGAGCTTCAGCCCGTCATCGTGATGCGCGAGGCCCAGCCCATGATGCAGGCCGCGCCGCTCGATGCGCCGGCGGCAAAAGCAATCGAACCGGCGGCGCATGACTTTGCAAAGCTCGTCGATCGTCTGGTCGAAGCGCGCGAAGCGGCCGTGCCGCATGTCGTGCAAACCGCCATCCATCACGCCGAGTTCGGACGCGTCTCGCTTCGTTTCGAACAGAATGACGCTGGCCTCAAGGTCGCGATGAACAGCGTCGATCCGGATTTCGCGCGTGCCGTCCAGGCAGCGCAGCCTGCGATGCAGGCACAAACCAACGCCGACAGCAACCAGAACGCATCGCGCCAGGACAACAACCAGCAGCAGTCCTCGGCAAGCAGCCAGTCGCAGCAACAGCAGACACAGGGACAATCGCAGGCCCAGGCCCATACCTCGGCGCGCGGCAATCAGAGCGGACAAGGCAACCAGGCGAACGAAAGCCGCCAAGCCGCTCAGGCAAAACGACAGAACGGCAACGAGGATGACGCGGCGCAGGATCGCGGCGGCATCTACGCCTGAATCAAACCGGACTTTGTGGGGTAAGACATGAGCAGCGACAAACCTGAAACGGAAGCCAAGCCCAAGAAGGGCAAGGGCATGGTAATGAAATTGCTCGTCGGCATCGGCCTGCTCGGAGCCGGCGGCGGAGGAGCCTATGGGATGATGGCGGCCGGCGTGTTCGGCGGGGGCGATCATCACAAGAAGGAAGACAACAACCCCAAACTGATCCGCAAGGGCGAAGAAGATCCCTATGCGCCCAAGGCAGAAGGGGGCAAGGAAGAAGGCGGCGCTCCCGAGATCGAGGGTGAAGGCGGAAGCGAATACCGCACCGCCTATTACAGCTTCGTCGATGACTTCACCTCGAACCTGAAAAATTCGGACGCTCTCGTGCAAGTCAGCCTCGCCGCCTCGACCCGTCGCGACGGCCGTGTGCTGATGTGGATCAAGAAGCACGAACTGGCGATCCGCTCCAGCATGCTCACCGTGCTGGCCGACACGCCCGAGGAAGACGTCTACACGATGGAGGGCAAGGACCGCCTGCAAAAGCGCCTGACCGGCTCGATCAACAAGGTGCTGACCGAAACCGAAGGCTTCGGCGGGGTCGATGCCGTCTACTTCAAATCCTTCATCAT
>DASWWL010000065.1:0-17168 GCA_036400975.1 Novosphingobium sp. | reverse complement strand
CATCCGCCGCATCCCGTGGCGGCCTTTCCGGACCGCGCGGGCGCCGACCGCACTACGGGAGACAAGAGAAGCGAAGGCCTTTCGCGTCTCCCGCGCCCGTCGCGGTGTGTCAGTCTGGGGCCTGACACACATGGAACATGTAAAGAACATTCCTACATGTCAAGCGTCTGCACGTGGTTTTTTGGGTCATGCTCCACGTTTTGAACCTTTCAGGGCGCTCAGCCTGAACCTGTAGAAGCAGGCCCTGACTTTGCCGAGGTCACGTACCAACCCCAAAGAGGCCACGCGCCGTCCCACGCAGACGCATGCCGCAAAAAAGAAAAGGCCCCGCAAACACGGGGCCTTTTCAAATACTCGGCGCTTTGCCGCCCGGATCAGAGACCCAGGTTGTACAGCCGCGAGGCGTTGTCCTGCAGGACCTTCTTCGCCACTTCGTAGCTGTAGCCGCCCAGAACGTTGACCAGGTGCTCCTGCACGCCCGGATAGAGCGAAGTGGGGTGCGGGAAGTCGGTTTCGAACATGACGTTGTCAACGCCGATCGTCTCCAGCAGCTGCTTCGGCGCGATCTTCTCGAACCAGAAGGTGCACCAGAAGTGATCGCGGAAGTATTCCCACGGACGGCGGCCGAGCATGCCCTTCTTGGTCGGCAGCATTTCGTCGAACTGGTGCTCCAGCGCCTCGACGGCGAAAGGCACCCAGCCCATGCCGCTCTCGATCAGGCCGATCTTGAGCTTGGGGTGACGATCGAGACGGCCGGAAACCATCCAGTTGCCGAGCGTGGCGGCGTTGCCGATCGAGAACATCGTCGCGACCACCGACAGGGTCTGCTCGAAGCCGAAGCCTTCCCAGGTCAGGGTGTTCGGATCGATCGCGGCGTTGAGGTGGAAGTTCAGCGGCGTGCCGCTGGCTTCGCACATCTCGAGGAACGGCGTCCAGTAGTCGCTCATGAAGCTGGGTACGCCGACGCGCTCGGGCGTGTCTGGGAGCACGAAGCCCTTGAGACCCATGTCGATGCAGCGGCGGGCTTCCGTCTCGAGCGCCTTCTGATCCCAGAACGGCAGGTGCGCCATGTTGAACACGCGCTGGTTCGACTGCTGCTGATAATCGGCCGAAGCGTCGTTGTAGATCTCGATGATCTTCAGCGCGAGTTCGGGATCGCCGAGGCTCATCAGCGAGCCGGCCTGCGTCACGCCCGAGTTCTGGAAGCCGATCTGGGCCCATACGCCCATGTCGTCCATCGCCTGGAGGCGCTCTTTCATCTGCCAGCCGCCCGGATGCGCTTCATCCAGGGTGCGGAAGGCAAGACGGCCAAGCAGCTTGTTGTTGTCCTTGCGGATCACGTTGCCGCCGATCGTGCCGAAATCACGATCGCCCACGAACCAGCGATCGGTGCCGTTGACACGCTTGAGCTGGGGGACCTTGTCCTTGAACGCAGCCGGGGCGCGGCTGGTGAAAAGGTCCGGAGCTTCGGTGATGTGGGTGTCGGTATCGACGATCTTGATGCCGGCGAAGCGCGGATCGAGACCGCCCGATTGCGAGGCGTAATCCACTTCGCGAATCACGCCACCTTCGGAATAGCCTTCAGCGGACCAGTACTTGCGGGCGGCGCTGGCCATTTCCTTGGCGTCAGCTTCGGCCATCTCGATTCTCCTCAAAAACTTATATGGCTTCCATTTCGCAGCCCTTGCCTCGTTTTTCAATGGAGCGAAAGACCGTCAGGACGATAAATCGCCAAAAAACGCGCCTCGGGGAAGACATGCCGGACGGCCGAAGCCGCCAACGGTCTCTTATCGGGCCTTTAATCGATTGCTTACCGCACTACGCCTAGGAAGCATCGATGTCTCGCCCTGCCGAAGCCACCGAACCGTCATCTAACACGCATGCCCTGCGTGAAACGGTGCTGGCGGGGGCCCTCTTCTTCGTCCTGGCCGCGCTGACCATCCATCTCACCACGCCTGGCGAAATCGCGACGGTCTGGCCGGCCAACGCTGTGATTCTGGCAGTCGTGATGCGGCGCATGCCGGCTGCCTGGCCGTCCGCTCTGGCTGCGGGGTTCTTGGCCAATCTCCTGGCGAGCCTGGTGATGCGCGGCGCCTTGGCGGAAGCGATGCTGTTTTCAACGGCCAATCTCGCGGAAATCATCGTGGCGGCCGCAGGCATACGCATGAACGGCAGGAAATTGCGCAATCCCGCCACGATTTTCCGCTTCATCCTCTGGACCGGCATCCTGGCTCCCGCCACGAGCGCGGTAATTGGCGGCAGCGTCGCGTCCATGGTCTATGGCAACGATTTTCTCTCTTCCGTCGCTACATGGTTCGTCGCCGACGCGCTTGGACTGATCGTAGTCACGCCTTTCATGCTCTCGCTGTTTCGTGGAGACTATCTGGCGGAGTACCGCAGGCGGAATTCCCGCCAGAGGCTGGAAGCGGCGATATTGCTGGCCCTGACTGCCGGCATATGCGGCGTGATCTTCTCGCTGAAGATGCCGCTTCTGTTCCTGGTGATGATGCCGGTATTGCTGGTGACGGCGCGCCTGGGCTGGCTGGGCACGAAGCTGGCGGTCATGATCGTCGCCGCCATTGGCATGGTGACGACCATGCATCAGACTGGACCGGTTGCGCTGATATCGTCGGACCCCGCGTTCCAGGCGAGCTTCTTTCAGTTCTTTCTCGCCTGCCTGCTGATAGGCAGCATGCCGCTTGCGATGGCGCTGCTGTCGTCCAAGGAACTGGCGGCCATGCACCGCGACAGCGAAAGATCGCTGCGCCTGCTCGCCACCCAGTCGCGCGCGCTGTTGCTGCAGTTCGACAACGACGGGATCTGCCGCAAGATTCTCGGCGCCTCGGAGGCTCTGCTCGGCGATCGCGCCGCTGAACTCATTGGCAACGGCTTCACCACACTTTCCGACGAATCCCATGCGATGCTGCTGCGCGCGCACCGGGCGGCGCTGACCGGCGGCGACAATGTCCGCTCGGAGGAATTCCGTCTGGACGCCGAGGGCCAGCGCTGGTTCGAAGCGATCTTCTCTCCCTTGGTGGATGAAAACGATTGCCGCGTCGGCACCGTGGCCAGCCTGAATGACATCACCAAGCGTCACAACCAGACTATGGCGCTCACCCGTTCGGCGATCACCGACTCTCTCACCGGCCAGCTCAACCGTCGCGGCTTCATGGCGCGGCTGGACGAAGCTCTGACCATTCGTCCGCCGCAGGCGCTGGCCCTGGCCATGATAGACGTAGATCGCTTCAAGCTCATCAACGACAGCCTGGGCCATCTGGTCGGCGATGCCGTCCTGCGCGAGATCGCCGTGCGGATAGCTCACGAAGTCAGGGGCCTCGATGTCGTCGCGCGGCTGGGCGGCGACGAATTCGTCCTGCTGCTTCTGGGCGCGGACGACAGAACCGCGCGCCGCATCTGCGACCGCATCGTGCGTTCGATCGCGGAAAGCCCGGTCTGTCTTCCAAACGGCGGAGCGATCGGCGCGGAGATCAGTTGCGGACTGGCCCAGCACGAGCTTGGCCAATCGCGCGACGCCTTCCTCAGCGCCGCCGACCAGGCGCTCTACGCCGCCAAGCGCACCGGCAGGAACCGCCTCGTCGCCGCGTGAGGGCTGGCGCCGCGGCCGCAGCCGGCATCAATCCCCGGCGTCGGATGGCCCGCTGTAAAAGCTGTAGTCCGGCAGCGAATGGAACGCCTTCTTGAGCGCCTCTCCCCAACGCGAGGAAATCGCCTGAAAATAGGAATCGCCGGCAGTCACCCGCCGTTCGTGCAAAGGCTCGAAACGGTCGCGTTCGACGATCATCAGGTCGAGCGGAAGCCCTACCGAAAGGTTCGCCTTGATCGTCGAATCGAAGCTTACCATCAGCAGCTTCACCGCATCCTCGAAGCTCATCGCCGGATCATAGGCGCGCAGGATGATCGGGCGGCCGTACTTCGTCTCGCCGATCTGGAAAAATGGCGTATCGGCCTGCGCCTCGATGAAATTGCCTTCCGGATAGATCAGGAAAAGGCGCGGCTCCATGCCCTTGATCTGGCCGGCAAGAATCATCGAGGCGGTAAACTGGCCGGAGCTTTCCTGGCCATTGTCCTCGTCCCGGGCGTGGATCGTCTCGCGCAGCAGTTTGCCGACGACAGTGGCCACCTGGAACATCGTCGGCGCTTCCAGCACGGTGTTGTGCCGTTCCGCCGGGGCTTTGCCGCGCTCTTCCAGCTGGCTGACGACCGACTGGGTCGTGGCGAGGTTGCCCGCCGTCATCAGCGTAATCATGCGCTCGCCCGGTACGGACCAGTGATACATCTTGCGGAACACGGAAATGTTGTCGACGCCCGAATTGGTCCGGGTGTCGCTCATCAGGACGAGGCCCTTGTCGAGCATCATGCCAACACAATAGGTCAAGCGCGAATCCCCTTTCGCCTTCGCGCTACTGCTCTATCATCTGCTGCTCAACCGCCAAGCTTACACGCAGCGAAGTTTCACCGGCCCCGAAGCTGATGCCGGTAACGGGAGCCGCATCGCGATAATCGCAGCCGGTCGCGACGCGAACATAGCGCGCATCGGGCGAAATGCCGTTGGAAACGTCGAAGCCCACCCAGCCCAGCCCCACGACAAGGGCCTCGGCCCAGGCATGGCCGGCGTCCTGATCGACGCGATCGTTCATCATCAGGTAGCCGCTGACGTAACGCGCGGGCACGCCCATCAGGCGCGCCGCGCCGACGAAGATATGCGCGTGATCCTGACACACTCCTGCGCCCGCCTGCAGCGATTGTTCGGCGGTGGTCCCGGCATCGGTGGCGCCAACCTCGTAGCGGACTGCGTCGAGCACGGTGGCGGAAAGTTCGTGCAACCGGTCGAGCAGGCAAGCGCGATCGGTTTCGAGCGAGGAGACCAGCGCGCGCAGGCGCGGCCCCGGCCGGGTCAGCGCGGTCTGGGCAAGGAAGCACCACAAGGGCTGGTTGCCTACATGAGGCCCGACGACACCGTTGTTGTCGGCCGTGTCGATCAGCCCCTGGCAAACGACGGTGACGGCTCTCGCCATCGGCTCGACCGAGACGAGCGTCACGTGATTGTGGTGATGGTCGTCGTACTCCGCTTCGGGATTCGCGCCTGCCAGATGCATGTCCCATGCGATCACGCTCTGCCCGTGCGTCGGCTTGGGCTTGAGCCGCAGCCGCTGCAGCCCATGCGCGACCGGATGCGCGAATTCGTAACGGGTGGTGTGTCGGATCGCCAGTCGCATGGGAAAGCGGCCTCTATTCGATGAAGCGATAGTCGGCGGCGATGGCGTCGCCGATGCGCAGGGTCCCTGCATTGAAATCGACCAAGAACTCGTGCAGCCCCTGCTCCAGAACCTGCTCGATCGTCAGGTTCCGCAAACGCGCCTCGGCCTTGTGCAGCAATTCGTGAGAGGGTTGCTCGCTGCCGTGCTGTCGCGCGAGGCCGGCCATGTTGCTGCGCAACTTGTCATAGCAGAACACGAGACTGCGCGGGAAACGTCCGTCAAGGATCAGGAACTCGGCGATGCCTCGCGGATCCAGGCTCCCGGCATTGAGCCAGCGATAGGCGCGGTCGCCCGCGACGGATCGCAGCACGGTTTCCCACTGTGCATTGTCGAGCGTCGAACCCACCCAGGCGATCGACGGCAGCAACACATAATATTTGACGTCGAGGATGCGCGCGGTGTTGTCGGCGCGCTCGATGAAAGTGCCGATGCGCGCGAAATTGAAGATCTCGTTGCGCAGCATGGTTCCGTCCATCGCGCCGCGCACCTGCGTCGTCTGGCGGCGGATCGCGCCGAGTATCTCGCCAAGGTTGCCGTCGCGGATCGGACGGGACAACATGTCGTGCAACGCCATCCAGCTTTCGTTGGTGGCCTCCCACACTTCGCGCGTGATAACGGTCCGCACCGCACGCGCGCCCGTACGGGCATTTTCGATCATCCTCAGGACGCTGCCCGGATTGTCGGCGCCCCGCAGGATGTGGTTATAGACCTGCGGCCCGGTGTAATCGTCGAACCGCTCGCGATAATCGGCGTCCTGGCCGATGGTGACGAGCACCGAACGCCATTCTTCCTGCGCCGCCGACGCGCCCCGCGTCAACGCCATGCGAAAGCCGACGTCGAGCAGGCGCGCCGTATTCTCCGCGCGTTCGAGATAGCGCGCGATCCAGTAGATTCCGTTTGCCGAGCGCCCGAGCATCAGTCCTCCAGCACCCAGCTATCCTTGGTTCCGCCGCCCTGCGACGAGTTCACAACCAGCGACCCTTTTTTCAACGCCACGCGGGTCAGCCCGCCCGGCGTGATGTCGATCCCGGAAGGCGAAACCAGCACGAAGGGCCTCAGGTCCACGTGGCGCGGCGCAAGACCGGCCTTAGTAAAGATCGGCACGGTTGAAAGCGAGAGCGTGGGCTGGGCGATGTAGTTCTCCGGATGGGCGCGCAGCTTCTTCTCGAAGCGGGCGATCTCGGATTTCGAAGACGTCGGCCCGATCAGCATGCCATAACCGCCCGAACCGTGCACTTCCTTGACGACCAGTTCCTTCAGGTTGTCGAGCACATGCTTCAGCGCTTCGGGTTCGCTGCAGCGCCAGGTCGGCACGTTCTTCAGGATCGGCTTCTCGCCGGTGTAGAACTCGACGATCTCCGGCATGAAGCTGTAGATCGCCTTGTCGTCCGCGATCCCGGTGCCGGGCGCATTGGCGATGGTGATCTTGCCGGCGCGGTAGATGTCCATGATGCCGGACACGCCAAGGACGCTGTCCGGGTTGAAGCTCAGCGGATCGAGGTATTCGTCGTCGACGCGGCGATAGATCACGTCGATCGGCTGGAAACCGCAGGTCGTGCGCATCGCGATACGCCCGTCCACCACGCGCAGGTCGCTGCCCTCGACGAGTTCCGCACCCATCTGATCGGCAAGGAAGGCATGTTCGAAATAGGCGGAATTGTGGATGCCCGGCGTCAGCACCGCCACCGTGGGGCGATCCCCCGCGCAATCGGGCGCGCAGGCGGCAAGGCTGCGTGCGAGACGGCGCGGATAGTCCGAGACGGGCCGCACAGGCACCCGGCCGAACAATTCCGGGAACATCGCCATCATCGTCTCGCGGTTTTCCAGCATATAGGAAACGCCGGACGGCGTGCGCGCATTGTCTTCCAGCACCATGAAATCGTCGGGACCGGTGCGAACCAGATCTATGCCGACGATATGGGTGTAGACGTCCCCCGGCGGGGTGAAACCGATCATCTGCGGCAGGAACGCGTCGTTGTCCTTCAGCAGGCGCGCGGGCAGTCGGCCGGAACGGACGATCTCCTGGCGATGGTAAAGATCGTGGAGGAAGGCGTTGAGCGCGCGCACCCGCTGCTCGATGCCGCGTGAAAGCTTGCGCCACTCGCGCGCGGTGATGATCCGGGGGATCATGTCGAAGGGGATCAGGCGCTCTTCGCCCGCATCGTCGCCATAGACGTTGAAGGTAATCCCGGTGCGGCGAAAGAAACGCTCCGCCTCGGCATCCTGCTTCTTCAGCCAGTCCCGCTCCTGTTCGTCATACCAATCGCGAAAACCGTCATAGGCGGGTCTGACCTTCCCGTCCTCATCGAGCATTTCGTCAAACGTCGCGCGATTGTTGATCTGCATTGCGACTCCCGTGGATGGCGAAGTGATGCACAAACGAAATGTGCTTGCCAAGCGTTTTGCTGCACCTGCGAAAACAATCCAGGGACGGCACGCCTGCAGGGATCCTGCCATAAGCCGTCTTCACCGCTCTTGAGGAAGGGAGCGCCGGATGACCATGCGTTCGTTTCATTTGAAACGGCGACGCAACATGCATCACCTGGCCAGACGGGCGCAGGCGAAAGTCTTCGCCTGCATCAGACGCTAGCGGCCCTTGAGCCCCGGCAGATCGGGAGGGCCGACGCAATCCCTGTCGACCTGCCCAAGTTCCGAAATGTCCTGCCATTGCAGCTCAGGCCAGCCAAGCGCCCGGCCGTCATGCGCCCGAATTTCGATACGCGCGATCGGCTGGCGATCCCGCGTATCCACCAGTACCGGATTGGATGGAACGCGAAGACCATAACGCTCCCCCCACTGTCGCAAGGCGAGCATGGCGGGCAACAAGTCTATGCCTTTTTCCGTCAGGCAATATTCGACCTTGCGGCGATCGTGACCGCACGGTTCGCGGCGCATGATGCCGTGATCCACCAACTTCACCAGCCGATTGGCGAGAATATTGCGCGCTATGCCCAGCACGCTCAGAAAATCCTCGAAATGGCGGATGCCATTGAACGCCGCGCGCAGGATCATGAACGACCAACGCTCGCCCATGACCTCCAGCGCCAGAGGCAGGCCGCATTGGATGGCTTCGGAAGGTTCGCGGAGTTTGTCCATTGGCCGTCCTCTATCGCAGTTCTTCATGGAAGCGTTCCAAAAAATGCACGCGAAAAATCATTGCATAGCGCAACTGAATTTAATAGGTTGCGAATCACAACTTAACTGGGGCTGAAATCAGGGCGATCGACATGACCATCCGGCAATTCCTTTATGCCCGCTCGGCCTCTGTTGCCCTCAAGGTCGCAGCCGCGGCCGCTCTGCTCCCGCTTGGCAATCCGGCTTTTGCCGCGCCGCGATCCGGGGAATACAGCGCCGCATTGGCCATCCCCATGGCGCGGCCCACACAGGAAATCGTCAACGGCGTGCTCTGGAGATGCACGGGCGAACGGTGTTCGGCGCAGGCGGACGGCTCACGCCCGATACTGGCTTGCCAGCGCGCCGTACGAGCCTTCGGCACGGTCACGCGTTTCTCGACCCCTGCGGGCGACATGTCCGCCGAAGACCTGAGCCGTTGCAACACGGTCAGCTAGACTGATCGACACCCCCGGTTTCACAGCCCCCCGTGGGCCGTCGCGCATCCCACGCGGCGGCCCCAAAAGGCTCAGGCGATCAGGCCCCGCGTCGTCAGATCGGCTTTAAGCCGCACCGCGTCGGTAAAGTGGTGGACCTGCCAGCCGCAAGCCTGCGCGGCAGCGATGTTCGCGGCATTGTCGTCGATGAACAGCATCGATCCCGGATGGTGACCGAAGCGCCTGGCCGCCAGCGCGTAAATCGCGGGATCGGGCTTGGATATTTTCTCGTCGCCCGAGACGACGATATCGATGAACCGGTCGAAGATCGGCTCGCCAGCACGAAACGGCGGCCAGAACTCGGCGCCGAAGTTGGTGATCGCGAAAAGCGGGATCCCTCTAGCATGCAGGACCTCGACAAGTTCGAGACTGCCGGCGACCGGCCCCGGAATGCTCTCGCCGAAGCGAGTGGCGTAAGCTTCGATCAGCGGCGCATGATCCGGGAACTCGGCAATCCGTTCGGGGATCATTTCCGCGAGCGGGCGTCCTTCATCGTGCTGGAAATGCCATTCAGGCGTGACGACATTGGTGACGAACCATTCGAGTTCGTCCGCATCGTCGATCAGCTTGGCAAAAAGGTGCCGCAAATCCCATTCGAACAGGACGCGGCCAACGTCGAACACGACTGCGGTTACGGGTTTGCCTGCCATACAAAAACCAAGCTCCCGCATTGCGGGAGCTCCAGGCCGTCTACACGGGAACGCCCGACCGTTCTACGTCCCGCCAAGGCGGGAACGCGAAATCAGCCCTGACGCGCCTTGAAGCGACGGTTGGTCTTGTTGATCACATAAGTGCGGCCACGACGGCGGATAACGCGGTTGTCGCGGTGGCGGCCCTTGAGCGACTTGAGGCTGTTGCGAATCTTCATGACTGTCTCTTCTGCGGCCGGGCCGCCCAAAAAATCGAACCGCGCCGTTACGGGCCGCAGGCTTCGAAGTCAAGCGCCGGCAGGGCGTTGCAAGCGCTTTCCTCATCCCCATTCATTCGCCCGCAAGCCCGCGCGATATACCTGCGGCGCGGGGCTTTCCTCCCTTTATTCCGGAGCCGACATGCGCCTTTCCCGAATCGCCCCGCTTATCGCCGCTGCTTGCCTGCTCGCCAGCGGCAGCGCCTTCGCCCGGCCCGGTGGCTGGAACGAACCCGGATGGTCGGGCCCTTCACAGTCGCTGAGTTCAAGGCTCCAGGCGCGCGACCGTTCGCGCGAGGGCCACGTCGAAGCCAGCCGCTTCGTTGCTGAGGGCAGCACGGCAGCAGCGCTGGGGCATGGATCGATCGCAGTGACATCCGCTGGCGATGCGCCCTCCTCGCCCCTGTTCGAAGCCGCCGTCGTCGATCGGCTCGTCCATGCCGGCTACGACACCGCCGCGACTAACGCTTCGGGCGGCCAGATCGCCGAATTGCGGATCATCCGCACGACACTCTCGCCTGCAGAGAAGAAACGCAGCCCAGTAAGCGGAGAGACGGCGATCGGCATCAGCAATCACGGCACTGCCTATGGCCTCGCGCTTGCGGTCGATTTATCGAAACCTTTGTCCGCACTGATTTCGACCCGGCTGGAAATGCGCATCCGCGATCACGCGAGCAAAGCCGTGCTGTGGGAAGGCCGCGCCGAAGTCGCCAGTCGCGAAGGCGACGAACGCTGGACCGACCAGATCATCGCCGCAAAACTGGCCGAAGCGCTGTTCGATGGTTTTCCACGCTCCGGCGAAACCGGCCTCGCAGCCCGCTGATCCCACTGCCCCCTTGCGAACAGCGGATTTCCTCCGCACATCGGCAGGACGCCCGGAGAAGATGCCATGAAGCGCCCTGCCCGTCTGATTGCCCTTGCCGCCGTTCTCGCCTTGTCGGGGTGCGTCGCCCCGGTGGGACCGGTCGAGGTCACGCGCTTCCGGTCGCCCGATCCAGGCGCGCTCGCACCGGGTACGATCGCGATCGAGGCCGCGCCAGGCATGGACCCATCCAGCCTCGAATACCGCAGCTATGCCGTCGCCGTCGCCCGGCAACTCTCGCTTGTCGGCTTTTCCGAACAGCCGGCGGGCCCCACCCGCTATGTCGCGCTGATCAAGCTTGAACGCGCGACCTATCGGCCCGGGCGCAACGGCGGCCCGGTCTCGGTGGGCCTTGGCGGCAGCACCGGCAACTACGGTTCGGGGCTGGGCGTGGGCATCGGTATCGACCTTTCCGGACCGCCGCCCGAGATGGTCGAGACGCGGCTGTCGGTGATGATCCGCGACCGCGCCAGCAACCGCACCCAGTGGGAAGGCCGCTCCGCTTTCGCGGTGCGCGCCTCCTCGCCGCTGGCCGGCACTCAACTGGGCGCGGCGAAGATGGCCGAAGCGCTGTTCAAGGGCTTCCCCGGCGTGTCGGGTGAAACTATCCAAGTACGATGAACGACATCCAGATCGACGCCGCCTTCGATTCCGGCAATATCGAGATACTCAAGATTTCCGGCGCCAAGGCGGCGCTCACGATCCGGCGGGACCATACTTCCGACTTCTTCCAGTGGTTCCACTTCCGCGTTTCCGGCTCCGCCGGGCGCGAGCTGCACTTGCGCCTCACCGGCCTCAACGCCGCCGCTTACCCGATGGGCTGGCCAGGCTATCGGGCAGCCGTTTCGGAAGATCGCCAGCTCTGGACCCGCGCCGAGACGCAATGGGACGACCGTTTCGATGGCGGCGCCCTGACGATCCGCTACCGGCCCAAGGGAGACCTCTGCTGGTTCGCCTATTTCGCGCCCTATTCGATGGAGCGCCATCACGACCTCGTCGCCCGCATCGCCGCGCATCCGGGCGTGGATTACCGCAGCCTCGGCCGCAGTCTCGACGGGCAGGCGATCGATTGCCTCGAAATGGGCGAAGGACCCAAGCAGGTCTGGCTCTACGCACGCCAGCATCCCGGCGAAAGCATGGCGGAATGGTGGATGGAAGGCGCTCTTGAAGCGCTGACCGATCCGGCGGATCCGGTCGGCCGCCTGCTGCGCCGGCGCTGCCGCTTGCATGTAGTGCCCAACGCCAATCCGGACGGATCGCGGCGCGGGCACTTGCGCACGAACGCCGCCGGAGTGAATCTGAACCGCGAATGGGCGTCTCCCTCGCCCGAACGTTCGCCGGAGGTGGCTGCGATCCTTTCGGCCATGACGGAAACCGGCGTCGATTTTTCGATGGACATCCATGGCGACGAAGCGATTCCGGCGGTGTTCCTGGCCGGGTTCGAAGGCATCCCTTCGATGCGCGAAGGCCAGATCGAGGGCTTTCGCCACTATCGTGCGATCCTCGATCGGCACACGCCCGACTTCCAGACACGCCTCGGCTATCCGGTCGCGCGTGCGGGCAGGGCCAACCTCACGATGTCAACCAACCAGCTCGCCGAACGCTTCGGCGCGGTGGCGATGACGCTGGAAATGCCGTTCAAGGACCACGATCCCTTGCCCTGCCCCGTCCAGGGCTGGAGCCCGGAGCGCAGCATGCGCCTCGGCCGCGACTGCCTGGCCGCGCTCGCCGAGTGGCTGGAGGACCATCACTAAGCGTCGCCATGGCGATGATTCCGTGATGACTGGTTGAGGTGCAAGGAAGGAACTAGGGGGCTGAACGCCCCCACCGAAGAGAGATGCCGCCAATGACTACGCTGACGCATGTCCACACACCGATCCGGCTCGGCCCGGTCGAGGTGAAGAACCGCGTCGTCCGTCCCGCGCATCAGACTTACCTTCCCGAGGCCGGCAACATCAGCGAACGTCTCGTCGCCTATCACGAGGCCCGCGCCATCGGGGGCGTCGGCATGACCGTGATCGAGACGATGGGCGTCCATCCGACCAGCCCGGGAACGATCTGGGGTTTCCACCCGGATATGCCGAACTCCTATCCGCGCATGATGGATCGTCTGAAGCGCCACGGCATGACGCTGTTCCAGCAGATCTGGCACGGCGGACCGCAAGCCATGCCGCTCGACGGCAGCCCGCCCTGGTCCGCCTCCGAACTCGCCGGACCGGAAAACCCCGTTCCTCCCATGGCGATGACCAAGGCGATGATCGACGAAGTGATCGAGGCATTCGTCACTACCGCACGCAACTGCGAGAAATGGGGTGCGGACGGAGTCGAGGTGCATGGCGCGCACGGCTACCTGATCGGCCAGTTCCTTTCACCCGCCACCAACCACCGCGACGACGACTACGGCGGCCCGCTGGAGAACCGCGCGCGCCTGTTGATGGAAGTGCTGGAAGGGGTCCGCTCCAGCGTCTCGTCGACATTCGCGGTCGGCGTGCGCATATCCCCGGACATTATCGTGAACGGCCTGGAAGCACCCGAGTTGCACCGCCTCGCCGAGATGATCGAGGCGCGCGGTCTGGTCGATGTCTTCCACCTCTCGCAAGGCAGCTACCACGCACTACGCAAGGTCGTGGGGGGAATGCATGAGCCGATGGGCTACGAACTACCCACCAGTCTGCCCATCCGCGAGGGGTTGAAGACGCCGACGATCATGGTCGGCCGCTTCCGCACGCTGGAAGAAGCGGACGCGCTGATCCGGGGCGGCGACTGCGACATGGTGGCAATGAACCGCGCGACGATCGCCGAGCCCAACCTGGTGCGCAAGTCGCTAGCCGGCGAGGCGGAGCGCGTGCGTCCCTGCATCGGCTGCAACCAGGGCTGCCTCGGCCGCGAGACGGGCGGCGGCATCGGCTGCGCGGTCAATGCCGGGGCCGGCAAGGAACTCCTGTTCGGTGACGACAAGATCACTATCGCCGAAACCCCGAAGAAAGTCCTCGTGGTCGGCGGTGGGCCCGCCGGCCTGGAAGCCGCGCGGGTCGCCGCGCTGCGCGGACACAAGGTCACGCTGGTCGAGGCGCAGCCCCGGCTCGGCGGCACGCTCAACCTCGCCAGCATGGCGCCGACGCGGGCCGGCATGCGCGACATCACGATATGGCTCGAGGAAGAAATCTTCCGCCTGGGCGTGGAGGTCGAATTCAGCACTTACGTCGATGCCGACGACATCGTTGGCTATGGCGCAGATGCGGTGATCCTCGCCACCGGCGCGATGCCGCGCCTTGACGGCATCCAGACTTCCAACCCGGCGGAACCCATCGAGGGCATCCATCAGGCGCACGTCATTTCCAGCAACGGGCTGTTCGAAGGCGAGCGGCGCGAACTCGGCCGCAGCGCCGTGGTGATCGACGACGTCGGCCATTACGAAGGCGTCGCCGCCGCCGACCACCTCGTTGCGCAGGGGCTCAGCGTCACTTACGTCACCCGTCACCGCGCCTTCGCCTATCGGGCCGACGGCTTCGTCATGAACGAGGCCGCTCTCGAACGCCTGAGCCGGGGCGACTTCCAGTATCGCACGCGAACGCAAGTGCTGGCGATCGGGAAGGACGACGTGATCATCGCGCCGCTGCACCGCGCACCAGACAGCAACAGCGCGGAAAGGCTGCCCGCCGACACGGTGGTGTTCATCTCTTACAACCAGCCTGACCGCGCGCTTTACGAGGAGCTGAAGAGCCGCGGCATAGCTGTCCGCACTGCCGGCGACGCCAGCACCCCGCGTTTCCTGACCTGGGCGACCCTGGAAGGCCACAAGGCAGGCCTTGCGGTCTGAGGCTGGATTCCGAAACGGAAGACACGCCCTCGAAGCGGTCAAAATGGTTAAAAATTTCGTTTACATTGTTTTCCGATCCTGCCTTCCTGCGCACGCAAAAGGGGGAGTTTGGGGGAAATGACTCGACAGGGGATCTGTGCGATTCTCGTATCGCTTTCGCTATCGGCATGCGCCACGACCAGTTTCGCGCCGCCCAGCGTGAACCTGGAGAACGAAACGGCGGTTCGAGGCAGCAACTACAGCATCGGGCAGCGGTGCCAGCCCTATGAACGCAAGACGGATGGCGAGACGATCCCGATCACGCGTGACGCAACCGGCGCACGCCGCCTGATCGACAACTTCATCTTCATGTATCGGTGCCGCGCTCACGCTGCAGCGAACGGTCGCCAGATGTTCGAGGTTCCGGCGCTCCTGACCGGCATCGGCACCGCGACCGCCGCCGCGTTCGGCGCCGGACCGGATGTCGCGATCGCCGGCGGAGCCGCCACGGCGCTCTTCTCCGCGGGCAAGTCGTATTACGACCCCAAGACCAAGGCCGAGATCTTCGACAGCTCGCTGGATGCGCTGCTGTGTATCAAGGCCGTGTCATCGGGAGTGGACCCAATCACGCTGGGGCAGGTCAGCAGCCTCCAGGAACGGAACGGCCTGACGACCAGGAACGGCGGCGACGGCGTCCGCATCTCCAGCGACGAGCAGTATTACGAACTCGTCACAGCTTCGCTGCTGTCGGTCGAACGCGTGCTGGCGCAACGGCTGCGGACGGTCGGCACTTTCGATCCGGCCGGGGTGATCGCGGAGATCGAGAAGCTCAAGGAGCAAAAGGAAGAGAAACAGGCGGGAGCCGAAAAGATAGCGCCATCCCAAGCCGCGCTTCTGACAACCGACGCCGCCACGAAACTCGTAGTGGCGGATGCGATCATCAAGCTGGAAACGCTCCAGCCGAAGCTGCAGGAATGCGTGGTGCACGCCAAGATCTGATATTCCGGCGCGGCATTCAGCCCGGCTGAAAGCGTCTCTACCCCAGGCTCGCCGGCCCGAAGCCATGGGGGAGCAGTTCGGACAGCCGCGCCTCGATCACCTCTTCGCCGCCGTCGCACCATACCACCGGATCGGTTCCGCCGATCTGTGCAAGTTCGTTGAGCACCTGACGGCAGCGGCCGCAGAGCGTCACCGCGCCCTTGCCCGCGCCGCCGGTCACTGCAACCGCCACCAGTCCGCCGCGGCGCCCCTCATTCATCGCCCGCGCCGCCGCCACCGTCTCGGCGCAAAGCGACAAGCCGTAGCTCGCGTTCTCGACATTGGCGCCAGTGATTACCCCGCCGTCGTCGAAGGCAAGCGCGGCGCCGACGTGGAAATTCGAATAAGGCGCATAAGCCCGCGCCATGGCTTTCCGCGCAGCCGAAAGCAGTACATCGCGGGTAGCAACGGGGACTTTCACGGCTGCACGACCAGCCAACGCAGCGCCTCGGCGCCTGCCTCCGTGTCGAGCGCGGTATTGGCCGTCCACATGGTCCACGGTCTTCCGGCATAATCGGGCTGGAAGCGATCGCGCACCAGCCAGAGGTTGCGGTCGATCCGCGTCGCGACATGATAGCGCGCCTCGAAACGATCGGTCACCTTTAGGATAGCCGGCTTGCCGGTATGCGTCTCCACCTGATTGAGAAAAGTGGTCAGCTCGCTCTCGATCGCGGCGTCGCTCACCTTCACCGGACAGTCGTCGCCCAACCGGTCCAGCTCGACCGCCGGAGGCAACAGCGTCGCGTCGCGCGGCACGACGGTAACGAAGTTCGCCGCCTGGCGGTCAGCCGGCTGGCAGGGGTCGTAGCGATGGACCGCACCGACCTGCAGCTTCACCGCGCGCGCGGCTTCCAGGTTGGCGACGAAGGCGCTGTCCCGCGCAAAGGCGCTCGCGCTTGCATCGATATAGGCGAAATCGGCGCCGATCGCCTTGATCGCGCGCCAGTCCACCTCGCCATCCTCGGCTCCCACTTCGACGCCCTGCACCGGATAAGCGGCGCGCTCCGGCTTCCAGTGATGAAGATGCCACCAGGCGTATCCGCCGAAAAGCATGGCGACCAGCAGCAGCGCGGCCAGCACGCGCAGCTTCGTGCGGCTGCCTACCCGTTTTCTCGCCATGCGCGCCCGTTCCCCCTAGCCCCTGATATGCAGCACGCAGATCAGGGTAAAGAGCCGCCGCGCGGTGACGAAGTCGGTTTCCACTTTTCCGTCCAACCGTTCCAGCAGCATTTCGGCGGCTTCGTTGTGAACACCGCGCCGGGCCATGTCGATCGTTTCGATTTCGCCCGCCGAAGCCTTGCGGATCGCCTGGTAATAACTGTCGCAGATGGCGAAATATTCGCGGATCGGGCGGCGGAAGCGGCCCAGGCCAAGCACCAGCGTTTCGAGCAATCGTTCGGCCTCGTCCGAGATATCGAGCTGCAGGCGACCGTCCGCGACGGCGAGGCGCAAGCGATAGGGGCCCTCGTGCCCGGCATTGTACGAACGCAGCGGGCGGAACACGTTGTCCTCGATCAGGTCGAATATCGCGATACGCCGTTCCTGCTCGATATCCGCGCTGCGCCACAGGATCGTGGCGTCGTCGAGCTCGATATGGATGATGCGCGCGGTCCCCATCCGGACGACCATTCGCAAATGGTCGCGGACCCGGCAAGTCCGCGACGCGATCGTCCCC
>DASWWL010000064.1:0-37902 GCA_036400975.1 Novosphingobium sp. | reverse complement strand
CGGATGGCGCAGGATTTTGTGGAGTCAATGTCGGGATGTGACTCTTAGAGAGTATCAGACCGGTCCAGTTCGTGGCCTTCTACAGGCTTAGGTCGAGGGAGCCTGAGTAAGGAATATAAAAATATAGTTTTTCATACACTTAAAATAAAATCCTCATGACAACATATTTGGCCTGAGCCTGTCGAGGGCTGAGGGGGCAGGGTGCTTTCGTATATCTAGCGGGAGCATATCCCTCTTAGACGAAGCTGTAGGGATCGATGTCCACGTTGACCCGGATGCTTGCGGCAAAGTTCAGCGCGTCCAGCCATTCGCGGATGATGTCCTGCAATCGCGCCGAGCGGCGCGCGTTGATCAGAAGGCGGTAACGATAGCGCCCCCTGAGCAGCGCCATCGGCGCCGGAGCGGGGCCGAGGATGGCGACATCGGGGTGGTTGGGCCGCGAGCCGCCGATGGCCCGGGCGGCGTTCCGGGCTTCGGCCTCATCCTCGCTGGAGACGATGATCGCCGCCCAACGTCCGAAAGGCGGGGCGCCGGCGTCGCGCCGGGCCTGCGTTTCGGCGTCGTAGAAGGCGTCGCGGTCGCCGGCGGCGAGGGCGGTGATCACGGCGGCTTCGGGATGACGCGTCTGGATCAGCACCTCGCCCGGCTTCTCGCCGCGCCCGGCGCGTCCCGCGACCTGGGCGATCTGCTGGTAAGTGCGTTCCCCCGCGCGCAAGTCGCCGCCTTCGAGGCCGAGGTCGGCATCGACCACGCCCACCAGGGTAAGCTCGGGAAAATGGTAGCCCTTGGTGACGAGCTGCGTGCCGATGATGACGTCGATCAGCTTCTCTTCGGCGGCGGCGACGAATTCGGCCACCTTCTCGGGCGTGTTCAGCGTGTCCGAGGTAACGAGCGCGGTACGCGCTTCGGGCAGCAGTTCGGCCACCTCGTCGGCGATGCGCTCCACGCCGGGACCGCAGGCGACGAGGCAGTCCGGTGTGCCGCATTCGGGGCAAGCCTCGGGCACCGGCACCTCGTGGCCGCAATGGTGGCAGGCGAGGCGGCGCGACAGGCGGTGCTCGACCAGCCAGGCGGTGCAATTCGGACACTGGAAGCGATAGCCGCAATGCCGGCACAGCGTGAGGGGAGCGTAGCCCCGCCGGTTGAGGAACAGTAGCGACTGTTCGCCTTTCGCCAGCCGGTCCTTCATCTCCGCGACCAGCCGGGGCGCCAGCCAGCGACCGCGTTCGGGTTGCTCTTCGCGAAGGTCGATGATCCGGATCTCGGGCAGGGTCGCGCCGCCGAAGCGCGCGGGCAGCTCGATCTTGCGATAGACGCCCGCCTCGGCGAGCTGCATCGATTCCAGCGCGGGCGTGGCGCTGGCCAGAACCACGGGAATGCTCTCGAACCGCGCGCGGATTACCGCCACGTCGCGGGCGTTGTAGCGCACACCGTCGTCCTGCTTGAACGATGTCTCGTGCGCTTCGTCCACGACGATGAGGCCGAGGCGGCGGTAAGGCAGGAACAGGGCGGAACGCGCGCCCACCACCACTTGCGCTTCGCCCGAGGCGATGGCGCGCCAGGCGCGGCGGCGCTCCGTGGATTTCAGGGAGGAGTGCCACAGCACCGGCGGCGCGCCGAAGCGATGCTCGAACCGGCGCAGGAAGTTCTCGGTCAGTGCGATCTCGGGCAGCAGCACAAGCACTTGCCGGCCCATGGCGATGGCGGCGGCGATGCCCTCGAAATAGCATTCGGTCTTGCCCGATCCGGTGACTCCATCGAGCAGGAAGGGGGCGAAGCCGCCGGTCTCGACGGCCTGGACGAAGGCGGCGGCGGCGGTCTGTTGGGTTTCGCTCAGTTCGGGTGCGGCAAAATCGGGCGCTGCGCGGGGATAGGGACGGTCGATGTCGACCGTGACCGGTTCGAGCAGGCCCGCGCCCACCATGCCGCGCAGCACGCCCTGCGATACGCCTGCAATTTCCGCCAGTTCGCGGATCGTCGCCTGCTCTCCGTGCAGGGCGTCGAACGCCGCGGCGCGTTGCGGCGTCAAGCGGGCCGGTTCCTCTCCGGTCAGGCGGTATTCGGTGGTCGTGCCGCCGCCCTTCAGCGCCGCGCCGCTCGACAACGCCATGCGTGCGACGGCCGGGAGGGGCGCGCAATAGTAGTCGGCGGTCCATTCGATCAGGCGGCGCAGCGGGGCCGGGATCGGCGGGACCGGCAGGACCTCCAGCAGCGGACGCAGCTTCGCCTCGGGCACATCTTTCGCGTTCAGCCGTTCAGCGTCCCAGACCACGCCCAGGATCTGGCGCGGACCCAGCGGCGCGAGCACGACCGAGCCGGGTTCGACCGTCATGCCCTGGGGAACGCGATAGTCGAGGACGCCCAGCGCCGAATTGAAAACGAGAAGCCGAACGCGATTCATTCTTGCCGCATATAATCATTCGTGCCTGATATAAGCAGGAATAGACACAACCGCGAAGGAGAGCCTGCATGTCCTCGTCCGGAAATACCGCCTTCGCCCGCCGCGGCATCCTTATGGCAGGGATGGGCTTGTCCATGGCGCTTGTCCTGCCGGCCTGCGCGACCGCAGGTGCGGGTGGCGCATCGCAGCCCGATCCGCTGCGCCGCCTGATGACGCTTGCGACGCAGAACGCTTTCGCGAAGCTCACCGCGCCGGACGGTTTCTGGACCAGTCCGGTCGCGCGGATCGAACTGCCGGTGCTGTTCAACAAGAACACCGGCGCCTTGGCCCAGCCGGACTTTCGCGAGAGCCTGAAGCACAAGCTGAACACTTTCGCTGAAGTCGGCGCACGGGCGGCAGCTTCCCCGGTGGCCGATGCGATCCGCGCGATTCCGGGCGCCCAGTCGCGCGCGCTGCTGCGTGGAGAACCGACTGCGGGCACCAGCTACTTGCGGCAGCAGATGGGGCCGGCGGTGGTCAACGCGATGATACCGGCGCTTGAGGCGGCGATCCGGACCGCGGGCGATCCGGTCGTAACCCAGGCTACCGCCCTGCTTTCGGGCGTTACCTTGATGGACGTCGCCCATGCTCTCGCGCTCGCCGCCGACAATGCGCTGTGGTATCAGGTGGGCATGGCCGAGGGAGATATCCGCACCAATCCCGCCGCTACCAACGATCCTGGCCTGATCCGGGCATTGCGCCGGCGCTAAGGCTGGCCCACTGCCGCGACTGCTCCTATAGCGGCGCGGAATCGCTTTCAGGAGCCGCCATGAAGTTCTTCGTCGATACCGCCGACACCAGGGAAATCGCTGATCTTGCCGAAACCGGCCTGCTTGACGGCGTCACCACCAACCCTTCGCTGATTGCCAAGGCGGGCCGTGATTTCATCGAGGTGACGAAGGAGATCTGCACGCTTACCCATGGACCGGTCAGCGCCGAGGTCGTCGCGCTCGATCACGAGGGCATGATGCGCGAGGCGGAAGTGCTACGGAAGATCGCCGACAATGTCTGCATCAAGGTGCCGCTCACCTTCGACGGCCTGAAGACCTGCAAGAAGCTGACCGGCGACGGTACGATGGTGAACGTCACGCTGTGCTTTTCGGCCAATCAGGCGCTGCTCGCGGCCAAGGCGGGGGCGACTTTCATCTCGCCCTTCATCGGCCGTCACGACGACAACGGCTTCGACGGCATGGAGCTGATCCGCGACATCCGCCTGATCTACGACAACTACCATTTCCAGACCGAGATTCTCGCCGCTTCGATCCGCCACCCGGTCCACGTGCTGGAAAGCGCTCGTATCGGCGCCGATGTTGCGACGATGCCGCCGGCGGTGATCCGCAGCCTCGTCAAGCACGTGCTTACCGACAAGGGCATCGAGGGTTTCCTTGCCGACTGGGCGAAGACCGGGCAATCGATTTGAGGCGATCGCCGCGCGACAGGCTCAGCCTGAGCTTGTCGAAGGCCCCGCGCTTCCGCTAGCCCCACAAAGACGATGTCCGAAGAATCCGCCTCCGATCGTTTCAGGAACGTCCTTGCCGGGGCGTCCCGCGCGCTGGCGCACGATCCGGAGGTCGAGGTCAACTGGACGGCCGACGCCGCCAGCCAGTCGGGTCATAATTTCCGCCTGCCAATGCCGGGACGCAGCCTGCCGCGCGGGGCGGCCATGGAGGCGCGCGGTTTCGCCGACAGCTTTGCGCTGAAGCTGCGCCACCATAACGAGGCGCTGCACTCGCGCGGCGCGCCGGTCGAACCGGCCGCGCGGGCCTGCTACGACGCGGTCGAGCTGGTGCGTTATGAGGCGCTGGGCTCGAACGCCTATTCGGGCATCCGCCAGAACCTCGACGCGGCGATGCAGGTGCGCATGGGGTCGGACCCGATCACCCGCGCCGCGTCGCCGGATGAAGTGCCCGTGCAGGCCGCGCTGGCGCTGCTGCTGCGCGAGCGGCTGACCGGACAGGCGATTCCCGCCGTCGCCCGGCCCGGCGTCGATATGCTGCGCCGCTGGATCAGCGAGAAGGCGGCGGGCGACTTCGATGCGCTGGCGAATTCGCTCGAAGATCAGAAGGCGTTTCAGGCGCTTTCTCTCGACATGCTCAAGCACCTCGAGCTTACGCGTATCGAGCCGGTCGAACAGCCGCCGGAGGATACCGACGATTTCGATGGCGACGAGGAAACCGAGGAAGACCAGCAGGGCGACGACAGCGGCGAGGAGCAGCAGCCCAGCGAGGCGGCGGCCGAAGCCAGCCAGGGCGATGATGACGGCGACAGTGAGGCTGAAGGCGAAACCGCCGAGGATTCGCAGGAGGCCGACGACGGCGAGGAGGGGCAGGACGGCATGCTGCCGGTCCGCCCGAACCGCCCATGGAGCGACACCCCCGCCAACTTCGATTACCGCGTCTATACCGAGGCTTTCGACGAAGTAGTCGGCGCCGCCGACTTGTGCGACGAAGAGGAACTGACCCGGTTGCGCGCCTATCTCGACGCGCAGCTCAAGGGCTTGCAGGGCATCGTCACCAAGCTCGCCAATCGGCTCCAGCGTCGTCTGATGGCGCAGCAGAACCGCAGTTGGGCCTTCGACCAGGAAGAAGGCATGCTCGACGCGGCGCGGCTGGCGCGCGTCGTCGTCTCGCCTGGCCATTCGCTGTCGTACAAGATCGAACGCGACGTCGAGTTCAAGGACACGATCGTCACGCTGCTGCTCGACAATTCGGGCTCGATGCGCGGACGGCCGATCTCGATCGCGGCGATCAGCGCGGATGTGCTGGCCCGCACTCTGGAACGCTGCGGCGTCAAGACCGAGATCCTCGGCTTCACCACGCGCGCCTGGAAGGGCGGGCAGAGCCGTGACGCCTGGCTGGCGGGCGGCAAGCCGGCGCAACCGGGCCGCCTCAACGACTTGCGCCACATCGTCTACAAGAAGGCGGATGAACCCTGGCGCCACGCGCGGCGTAACCTCGGCCTGATGATGCGCGAGGGCCTGCTGAAGGAGAACATCGACGGGGAGGCGCTACTCTGGGCGCATGGCCGCCTGCTCGCACGCCCCGAGGACCGCCGCATCCTGATGGTCATATCCGACGGCGCGCCGGTCGACGATTCGACCCTGAGCGTGAACAGCGCCGGTTATCTCGAATCGCACTTGCGCAAGGTGATCGACTGGATCGAGCGCCAATCGCCTGTGCAACTCGTCGCCATTGGCATCGGCCACGACGTGACCCGCTACTACCGCCGCGCGGTGACGATCATGGATGTCGAGCAACTGGGCGGCACGATGATCGAACAACTCGCGGGATTGTTCGAAGACGGATAGCTTGGCAGCATCGTTGCTCTGGATCCCCGTGACCCTGGCCGCCGCGATGGCGCAGGTGTTCCGCAATGGGGCGCAGGCGAATCTTACGGGCAGGATCGGCACGTTGGGGGCGACGCAGGTGCGGTTCGTCTTCGGGCTGCCTTTCGCGGTGATATTCCTTCTGGTGGCGCTGGCGATCGGGCGCGTGCCATTGCCGTCGGTCACGATCGCGGCGCTCGCGTGGTGCGCGCTGGGGGCGTTGGCGCAGATCGGGGCCACGGCGCTGATGCTGGTGGTGATGAAGGCGCGGGCCTTCGGGGTCGCCTATGCCTATATCAAGACCGAGCCGGTGATCGTCGCGTTGCTTGGCGTGCTGCTGATCGGTGATGTGCTGACGCCGCTGGCCTGGCTCGCCATCGGTATCGTGACTGCCGGCGTAGTGCGGGCCTCGGTAAAGCCCGGCGAGGCGAAACTTCTTCTTAGCGAGGGGCGGCTGATCGCGGCGGGCGTTCTTGGCGGCGGATTGTTCGGGCTGTCGGCCATCGCCTTTCGCGCCGCGATCGGGCATGTGCCGGAAGGCGGATACGTGATCCGCAGCCTGACCATGCTGGTCGCATCGCTGATGATCCAGAGCGCGCTGCTTGGGCTGTGGCTAGCCTGCCGCGATCGCGAGGCGTTTCTTGCATCCTTGCGCGAATGGCGGGTGAGCATCGGGGCGGGCTTCCTGGGCGCGGCCGCCTCTTCGGGCTGGTTCATCGCTTTCTCGCTAACCGCGGCAGCCAATGTGCGTACGCTCGCGCTGATCGAGATGCCGCTGGCGGCGCTGGTTTCACGGCAGGTTTCGGGCAAGGCGATGGCTCGGCACGAGCTGGCCGGACTGGCGGTCGCGATGCTGGGGCTTGCGGTGCTGCTTGCCGCTCACGCGGCTTGACCCTAAGGCGCGGGCCATGATCACCGACGCCGCGCCGCTCCGGCTGTTCAACAGCCTTTCCCGCCAGCTCGAAACCTTCGAGCCCGTCCATCCGGGCGAGGCGCGCGTCTATTCCTGCGGGCCGACGGTCTACAATTATCCGCATATCGGTAATATGCGGGCTTATGTTTTCGCCGATGTGCTGGGGCGGACACTGGGCTTCAAGGGTTACAAGCTCACCCATGTCATCAACATCACCGACGTCGGCCACCTGACGGACGACGCCGACGCCGGCGAGGACAAGATGGAGAAGATGGCGGCCGAGAAGGCCCAATCCATCTGGGACATCGCCGAGCATTACAAGCAGGCCTATTGGGCCGACGTCAAAGCGCTCAACATCCGTCAGCCGGCGCAGTGGACGGTCGCGACCGACTATGTGCCGCAGATGATCGACTTCGCGAAAGGCATCGCCGCGAAACACTGCTACGAACTCGACAGCGGCCTTTATTTCGATGTCTCGACAGTCGCCGACTACGGCCGTCTCGCGCGCGCCGCGACCGAGGAAGGGGAGGGCCGGATCGAGCAGGTCGAAGGCAAGCGCCATGCCGCCGATTTCGCCATCTGGCGCAAGACCCCCGAAGGCGAGACACGGCAGATGGAATGGGATTCGCCTTGGGGGCGGGGTGCGCCGGGCTGGCATCTCGAATGCTCGGTGATGTCGGGCGCGGTGCTGGGCTTTCCTTTCGACATTCACACCGGTGGCATCGACCACCGCGAGATCCATCATCCCAACGAGATCGCGCAGAACCAGGCGCATTGCTGCACCAACGGGCTCGACCAGGCCGAGAACTCGGGCGCACGGCTGTGGATGCACAACAATTTCCTGGTCGAACGTTCGGGCAAGATGTCGAAGTCGAGCGGCGAGTTCCTTCGCCTTCAGCTGCTGATCGACAAGGGCTATCATCCGCTCGCCTATCGCCTGATGTGCCTGCAGGCGCATTACCGCAGCGAGCTGGAGTTTTCCTGGGAAGGGCTGGGTGCGGCGCTGACCCGGCTCAAGCGGATGGTGATGGCGGTTGGGCAGCTCAGGGACCGCGCGGTTCCCGCCGATAGCTTCGGGCCTCGCTTTACACCGTTTCTTGAGCGGTTCGATGACGCGATATCCGAAGATCTGAATACCTCTGTAGCCCTCACCGTTCTGGACGAAGTGCTTGCGCTGAAGAAGGTCGATGCCGGCGAGAAGCTTGCAGCTGTCGCGGCCATGGATGCGGTTCTGGGCTTTGGCCTGCTTGATCTCGGACGTGGCGAGCTGCGTCTGCGTCCTCGCATGGTCGAGATCGCCGAAGCCGATATCGAAGCTGTTCTCGTTCGTCGCAAGGAAGCGCGCGCGGCGAAGGATTTCGCCACGTCCGATGCACTGCGCGACGAGCTTGCCGGTCAGGGTGTCGAGGTCATGGACGGCGATCCTCTCGGCTGGGAATGGAAGCTCGAAGTCTGATTTTCCGTTAACTCCACAATCGCGGTGACTTGCTTCCCGTGATTTGTTACGCCTCCGCTCCGAGCGGGCAGGGGGACATAGCCGTTCATACCTTCCGCCAGGGATCGCATCTATTTCATTTGGACAGGCCCGCCGCCTCGCGGCCGGTCATGGCAGGAGCGCGCGATGGCCGAGAGTGATGCCCAGAAGGCTTCCGATCTATTCATTCAATGCCTTGAGGAAGAAGGCGTCGAATACGTCTTCGGCGTGCCCGGTGAGGAAAACCTGGATTTCCTCGATTCGCTGTCCCGCTCCAAGCAGATCAAGCTGATCCTGACCCGGCACGAGCAGGGCGCAGGCTTCATGGCCGCAACTTATGGCCGCCACACCGGCAAGACTGGGGTTTGCCTCGCCACGCTGGGACCGGGCGCGACCAACTTCGTTACCGCCGCCGCCTATGCGACGCTCGGCGGCATGCCGATGCTGATGATCACCGGCCAGAAGCCGATCAGGAAGTCGAAGCAGGGTCGCTTTCAGATTCTCGACGTGGTCTCGATGATGGGACCGATCACCAAGTATGCGCACCAGATGGCGTCTTCGGACAACATCCCCAGCCGCGTGCGCGAAGCTTTCCGCATCGCCGAGGAGGAAAAGCCCGGCGCGACGCATATCGAGCTGCCCGAGGATATCGCCGACGAGCATACGCACGCCAGGGCGCTGCGCCGCAGCGACGTGCGGCGGCCGACCGCCGATGCGAAGGCCGTGCGCTGGGCGGTGGAGGCGCTGCAGAATGCGAAGTCGCCGGTACTGGTGATCGGCGCTGGGGCCAATCGCAAGATCACCGGCAAGATGCTGCTGGAATTCGTCGAGAAAACCGGCATCCCGTTCCTCACTACCCAGCTTGGCAAGGGCGTGGTGGATGAACGGCATCCGCAATTCCTCGGCTGCGCGGCGCTGTCGGCGGGCGATTTCGTCCATCGGGCGATCGAGGACAGCGACTGTATCGTCAACATCGGTCATGACGTGATCGAGAAGCCGCCGTTCTTCATGAAGAACGAAGGAGAAGATCCTCGTCAGGACGGGCCGAAGGTGATCCATATCTCGACCAAGACGGCCGAGGTCGATCCCGTCTATTTTCCGCATATCGAGGTGATCGGCGACATTGCCAACGCCATCTGGCAGATCAAGGAGGATATCGTTCCTTCGCCTGCATGGACGTTCGACCACATGCTGGCCTACCGCAAGGCCGAGGTTGCACACACCGATCAGCTTGCCGCTGACGAGCGTTTCCCCATCTTTCCGCCCCATCTCGTCCAGCAGGTGCGCGATGTGATGCCCGATGACGGGATCATCTGCCTCGACAACGGCGTCTACAAGATCTGGTTCGCGCGCGGCTATACGGCCTGCAAGCCGAACACGGTGCTGCTCGACAATGCGCTGGCGACGATGGGGGCGGGGCTGCCTTCGGCCATGGCCAGCGCGATGGTCTATCCCGATCGCAAGGTCATGGCGATCTGTGGCGACGGCGGGTTCATGATGAACAGCCAGGAGATGGAGACGGCGGTGCGCCTCGGCCTCAATCTCACGGTGCTGATCCTCAACGACAATTCCTATGGCATGATCCGTTGGAAACAGGCGAACATGGGCTTCGAGGACTGGGGGCTGACCTATAACAACCCCGATTTCGTCAAGTACGCCGAAAGTTATGGCGCGCACGGCTACCGCGTGACCAGCGCGGCGCACCTGAAGGAACTGCTCGCGCATTGCCGCGATACCCCCGGCGTGCACCTGATCGATTGCCCGGTCGATTATTCCGAGAACGACCAGATCCTGAACAAGGATATCAAGGCGCTTTCGAAGGCTCTGTAAGGACTGCCGGTCCTCCCCTTGCAGCGGGGGAGGACCGGAGCAGATCAGGCATCCTCAAGCAACAGCAGTTCGGCTTCCACGGTCAGCCTTTCCGCATCCTGCACGATCGAAGCGATTGCGGCGTCCGCCACGAGTTGTCCGGGAATCGCGAACTCATGGTCGGGCAGGGCCTCGATGAAGGCCTCCGCCGCTGCCATCGCGTCCGCGCCGGCGAAAGTCAGCGCCACCATGTGGTGCGTGCCGGCGAAAGTGGCGCTGGCCCATGAACGTTCCGCATGGCGCAGCAGCTCCGCTCGACCCGCCGCGAGCCGCATCACGGCTGACAGCAGTTGCGGCCCTGGACGGTGCATGCCCGGCAGATGATGGGGCTGGGTGAAATGATGTCCGAGGTCAATTCGCATTCTGCATGCCTTTCAGATAATTGTTCATGAAATGTTCGATGCGATTCGTCGTGCTTGGGCGGGGTTCCCGGCCATTGCGCAAATCGGCGACGAAACGCGGGTCATGCGCCGCCAGACGGCCGAACTTGGTCCAGGGCATGCCGGTTTGGCGCAGGAATTTCTCGATCTGGAAAATGAGCAAGTTCGACCTCCTGGTGACGAATCAATGTTCCATTTATGTTCGTATCCGAAATCCTACTTGTCTAGGAAAAATCTTATGCGTAGGATGCAATCATGGTTACTATAGATCCGCGCGGCCGTTTGCTTGATCTTGCCGGGGAGCGAGGAGTCAGTTTGACTCAGCTTTCCGCCCTGATCGGACGGAATGCCGCATATCTTCAGCAGTTTGTCCGCAAAGGTAGCCCGCGCAAGCTGGAGGAAAACGATCGGCGAACGCTTGCCCGGTTTCTGGGTGTGGCCGAGGTCGAGCTTGGCGGACCAGAGGGAAAATCCTCGGCTTTCCGGGGAAAAGTCCTGCGTGACGGATATCTCGACATCCCTCGCCTGCCGCTCGATGCTTCGGCGGGGCCGGGCGCTTTCGCGGCCGAGGAGCGTCCATTCGACGCCTTTCGTTTTTCCGCCGCCTGGCTGCGCGAGCAGGGGCTCGATCCGGCGACGCTGTCGGTCATCGCGGTATCCGGCGATTCGATGGAGCCGCTGCTGCGCGATGGCGATGAGATCCTCGTCGCGCGGCTCGACCGACCATGGCAGGACGGCATCTACGTCGTGCGCGTCGAAGGGGCGGTGCTGGTCAAGCGCATCCAACGCAGCGGCCCCGGCATGATTCTGCTGCACAGCGAGAACCCGGCCTATGGTCCGATCGAACACGCGCAGGAGGAAGTGGAAGTGATCGGTCGCGTCGTGTGGAAGAGCGGGCGGCTTTAACCGGCGCTTCCGGTCATTGCATTACGCGCTGCGTGCGGCCATTTCCCCTGTCATGAGCGAAATCACCGAACCGCCGATGCGCGTCGGCATCATTCCTGTCACCGCTTTCGAGCAGAACTGCTCGCTTGTCTGGTGCACGCGCACGATGCGCGGTGCGCTGGTCGACCCCGGCGGCGATCTCGACAAGCTGAAGGCGGCGCTGGCGAAGACCGGCGTAACGCTGGAAAAGATCCTCGTGACGCACGGTCATATGGACCACTGCGGCCTTGCCGGGGTGCTTGCCAGGGAACTGGGCGTGCCGATCGAAGGTCCGCATGAAGGCGACCGCTTCTGGATCGAGGGTCTCGACGATTCGTCCACCCGCTATGGCTTGCCGGGCGAAAGCTTCGAGCCCGACCGCTGGCTGGTCGATGGCGACACGGTGACGGTGGGCGATCTGACGCTGGATGTAATTCATTGCCCCGGCCATACGCCCGGCCATGTGGTGTTCTTCCATGCTCCGTCGAATCTGGCGACCGTGGGCGATGTGCTGTTCGCCGGTTCGATCGGGCGTACCGACTTCCCGAAAGGCAATCACGACGATCTCATCGCATCGATCACCCAGAAGCTCTGGCCTCTGGGTGACGATGTGACCTTCGTGCCCGGCCATGGGCCGACGAGCACTTTTGGGCAGGAACGCCGGACGAATCCCTTCGTTGCGGATTCGCGCTTCGGTTAACCCGTCAGAGCACGTTCAGCGAAGCCAGCACCGCGACTATGGCTAGCCCGAGCTGGGCGAGCATCGACGTCAGAGTGCCAAGGCCGCGCCCGGCTTTGAAACCGCCGTCCATGCCGATCGCGTGAACGACGCGTCCCAGCATGAAAAGGCCCGCCACCGGCGCAAGCCACATGCCGCCCTTGCCGGCAAGCTCGATCGCACCAACGAGAATCAGGGTGAGAGGCGTGTTTTCGATGAAATTGGCCTGCGCGCGCATGCGGCGGATCAGCGGTTCGCTGCCGCCGTCACCGATCGAGACTTTCTCGCTCTGGCGAACGCGGCCGATCCGGATCGACAGCCAGAGATTCAATATCGCCGCGGCGGCGGCCATGCTCAAAGTCGTAGGTAAAAGCATTTTCCCCCATTCCCCCTTTATCCGGTTGTCCCATGATGCCGTCCTGGCGACGGGTTGCAACCGCTACGAAATTCGTTATAGGCGCGCCTTCGCTGTCGCCGCCCCCATTGGTGGGGTGCGATCAATCTATACGCAACGTATTTTGCAGGAACAGGTGCCGAAATGGCTGTCCCCAAGAGAAAAACCACCCCGTCTCGCCGGGGCATGCGCCGCAGCCACGATGCGCTCAAGGCCGAAGCGTTCCACGAATGTGGCAACTGCGGCGAGCTGAAGCGCCCGCACAACCTGTGCCCGTCCTGCGGTCACTACAACGGGCGCGAGATCATCGCGGTCGGGCTCTAAGCCTCTAACTTAAGGACACGCCCAATGAGTCTCCCGCGTATCGCCGTCGACGCGATGGGCGGTGACGAGGGCGTGCGCGTCATGGTCGAAGGCGCCGCGCTCGCGCGTCGCCGCCATGACCGCTTCAAGTTCCTGCTCGTCGGCGACGAGACGAAGATCAAGGCCGCGCTGGAAAATCACCCCAACTTGCGCGCTTCTTCCGAAATCCTGCATTCCGCCGACATCATCAGCGGAGAGGACAAGCCGAGCCAGGCGCTGCGCCGCGCCAAGACAACATCGATGGGCATGGCGATCAACGCTGTGAAATCGGGCGATGCCGGAGCGGCCGTCAGCGGCGGTAACACCGGCGCACTGATGGCCATCGCCAAGCTGGCGTTGCGCACCATGCCGGGCATTGATCGACCGGCGCTTGCTGCGTTGCTGCCGACGCTGGGCGACAACGATGTCGTCATGCTGGATCTTGGCGCCAATACCGAGGCCGACACGCGCAACCTTGTGCAGTTCGCGATTATGGGCGCAGCCTATTCGCGCGTCGTCACCGGCCGTGATGCGCCGCGCGTGCGCCTGCTGAACATCGGCACCGAAGAGATCAAAGGCACGGACGAGCTGCGGGCCGCTTCCGATATCCTGAAGGCTGCGGCGAAGGATCTGTCGATGTCGTTCGACGGCTTCACCGAGGCCGACAAGCTTTGCCGCGGCGATGTGGATGTGGTCGTTTCCGACGGCTTTTCCGGCAATATCGCGCTGAAGGCCGTGGAAGGCACGGCTCGCTTCGTGGCGGATCTCCTGCGCCGCAGTTTCGCCAGTTCGCTGCGCTCCAAGTTCGGCTTTCTCATCTCGCGCCCTGCGACCGAATTGCTGAAACACCACCTGGATCCGAACAATCATAACGGGGCCGTGTTTCTCGGCCTCAACGGCATCGTCGTGAAAAGCCATGGCAGCGCAAGCGCCGCGGGCGTCGCCAATGCCGTCGCCGTCACCGCACGGCTTCTGGAGGAAGATGTGACAGAGCGGATTACCGCCGACCTTGCCCGAGTGGGTGCGGACAGCCTCAGAATGAACCGCACCATCACCGGAGACGCTGCCTGATGCGCCGTTCCGTGGTTCTTGGCACAGGTTCCGGTCTGCCGCGGCGCAAGCTCGGCAATGAAGAGCTGGCGGGCATGGTCGATACGAGCGACGAATGGATCGTCGAGCGCACCGGCATCCGCAATCGCTATGTCGCCGCGCCGGACGAGACGACCGCGAGCCTTGGCACCGCCGCCGCGCGCGAGGCGATTGCCGCCGCGGGAATCGATGCCGCGTCGATCGACCTGATCGTGCTCGCCACCGCGACGCCGGATCAGACCTTTCCCGCCACGGCGACGATCGTGCAGGATCAGCTCGGCTGCAACGGCGGCATCGCCTTTGACGTCGCGGCGGTCTGCTCGGGCTTCCTTTATGCGCTCGGCGTGGCGGATTCGATGCTGCGGTCCGGCATGGCCAACCGCGCGCTGGTGATCGGTTCCGAAACCTTCAGCCGCATCCTGGACTGGGAAGACCGTGCGACCTGCGTTCTGTTCGGCGACGGTGCGGGGGCCATCGTGATCGAAGCCCGGGAAACCGGCGAGGACGAACCGCGCGGAATCCTCGCCACCAGGCTTCACGCCGATGGCGCACATAACCAGCTTCTCTATGTCGATGGCGGTCCGTCCACGACCGGTACCGTGGGCAAGCTGCGGATGAAGGGGCGTGAGGTCTTCCGCCACGCTGTTACCAACCTGTCCTCAGTGCTTGTCGAAGTCATCGAGGAGGCCGGCGTCGCTATCGGCGACATCGACTGGCTGGTGCCGCATCAAGCCAACGCCCGCATCCTCGAAGCCACTGCGAAGAAGCTGGGCCTGTCGCCCGATAAGGTCGTGATGACGGTGGACCAGCACGCCAATACCTCGGCCGCCTCGGTTCCGCTGGCGCTCGACCAGGCTGTACGCGAGGGCCGAATCAAGCAGGGCGATCTGGTCATGCTGGAGGCCATGGGCGGCGGATTCACCTGGGGAGCCAGTTTGCTTCGAATGTGAGAACGCTGTTCTTAAGATCACTTTTGTTCAAAACTGTTCACAGCGTTGCTTTTGCCCTAAATCCTCATATGATAGTGACATACGGGGATCGCTTAACAGGGATAGGGGCTTGGATGCGCTCCATGGAAACGCTTACGCGCGCAGCGATTGCGGAGGCAATCAATCGCAAACTTGGCTTGTCACGGGCTGAATCGCTCGCGATGGTCGAGTCCATCCTCACGCATATGTGTGAGGCGCTTTCACGTGGCGAAAACGTGAAGATTTCGGGTTTCGGCACGTTCTTGCTGCGCGATAAGGCGGAGCGGATCGGCCGTAATCCAAAGACCGGAGTCGAAGTGCCGATCACGCCTCGTCGCGTGCTTACCTTCCGCGCCAGCCAGATGCTCAAGGACCGTATCGTCGGAAAATGAGCAATCAGGCCACTTTTCCGGGTTTTGACGACGGCAAGGCGCCCGATGCATTGCGTACGATCGGAGAAGTTTCGAACGCGCTGGGCATTCGCCAGCACGTTTTGCGTTACTGGGAAGAACAGTTTCCCGCGCTGAAACCGATCAAGCGCAGCGGCGGGCGCCGCTATTACCGTCCGGAAGATGTGCAGCTTCTGGCCACGATCGATCGCCTGGTTCACCGCGAGGGTTATACCTTGCGCGGCGCGCGCTTGGCTATCGAAGGGGGTGAGCGGCGCGAACTACCGCCGGCAGATCCGGCTCCGTCAGCCTTCTTCGCCGAACTGCGCGCGATTCGCGATTCGCTGGCAAAGGCGCTGGCCGAAGCCTGATTCGCTCTTTCGGCGGTTTGCGGTTGTCCCAAATCTAGACGGGTTCCGGACCAAGCTCCGCATCGAGATCGCGCGGGCGTTTCAGGTGCACGAGCCGCGCACTGCGTTCATCAAGCTCCGCCCAGTCGGCGATGTCGATCTTCAGCACGGCGAAAGCGGCGGTGGGGAATTTCACCTCGACGATGTCGCGCAAGGGGTTGCTGCCGTCATCGGGCACGAGATCGAAGATCAGGTCTTCCAAACCCGGATTGTGTCCGATCATCAGGATCGCGCGCGGATCGCCTTCCTGTTCGCGCAGCAGGTCCAGCAAGGTGGCCGAGCTGGCGAGATAGATGCGGCGATCCCAGCGGACCTGGGGGGTGATCTTCGCCGCTTGCGCGCCGATCTCGATCGTTTCCGCCACGCGCACGGCGGGCGAGGCGATGATCCTGTCCCAGTAGATGCCATGGGCGGCGATGCGCTGCCCCATGATCGCGGCGCCCTTGCGCCCACGCTTGTTCAGCGGCCGGTCGAAGTCGCGCGCGCGCGAATCGTGCCAGTCCGATTTGGCGTGGCGGAAAAGGCCCAGGGTCTTCATCGGTCGGCAATATTCCGTTCGGTGTCGAGCGAGGCTGAAACACCGCCCGCGACCCGTTGTAAAGCCTCGTCAAGCGTGACGCGGTGGATGGGAGTGCCCGGCGGGAAGGCTGAGAGCAGGCGGGAAGGGAAGGCGGCCGAGAGCACGACGAAGTGGCCCCTGTCCTCGCGGCTGCGGATCAGACGGCCGAAGGCCTGCGCCAGCCGGGCGCGGATGATGCCGTCGTCGTGGGTCGAGCCGCCGCCCGCCAGCCGCCGCGCCCGGTGCAGGATCGATGGCTTGGGCCACGGCACCTGTTCCATGACGACAAGGCGCAGCGAATGGCCTGGCACGTCCACGCCGTCCCGCAGCGCATCGGTGCCGAGCAGCGAGGCGCGCGGATCGTCGCGGAAGATGTCGACAAGCGTGCCGGTGTCGATCGGATCGACGTGCTGGGCAAAGAGCGGCAATCCGCCGCGCGCGAGTCGATCGGCGATGCGCCCATGGACCGCGCGCAGGCGACGGATCGCGGTGAACAGCCCCAGCACGCCGCCCCCCGCCGCTTCGATCAAGCGGCCATAGGCGGCGGCGAGGGCGGGGATATCGCCTTTGGGCACGTCGGTGACTATCAGTACTTCGGCCTGAGCGGCGTAGTCGAAGGGACTGTCGAAGGCTGAGAGGCGCGGAGCGACACCGATATGCGCCGCGCCGCTGCGCGCAATGGCGCCGTCCCAGTCTTCCGCATCGCCGCCATGCCTGAGCGTTGCCGAGGTGAGCATCACCCCATGCGCGGGTTCCAACACCACGCGGGCGAAAGGTTTCATCGGGTCGAGCCAGCGGCGGTGTATGCCGATATCGAATTCGCGCGCTTCGGAGCGGTCGAGCGCGAGCCAGTCGACGAATTCCGGGTCGGCCGGGCCGCCGAGCCGTTCGAGCAGGGCTTCCCATGCCGAGAGGATGTCGACGCGCCAGGCGAGCGCGTGGCGTGCACCCTCGATCCGCGCTCGACCCGGTCCATCGAGCCAGTCGGGCGGCTCTTCAAGCAGCGCTTCCAGTCTCAGGCCGAGGCGGATCAGCGGCTGGCGCAGTGCCGCCAGCGCCTCTTGCGCTTTGCCCGCACGTTCGATGAAGTCGCCGTCGAGCTGCGCGGCCTCTGTTTCCAGGCCATAGCCCGCTTCCTGTCCGCCGCTTTCGTCGCGGGCGTAGACCAGCGCGCGCACTGCCGAGAGCAGTTCCTCGACCGGTCCGGAGGGCGCGCCTTCGACGATGCGCTGGAGCCAGCCGTCACCGGGCAGCGCTTCGGCGGCGTGGCGCGCGGCGGCGATCGCCTTCGCACCGTGTTCGTCATAGCTGGAAATGTCGGCAAGGCGGGCGGACAGGCCCCGTCGCCGTCCTTTCGAACCGCGCTCCGGCCCGATCACCCATCGTCGCAATTCGATCGCTTCAGAGCCGGAGAGCGCGGCGGCGAAGGTCGAATCCGCCGCCTCGAATACATGATGGCCTTCGTCGAAGATCACGCGGGTCGGCCGTTGCGCGGCATCGCGTCCACGCGCGGCGTTGACCATCACGAGCGCATGATTGGCGATCACGAGGTCGGCCTGCGCCGAGGCGCGCGTCGCCCGTTCGATAAAGCATTTGCGGTAATGCGGGCAGCCGGCATAGACGCACTCGCCGCGCCGGTCGGTCAGTGCCGCGATGCCGCGCTGGCGAAACAGTGTGCCGAGCCAGCCGGGCAGGTCGCCGCCGATCATGTCGCCGTCCTGCGAATAGGCGGCCCAGCGTGCGACAAGCTGCGCCAGGATCGCGGCGCGGCCCGCAAAGCCGCCTTGCAGGGCGTCTTCCAGGTTCAGCAGGCAAAGATAGTTCTCGCGTCCCTTGCGCACCACGACAGGCTGGCTGCCGTCGGGGCGGGGGCCGGACCAGGCGCGGCGGCTCTCGCGGCGGAGCTGGCGTTGCAGGGCCTTGGTGTAAGTCGATACCCAGACGGTGCCACCGGACTGCTCCGTCCAGGCGGACGTGGGGGCAAGATAGCCCAGCGTTTTGCCGATGCCGGTGCCGGCTTGCGCCAATAGCACTTGCGGCGCGCTTTCGCGGCGGCGGGTCGCGAAAAGATGCGCGGTTTCGGCGGCATAGGCCTGTTGCGCCGGACGTGGTTCTGCTCGTGCGCCGGTCAGCATGGCGAGCCGTTCGATCACCTGGGTTTCGTTGAGAGCGACTTGCGCAGGCTGCGGCCGGTCAGGCGTTTCCTCCCATTCGGGCAGACGGGAGAACAGCCAGCGTTCTGCCCGCGCCGGCGTGGCGATGCGCGGCTGCAGCAGCGAGGCCCATGGCCAGCGTAGGCGGATAAGGGATTGCAGCGCGCTCCATGCACCCTCGCGCTCCGGCCAGTCGGGGCTTTCGCATTGCGCAAGCAGCCGGGCGGCCGCCGCCTGCAGCAGTGCGGGAACAGCATCGTCGCTGAGGGGGGCGGGTAGTTCGAGCACATCGGCGAGTCCGCGCGGCGTCGGCACCATGAAGCGCGCCGGATGCACGAAGGCGAAGAGTTCGAGCAGATCCAGCCCCGAAAGATCCGGATAGCCGAGGCGTGTCGCCACCAGCGGCGCGTTGAGGATCAGGAGCGGCGTATCCGCCGCCGCCATGATCGCCTCGCCCTTGCCCAAGCCGCGCGTCACCCCGCCGGCATCGCGCAGCCAGCAGCCGCCATGGCTGGCGTGAAGCGCGGAAAGGGGGATGGGATCGTTCACGTTCGCCGCGATAGCGCCAACGGAACGAAAGTGAAACAGAGGATCAGTAAGAAGCGCCGTCGAAATTCTGGATATTCAGCGTGTCGAGATCGGCCGCGGGTACGCAGCGCAAGTTGATCGCGCGTGTCGCCTTGCCGTTGTGATCCGTCCCTTCGGCAAAGGACTGCGCGCCGCAAGTCTTGCAGAAGCGATGCGTGATCCGGTGCTTGTTGAACTGATAGTCGGCCAGAGCATCCTCGCCGCTATCCAGCGTGAAGGCCTCGGCCGGCACGAAGGCGAGCAGAAAGCCCTTGCGCTGGCAGTGCGAGCAATTGCAGGCTATCGCGCTGTCTGGCAGATCGCCCTCGACCGTAAAAGCGACCGCGCCGCAATGGCAGTTTCCGCTGTAGCTCATCCTGCCTATCTCCTTACGCGGGCGCGGGGGACGGAGACACGGCGTCTGGCCGGCTCGCCGCGTTTATGCGCCCGGCGATCTCGTCCTTCAAGCCGGAGCCGGCAGGACGCCTGAACTCCTTTAAGAAGGGGCGGGCTGTCCTACAGATGGCGGGTTTCAGTATATCATGCGCATGTTTTCGCCTGCTTCATTCCACCGCGTCCCGTTCGGAAACGCAGAATACCCTTTTGGCAAAAGTCACACATTGCGCCGAGTTGGGGATGGCAAAACATTGAATAACAATTATAATATGGGATATGATCGGAGGGTTTCGTACACTCTGCAGCATCAACATCGCGGGTACAGGACGCTTGCCAATCGCGCCTGCCTCCGCGAAAGGCCGGGATCATGACCGAAGCCGAAATCCAAGCCGCCGCACAGACCTCCAAGGCATGGCCTTTCGAGGAAGCTCGCAAGCTGTTGAAGCGGTATCCGCAGGGAAAATCCGGCGCGCCGATGTTGTTCGAGACCGGCTATGGTCCTTCGGGCCTGCCGCATATCGGCACGTTCCAGGAAGTCCTGCGCACCACGCTCGTCCGCCGCGCCTACGAGGTGCTGACAGGCGGTGCGCCGACGCGGCTCGTCGCGTTCAGCGACGACATGGACGGGCTGCGCAAGGTGCCGGACAACATTCCCAATGCGGAAGTGCTGCGCGCCAATCTGAACAAGCCGCTGACGCGCATTCCCGATCCTTTCGGCAAGTACGAGAGCTTTGCCCATCACAACAATGCGATGCTGCGCGCATTCCTCGACCGTTTCGGTTTCGATTACGAATTCGTGTCTGCTTCGGACCGTTACAATTCGGGCGCGTTCGATGATGCCTTGCGCGGGGTGTTGCGCAACTACGACGCGATAATGGGCGTGATGCTGCCGACGCTGCGTGAGGAGCGCCGCAAGACTTATTCGCCGGTTTTGCCGGTCTCGCCGGTCACGGGCGAAGTCCTGCAGGTTCCGGTGGAAGTGGTGGATGCCGAGGTAGGGCTGGTTCGTTTCCAGGATCAGGGCGAGACGGTGGAGCAGAGCGTCTTCGGCGGCCACGCCAAGCTGCAGTGGAAGGTCGATTGGGCGATGCGCTGGGTCGATCTGGGCGTCGATTACGAGATGTGCGGGAAGGATCTGACCGACAGCGTCACGCAATCGGCGAAGATCGCCCAAATCCTTGGCGGCCGGCGACCGGATGGGCTGATCTACGAACTGTTCCTCGACGAGAACGGTGAGAAGATATCCAAGTCCAAGGGCAATGGCCTGACCATCGAGCAGTGGCTGACGTACGGCAGCGAAGAGAGCCTGGGCTTCTACCTGTTCCGCGAGCCGAAGAGCGCCAAGCAGCTCCACATCGGGGTGATCCCGCGTGCGGTCGACGAATACTGGCAATTCCGCGAAAAGCTGCCGGCGCAACCGGTTGAGCAGCAGCTTGGCAATCCGGTGTGGCACCTGCTGCGCGCCAATGGCGGCGGGGAAGGGGCGGGCGAGAGCTTGCCGGTGACATATGGCTTGCTCCTGAATCTCGTCGGCGTGCTCGGCGCCAACGCCACGCGCGATCAGGTGTGGTCCTACCTTGCCAACTATGTCGCGGATGCGCGGCCCGACGCGCATCCGGCGCTTGATGGGCTGGTCGATTGCGCGCTCGCCTACAATCGTGATTTCATTGCGCCGACGCTGCAGCGCCGGGCGCCCGAAGGCGGTGAGATCACGGCGTTGGCCGCGCTTGACGAGGAACTTGCCGCCACCTCGGACGATGCAACTGCCGAGGAGCTGCAGAACATCGTCTACGAGATCGGCAAGGATCCGCATTTCGGCTTCGAGAGCTTGCGCGACTGGTTCAAGGCGCTCTACGAGACGTTGCTGGGTTCCAGTCAGGGACCGCGCATGGGCAGCTTTATCGCGTTGTATGGTGTAGCTAATACCCGCAAGCTCATTGCCGAGGCCCTTGATGCACAATCCGCACCGAACCCCTGAAGAACTTGCCGAGGAGCTTCTCGGCCGGCTGTTCGACGAACTCGAGGCCGAGGAACAGCGCGTGCTGGAACGGATCGCCACGGGCACGCTTTGCGGTCCCGATGCCGACGAGGAGGCCGCGCTGCATGCCAGCTATGGCGATCGGCTGGCGGACAGGGTCGCCGCGATCGGCGGCAGTTGGGGCTTCATCATCGGCTTCATGCTGGTGCTGTTCGGCTGGATGCTGATAAACAGCCGCTTTCTGGAACATATGGGCATACGTCCTTTCGACGGTTACCCGTTCATTTTCCTCAACCTTATCCTGTCGATGCTCGCAGCGATCCAGGCGCCGGTTATCATGATGAGCCAAAATCGCCAGGCCGCAAAAGACCGTATCTCGGCGCGGCACGACTATGAGGTCAACTTGCGCACCCAGCTCGAGATCATCCGCCTCCAGCGTCGCTTCGACCGGCTGCTGGAGCGGTTGGAGGAGAGGCGGTAGGACGGCGCGCAACGATCCAGCGGTCGATCTTCGCTTCCAGCACGGGCAGCGGGAGCGCGCCGGACCCCAGAACCTGTTCGTGGAAGGCGCGGATGTCGAACTTCGGTCCAAGCTCGGCTTCGGCTTTCTTGCGCAGCCGCTGGATGGTGAGCGCGCCGATCTTGTATGACAGCGCCTGCGCCGGATTGGCGATATAGCGTTCGACTTCGGCGGTGGCGTCGGTGCGGCCCATACCCGAATTCGCCAGCATGTAGTCTATCGCCTGCTCGCGGCTCCACCCTTTCGCATGAATGCCGGTATCGACCACCAGTCGCATGGCGCGCAGCATTTCGTCGTCGAGCGTGCCCCAGTGCTGCTTCGGATCCTTGTAGAACCCCATTTCGTAGCCCAGCGTTTCGGCATAGAGCGCCCAGCCTTCGATGAAGGCGTTGTTGCCTTCGTAGCGTTGGAACGCGGGCAGGCTTTCGTCTTCCTGCGCGAGACTGATCTGGAAGTGATGACCCGGCGTGCCTTCGTGCAGGTACAGCGTGGTCATCCCGGTCAGGAAGCGGCTCGGCAGGTCGTAGGCGTTGAAGAAGAAGATGCCTGGCCGGGTGCCATCTGGCGAGCCCTGGTTATAGCTGGCGCCGGCTTCGTATTTCTCCCGATAGGCCGGATAAGGCTGGATCAGCAGCGGCGTGCGCGGGACTTTCGAGAAAAAGCGCGGCACTTGCGCATCGACCGCGCGTCCGATCGCGGCGAAACCCTGGGAGAGTTCTTCGCGGCTGCGGGGATGGAATCGCGGATCGATGCGGATGTAGTCGAAGAAGGCGTTCAGCGGTCCTTTGAAGCCCATTTCGATCCGCACGCCATCCATCTCGCGCTGGATGCGCGCGACTTCCGCAAGGCCGAGCTGATGCACTTCCTCCGGATCGAGCCGCAGCGTCGTCTCGCGTTCTATCAGCCGACGATAGAGTCCAGTGCCCCCGCGCATCGCCGACAGGCCCACCTGCTCGCGGGCTGCGGGTAGATACTCTTCGGCCAGAAAGCGGCGCAGGCGCGCATAGGCGGGGTAGATGCCGTCACGGATCGTCGAGGCGAAAGCGGCGCGCAGTTGGGGACGCGCGCTTTCCGGCACCGTCGCGGGGAAGCGCAGCACGGGTGCATAGAATGGGGATTGCTCGACCGGCTGGGCGAGCAGCGCATCGAGCTGGGCTACCATGTTGCGGACGGTCAGCTTCGATTCGACCACGCCCGCGGCCATGCCTTCGCGAAAGCGCAGGACGGCGTTGTCGAGCACTCCGGCAAACGCCGCGTCGAGCATCAGCGCATGGCGGTAATCTCCTTCGCTGTCATAGACGAAAGCCCCTTCGCCGGACATCAGTGATGGAAACTCGACATGCAGCCCGCCGAAGTGATTGAACGGGCGAACGCTCGTCAACGTGCGCACGTCCGGCTGCAGCAGCGCAATTTCCTGACGCTTCTGCAAGCCGAATACATCGTAGGAGATTTGCAGTTCGGGATTCAGGCGACTCCGGTTTATACGGTCGAGAGCGAAAAGACTCCGTCGGGCGGAAGCCAGAGCGCGCCGGTCGAGCGTGTCGGTGAAAAGCAGCGAGAAGCTGCCGGCCTTCACATCCTCGCCACGATAGAGCGCGTTCAGCGGATCGAGGATTTCGTCGCGCCGGGCGTCGTCTTCGAAGACGGCCGAGAGCTTGGCTTCTTCGGCCAGGCTGGGTTGGGCGGCCCAAAGCGGGTGAGGTGAGGCAAGCAGCGCGATGGCGATCGCGGCCGGCAGCAGTATCCGGCGTTTCAGCCCCATTTGCGTGTCCTGAACCATTTGGTGATCACATACTTTACCCCATCGATCACGGGCAGTGCCGCATGCAGCGCATCCCGGTTGGGTCGGCCGTCCGGCAGATGGTTGTTCCAGGCAAGCAGTGCGCCTGCTTGCGGCTGGATGGTGACGCCGGCGCGCTCGAAGACGGTGGCGCCGCCATCAGTTACGTCGTTTAGATAGGCCATGACGGTCCAGCTTCGTTGTCCGCCGCGCTGTGCTTCGCCCGGCCAGTACGAATGCGTGACGTCGAACCAATCGTAGTGGGCATGGAATTCCTGACCGGGCTGGTAGCGCTGGCCCTGGAAGGATTCCCCCCATGTCGGATCGAGACCCAGAAAATCGCAGATGCGGCGCTCTATCATTTTCACGAAGCTATCGTTCGGGTCGAGGTCGCCGGAATAGCTGGTGCGATAGGTACCACCCGTCTCGGGATCGAACACGCGCGAAGGCTGGGCCACGGCATCGATCATCGTCATCAGGCGCGTACATTCGACCGGGCTGAAAAAGCCGCCGACGGTGAACATCTCGATATTGCGGGCCTCGACGCGATGCGCCGAAGGATCGGTCTCGAGCCGGCGTCGCACGGCTTCGCCCACGCGCGTCAGGGCGCGCTGATCGGCAACATGGGCGGTGGTCATGCCAAGGAAAGCTGTAAGCGGGGCATCGTTCGTGCGAGCCTATCGCAAGTGCGGTTCGGCGCAAGGCAAAAGCGGCTTGTCGCGGCCCGCCGCATGGTCCAGATTTCGACAATGAACGCTGGTCAGGCCACCCGCTATTCGCTCGGAGCGATCTTCCTTCACTGGCTGATCGCCGTTCTGATCGTGCTGAACTTCATTGCAGCCTGGATTTCCGAGGATATGCCAAAGGTGGAAGCGCAGCAGATCATGGCCAATCACAAGGCGATCGGCTTGACTATACTTGCGCTCACTGCACTGCGGATACTCTGGCGTGCCATGCACCGGCCGCCGCCGCTCGCGCCGACGCTCAAGGCGTGGGAAGCGGCGCTGGCTAACGTGACGCATACCTTGTTCTATCTTCTTTTGCTGGCGATTCCGCTCGCTGGGTGGGCGATGGCCTCATCCTTCGGAAAGGGCGGGCCGATAGGCTTTTTCGGCTGGTTCGACGTGCCGGCGCTTCCCGTGGGATACGATCGCATGACCTCGGGCATATTTCACGAGGTTCATGAAACGGGTGCTACTCTACTGCTGGTCTTGTTCGCGTTGCATGTGGCGGCAGCGCTGAAGCACCAGTTCCTCGATCGCGACGGCACGCTGCGGCGCATGCTGCCAGGACGACGCTGAAACGACAGAGCCCCCGCTCCTGCGAGCGAGGGCTCTCCCTTGCCGGTCCACTCTTGCCGGCAGCTCGTTACCAGAAGAAGTCGTAGATCACGTCCACCACTTCGCCGCTGTAGACATCGACGAGAAGTACGTCGTCGTAATAGCGCACCCAACGATAAGGTCCGTAGACTTCAGGCAGCCGGTATTGCCAGGGATCGTTGATCCAGTAGCGGCTGCTAAAGAACAGCGTATCCAGACCAAAACCGATGCCTAGACGGCGATAGCTGTAGTTGCGATAGGGCGCGTAATAAGCGCCGAGACGGAATGTGTTGCGATTGAGGCTGCGGTAGCGTGACCAGTCGTAGCGGTCGTTACGGCGCCAGTCGCGGCTCCACCGTCGGTCGTTGCCTGACCAGCGGTTTCCGTCGCGACCGTTCCAGCGATTGTCGTTGTTGCGCCAGTTATCGCGTGTGGCCTCACGCGTTCGCTCGACATCCCGGTAACTGCGGTTGCGTTGCGGATCGGCATAGCTGCGGTTGCGTCCAGCCCAGTCGCGTTGTGGTTCGGCTTGACGCGCCACCGGCGCTTGAGGAACTGGACGCGGCGCTTCGGCACGGTCGCGACCGTTCCAATTGCCGCCATTGCCGCGCAGCGTGGCATAGTCACGCGTCGAACTGGGCACTTGCCCTTCCTGCGTGTTTACGGAGCCGCGCTGCTCGGGGCGACCCTCGCCGCGGCCGCGCCACCAGTTCCGACCATTGCCATTGTCATTACTATCGCCGCGCTGGGCTGAGGCTTCCCCTCCGCCACCGCGACCTCGCCATTCGCGATCCTGCGCATTCGCGGGGACGGCGGCCAGCGCCAACCCCACAACCAGAGCGGCCAAACCGCTCGATTTCATCCACTTCGCCGTCATGGCGATCTCCATCCCAATGCACCGCACGGTTCGGCGGCGACGTTGCATCGGGATTTACGCGATTCGCGCTGTCGCGACCGTGAACCGACCGGCTAACCCTCGTTCAGCTTCAGGCCGACTTTTGTGTACGACTAGCGAGTGAGCTTCTTGTAGGCTAGACGGGTGGGACGATCCGCCGCGTCTCCCAGCCTGCGCCGCTTGTCCTCTTCGTAAGCTTCGAAGTTGCCTTCGAACCATTCGACATGGCTGTTGCCTTCGAATGCGAGGATGTGTGTGGCGAGACGATCGAGGAAGAAGCGGTCGTGGCTGATGACCACGGCGCAGCCCGCGAAGTTCTCGATCGCTTCTTCCAGAGCGGCCAGCGTCTCGACGTCGAGATCGTTGGTCGGCTCGTCGAGCAGCAGCACATTGCCGCCGCGCTTCAACATCTTGGCGATGTTGACGCGATTGCGTTCGCCGCCGGACAGTTTGCCGACGTTCTTCTGCTGGTCCTGACCCTTGAAGTTGAACGCGCCGACATAAGCGCGGGTCGACTGATCGTGGCCATTGACCTTCATGTAGTCGAGTCCGTCGGAGATCTCTTCCCAGACGTTCTTGCTATCGTCGAGATGATCACGGCTCTGATCGACGTAGCCGAGGCGTACCGTAGTACCGATGTCGATCTCGCCGCTGTCGGGTTCTTCCTGGCCCGTGATCATTTTGAACAGAGTCGATTTGCCAGCGCCGTTCGGGCCGATCACCCCGACAATGCCGCCTGGCGGCAGGGTGAACGACAGATCTTCGAATAGCAGTTTGTCGCCGAACGACTTCGAGAGACCTTTCGCTTCGATGACCTTGCCACCCAGGCGCTCGGGCACCTGGATGACGATCTGGGCTTTGCCGGGCGTGCGGTTCTGCTGCGCTTCGACGAGTTGGTCGAACTTGGCGATACGTGCCTTCGACTTGGTCTGGCGGCCTTTGGGACCCTGTCGGATCCATTCGAGCTCGTCCTTGATCGCCTTCTGGCGGCCGGACTCCTCGCGGTCTTCCTGCTCGAGTCGCTTGGCCTTCTTTTCGAGGTAAGTCGAATAGTTGCCTTCATAGGGGAAGTACTTGCCGCGATCGAGCTCCAGGATCCACCCCACGACGTTGTCGAGGAAGTAGCGGTCGTGGGTGATCATCAGCACCGCGCCGGCGTATTCCTTCAGATGGTTTTCCAGCCATTCGACGCTTTCTGCGTCAAGGTGGTTGGTCGGTTCGTCGAGAAGCAGGATGTCGGGCTTCTGGAGCAGCAGGCGGGTAAGCGCGATGCGGCGTTTCTCGCCGCCCGAGAGGTTCTCTACCGACCAGTCGCTAGGCGGGCAGCGCAGCGCTTCCATGGCAAGTTCAAGCTGATTGTCGAGTGTCCAGCCATCGACCGCGTCAATCTTTTCCTGGAGCGTGCCCATCTCTTCCATGAGGGCGTCGAAATCGGCGTCTTCCGGCGGATCGGCCATCAGGTTGCTGATCTCGTTGAAGCGATCGACGAGGTCCGCGGTCTCGCGCGCACCGTCCTTGACGTTCTCCAGCACGGTCTTCTTGGGGTCGAGCTGCGGTTCCTGCTCGAGATAGCCGACCGAGATGTTCTCGCCGGGCCATGCCTCGCCGGTGAAATCGGTATCCACGCCGGCCATGATCTTGATCAGCGTCGATTTGCCGGCGCCGTTCGGTCCGACGATGCCGATCTTGGCGCCCTGATAGAACTGCAGGTTGATGTTGTTCAACACCGGCTTCTGGGCACCGGGGAAGGACTTTGTCATGTTCTTCATGACGTAGGCGTATTGCGCGGCCATCAGGTTCCTCTGGGGATGGGCGATAATCGGAAAGAGCCCTCATGGGCTTCAGGGGGCCTCTACAGATGGCGGCGCATGGCCGCAAGCATCGCGCAGCGGATGGCACAAAGCCTTGACAACTGCCCCGACCGGGAATTGGTTAGGCGGGCCAGGTCCGGAAGACGAGGCGAAGGAGAAGGCTCAGAAAGGCAATGAACGTGATCAGCAAGGCCTGGGATGGCACCGGATGGGTGCCCCGGGCATTTCCCTATCTTCGGGAACCCCGCCTGAAGATGCGCAGTGAGCTTATCGATGCCTTGCGCGAGATGCTGAAGACACAGCAGTTCGATCATATCCATATCCGCGAGATCACTGACCGCGCGGGCATCAGTTATTCCTCGTTCTACCGGCATTATGCCACGAAGGAAGCGCTGCTTGGCGATCTGGTAAAGACCCAGGTGGCCAGACTGATCGTCGCGGGCCTCCCTCTCGCCTATGCACACCATCGCCGCGAGTCCTGCCGTGTAGTCTGCGCGCAGGTTCTAGAGAGCCAGGACTTGTGGCGAGGCCTGCTTAGCGGCGGCGCCGCGCACATGCTGCGTGAAGAATTCGTCCGGCAGATCATGCGCCTCAAGGGACATCCGGGTCTTGTCGGGTTCCTGCCCGAGGAAGTGCATCTTGCTTGCGCCACCGGTGCGACGCTCAATGTCCTGGCCTGGTGGTTGTCGCAGAAGCCCATGGCGCCGATCGAGATCGCCGCTGACAAGATGTGCGAGATAATCACCGTGATCGAAGCGAGTTCGGCTGGTGAGAGACTCGACCGTCTGGAAGCTGCCAACGCGGCTTGAGCTTTGGCGGTATCGCCGGTGCGATGCGAGGATGGAAGCGTTTCGGGGTTGAAGGGGTCTGGCTTTATTCAAATCTCTCAGGTGTTTGCCGCCCGATCGCTCAGCGTAGAAGATGCTCCCCGCTCCGTGCCGTTGCGCCGTTCATTTCACGCGACATGCCCGGCAGGCAAGATTATGCCTGCGTCAATTCGGCTTCGTCCACGCAGGCGACCGGGCAAGATTGCGGGATAGAAACGCCGGAGAATACAGGTGCCTGATCAGCCACGGGCGAACGTGGTGACAGTCGCCGTGCCGGCGGATCGCTCGCGGAGAGAGGCGAAGGAAACCGGCATGTCTGATCCCACACCAATGACGGCGGGCGAGGAATGGCGCGCTCACTGGCTGATGGTCGTTGCCGCGCTGATCGGCCTGTCGGTCGGCACTCTTCCCTCGGTAACGCTGGGCGTGTTCATGGAGCCGTTGCAGCAGGAGTTCGGCTGGAGCCGGACTCAGATTTCCGCCGGCCTCACGGTTTTTGCCCTCGTAAGTTTGCCCCTGACTCCACTGATGGGCGTGGTTGTTGACAGGTTCGGGCCGCGCCGGGTCGGTGTGCTCGGCCTTGCGGCCAGTGCTCTCAGCCTCGCGGCATTTAGTCTGTTGACCGCTTCGATCTTTCAGTATCTCGCCACATGGTTCCTGCTGACCATAACCTCACTGTCGATCCGCAGCCTGGTTTGGAATGCCGCAGTGTCGGAAGCGTTCTCCGCCAGCCTCGGCTTCGCCATCGCCATTGTGCTGTGCGGCACAGCGGTGGCCCAAATCGCCGCCCCGTTCCTGACTCAGCAACTCATCGCCGGATTCGGCTGGCGAGGCGCCTATCTTGGTCTGGGTTTCGGGTGGACGGGCGTCGCTTTCGTATTGGCCTTTCTTTTCTTCCGTAACTTCAGGCGTGGTCCGCGTCTGTCCGCTGGCGATGGGGCGGTCGCACCAGCGCAGCCGATGGGCGGTCTGACCGTGAAACAAGCGCTGCGTTCCGCGCCGCTCCTGCGTGTCGCTTTCGCGATTTTTATCCAGACGGTGATCGCCGTAGGTGTGCTGGTTCACCTGATTCCCATGTTGATCGAGCGTGGCATCGCGCCTGCAGAGGCAGCCGGCGTGGCGGCATTGCTGGGGATCGGGGCGATTTGCGGGAAGCTCGCCAACGGCTGGCTGATGGACCGCACCAGCAGCACGCTCGTTCCGACATTGTGTTACGCGGGACCGGCGCTCGGTTATGCGATTCTGCTCGCGACGACGAACCTGTGGGCGGTGTCGTTCGCGGTATTCATCATGGGGTATTTTTCCGGTGGCTCGCAGCAGATGACGGTATATCTGACTACGCGATACGCAGGCCTCCGCAACTTCGCGACCATCTTCGGCATCATGACCACGGCCATGACGACGGCAGCCGGCGTCGGACCTGTGTTGGCCGGTTTCGTTTTCGATACGACCGGTCATTACACCACGCTCTTCGTCGGTGGTGTGGTCCTGACTTTGATCGCGGGGGTTTCCGCATTTCGTTTGGGCTCATATCCGGATTTCACCACTCCATCCGAAGAGCAGCCGCACTTAGCCTGAGCCGGCCGAGCAACTGCCCGGCGGCCTGCGTCCGCAATAAAGCGGGGAGCATGCCAAGATATATTACCGGAGATTCATCTGGCCGAAATCTCCTAGTCGCCGTCACCGTTCTAGAAGGGCCTCGTCGTGAGGGCCTGCCTCCCCTGCGACCTGGCGGTCGCGGCGCCCGGGCTTTTACCCCTTGAACGGGCGTCGCGCCGCCAACCGATCCTCTGGAACGATGTGCGACAGCGATGAACAGACCGGTCTTCTATGACGTGAGCGGGCGGCGTAATCGCTGGACGCTATTCGGCTTTCTCGCACTTCTGATCGGAACGCTGCTGGCGGCTACGATTTTTGCGGCGACGGTAATTGACGTCCCGGTGCCTGCGCCGCTGGCACTGGCAATGGAGCATCCCCTTCCGCGACCGCTCGCCCAGCAGGTTGCCCATCTTCGCGGCAAGGCGAGCAAGCGGCTGGCGCGTGTGGGCGGGAACCTTGCTGCCTGGCTACCGGTCGTCAGTACTTCCCTTCATCGGACGCACCCGCTCTCGGTGGGATTTTATGTTCCCTGGGATGATGCGAGCCGAGCCTCTCTTGCACGTCACATCGGCCAGATCGACTGGCTGGTGCCGGCGCTTTATGCGGTGAATGGCCCTGACCATCGTTTGACGATCACAAAGGATCATCCGCTCGAGGCTTTGCTGGCGACAAGTACGCATAAGCCTAGTCTCTTGCCCATGGTGCAGAACGCGGTTGCGGATCGTTGGGACGGTCTGGGAACGGCAGCGTTGTTGCACGACAAGGTTGCCCGTGGCGCGTTCATTGGCCGCCTAGACGACGTGCTCGCCGCGCAGCATGCTACTGGCGTGGTTATCGATTTCGAAGAGTTGCCGCTTTCGGCGCAGGCCGATTACCTGGCGTTTCTTCGCGAGGCGCACGCGCGCCTGTCCGCAGGGCATCGGCTCCTGGCGGTGGCGACCCCAGCCGATGACGAGGATTGGAACCTCGCCGCTTATGCCGCCGCCGCCGATCGCATCATCGTAATGACTTATGACCAGCATTCGCCAGCGGGCGAGGCAGGCCCGATCGCGGGACAGAGCTGGTTCGTGCGTCGGATGAATGCTGCGCTTGCCAGCGTGCCGGCGCAAAAGCTGATTCTGGGTATCTCGAACTATGCCTATGACTGGACTGGGCCTGGCAAGGCCGGAACGCCTTCGATCGAGGAAGCCTGGCTGACGGCACATGACAGCGGGGTCCCAATTCGCTTTGATCCGGCGAGCGGCAACGAAACGTTCTCTTACGAAGAGAACGGTGTTGCTCATACCGTCTGGATGGCCGACGCAGCGACCGCATGGAATCAACTTCGCGCTGCCGATTTGCGCGGAGTCGCGGGTGTGGCGCTATGGCGCCTGGGCTCAGAGGATTCCGGCTATTGGAAAGCGCTGGGCGCCTCGCATGGCGACCGCGTTCCGGACATGCGATCGCTTGAGGCGGTGGGCAACGTCGATGTCGAGGGCAGCGGAGAGATACTGCGGATTGACGATGTGCCGACGCGCGGCGAGCGGATGCTGAATCATGATGCCCGAGGACTGATCGTTGATGAGCGCTACCTGTCGCTGCCGACACCCTATGTCGTGCGGCGTTCGGGCTATCGTTCCGGCGAAGTGGCGTTGACCTTCGATGATGGACCCGATCCACAATGGACGCCACAGATCTTGCGAATTCTAAAGGAAAAGAACGTACCGGCGACGTTCTTCATGATCGGCGAACAGGCGATCGATCATCCGTGGCTGGTCCGGGATATCGTGGCGCAGGGCAGCGAGATCGGCAACCATACCTTCACGCACCCCAACCTCGCGCAAGTGTCGGAAAAAGGCACGCGGATCGAGTTGAACGCAACGCAACGCGTGATCGAGGCATGGACGGGGCGCTCGGTCAGGCTCTTCCGCGCACCCTATTTCGGTGATGCGGAACCGACAACCACCGATGAACTGATCCCGGCGCTTGCCGCTCAAGAAGCCGGCTATACCAACGTCGGCCTGCATGTGGACCCCGATGACTGGGCGCGGCCGGGGGTGGATCGGATTGTCGATAAGGCGGTGTCGCAAGTGCTTGCGGGCAATTCCGAAAAGACCGCGCAAGTCGTTTTGTTGCACGATGGCGGCGGCGATCGTGCGCAGACAGTCGCCGCTTTGCCGCGCATCATCGATGCGTTGAAGGCGCGTGGCTATCGTTTTGTCCCGGTTTCCCAGCTCGCGGGATTGACACGCGATCAGGTCATGCCGCCGGTAAGTGGTTCCGATCTGCTTTCAGTGCGCGCCGACGTGGGCTTTTTCCTGATTTTCGCAGGCATAGGCTATATTGTGAAATGGCTGTTCTTTGCGGCTATCGCGCTCGGCATGGGGCGTGCCCTGATCCTGGCGGCTCTGGCAGCTTACGGCAACCGCGCACGCAATCGCCCGATACCGCCGCAGATCGATCCGCAGCTTTTCGTCTCGGTGCTTATACCGGCCTACAATGAGGCGAGGGTGATCGAAGCGTCAGTGCGTCGCGTGCTGGCGAGCGAGGAAGTGCGTGTCGAAGTTGTAGTAATAGACGATGGTTCGAAAGATGCGACCAGCGACATTGTTTCCATGGCTTTCGCCGATGATTCGCGCGTCCGTTTGTTGACGTTGGCCAATGGCGGAAAGGCGCGGGCCCTTAACGAAGGTCTCAAGCTGGCGCGAGGCGAAATCGTGATTGCCCTGGACGCCGATACGCAGTTCGAACCCATGACGATCGCCAGACTCGCGCGCTGGTTCGCCGATCCGCGTGTGGGAGCCGTCGCGGGCAATGCCAAAGTCGGCAACAAGATCAACCTCGTCACGCGTTGGCAGGCGGTAGAATATGTCACCGCGCAGAATCTCGAACGACGTGCGCTGGCGCAACTCGGGGCGATCATGGTCGTGCCAGGTGCCGTCGGAGCCTGGCGACGGGCTGCGCTGGCGGATGTCGGAGGATATCCGATCGATACACTGGCGGAAGATCAGGACTTGACCATCGCCATCCAGAATTGCGGTTGGAACGTTGTCTGCGACATGGATGCGGTAGCCTGGACCGAAGCGCCCGAGAGTTTCGGCGCGCTGGGCAAGCAGCGTTTCCGCTGGGCCTTCGGTACCCTGCAGTGTCTGTGGAAGCATCGGAGCACGTTGCTGCGCCGCGAACCGGCCGGGCTGGCGCTTGTGGGGATGCCTCAGGCGTGGATATTCCAGATCGGTTTTTCGTTGATTTCACCATTGATCGACCTTGCGCTTGTCACCAGCGTGATCGCCACGGTCGTGCGGGTCACGCAGCATGGCTGGGCGCAGACGCAAAGCGACGTGCTGCGTATGGCGATATACTGGGTTGCCTTTACCGTTATCGATGCCTTGTGTGGATGGATAGCCTACAGGCTCGATGCTCGCGAGAAGCGCTATCCTGTCCTGCTCTTGATCGCGCAGCGGATCGTTTATCGCCAGCTCATGTATTCCGTGGTGGTACGAGCCGTCGTCAATGCGCTGCGCGGATTGTGGGTAGGCTGGGGCAAGCTCGAACGGAGTGGTAAGGTGTCGGCTGGGAGTGCCGGCTAGCGATGAAGCGCACCGGCAAGCCGCATGACCACGCGCAGGCCCGGCGCATTGTCCTCCAGCAACAGTGTGCCGCCATGGAGCTGGACGATCGCTTCGACCAGTGAGAGGCCCAATCCCGAACCGGCGACGTGTCTGGCGGGGTCGAGCCGCCCGAAGCGCTTCAGCGCATCGTTGCGCTGCTCCGGGGCGATTCCTGGCCCGTCGTCTGCGACCGCCAGCACCAGCTCGCCCAGTTCGTCGCGGGCTGAGAGCATGATCGTACTGCCGCCGACCGCATATTTCAGGGCATTTTCGATGAGATTGCCGATCGCCTGGCCGACGAATTCGCGATGCAGGTTTGCGCGTAAACCGGGCGGGCTTCCCACATAAAGCGTAAAGCCGTTATCTTCCACCAGCGGTCCGTAGACCTCGGCAAGGTCGTCGAGCATCGCCGTTACATCGGTGTCCGCGAAGCGATCGCGCCCGATACCTGCCTCGGCACGACTGATCTGCAGGGCCGAGGACAGCATGTGCAGCAGGGTTTCTGCCTCCTGCGATACGCGTTCCAGAGCGGTCAGCGTGTCACTGTCACGCGTTTCGACTATGGCGCGCTCGATTACCGATTTCATTCGGGTAACCGGCGAACGCAAGTCATGTGCAAGTCCATCGGTTATCATGCGGAGCTGCGATACGAGTGCTTCTATGCGGTCGAGCATGGCATTGATCGAGCGGCCAAGCGTATCGAAGGCGTCGCCGCTGCCATCTGTCGCGACACGCTGGGTAAGCTGTCCTTGCGCGACGGCGTTTGCTGTGGATGCAACCTTGCCGACTTGCTGGGAGAGGGCGCGGCCAATTGTCAGCGCGCCGAGCAGCGCCATGGAGCCGCCTACTATAAGCGCGGCAACCACAGCCTCCTCGTTCACTCGGGCAAGACGAAGGCTGGATTCGATGACGTGTCCGGTGAGCAGACGATTACCGTCTGGCAGGACGATCGTATTCAGGCCCGTGTATTCTTCGCGGCTAGATCCACTACGGACGAGACGAACGGTTTTCCATTCGACATTCGCCGGCACTCCATGTGGCCAGGCGGAAAGATTACCGGCAATGGGATGCCCGCTGTTATCCGCATAGAGGATCACCGATACCGCGCCATGCGTATTGCTCAGCCGCGCACTGATCAGTGTGCGCAATTCGTTGCTGCCTCCACTGCGCCATGCTGCGACGAGTTCGTCGCGCAGTTCGCCGACAAGATTGCTTTGTTCGGATGCAAGGGCTCGCTTGCTCGCTTCCTGAACGAAGAACAGCGCACCCGCAGTCACCGCTAACTGCAGCAGAAACGCGAGGAGCACGAAACGCGCGGTTGTCGAGCGGATCAGCACCCGTCGCTAGCCGGGCGAGCCGAGGCGATAGCCCGCTCCGCGTACAGTGTGCAGCAAAGGCCGTTCGGCCATGTCGTCCAGCTTGCGGCGGAGACGGCTGACATGGACGTCAATGACATTCGTGCCCGGATCGAAATGATAGTCCCATACTCCTTCGAGCAGCATTGTCCGCGTTACGACCTGATCCGCATGACGGAGCAGGTATTCCAACAGGCGAAATTCGCGCGGTTGAAGGTCGATGGCCTTTCCCGCCCGTCGCACCTTGCGTGAAAGCAGGTCCATTTCAAGATCCTCGCAGGATAGTGTCGTCACCACCGCTGCTCCTGTGCCACGCTTGCGCAGCAAAAGACGAAGTCGCGCCAGCAGTTCCGCGAACGCGAAGGGCTTGACGAGATAATCGTCTGAACCCGCAGTCAGACCCGCGACACGATCGTCAGGGGTGCCCAGCGCGGACAGGATAAGGACCGGCGTCTCTATATTGGCGGCACGCAGCGCGGCAAGAACCGACATGCCATCCATGCCCGGTAACATACGGTCCAACACGATCGCATCGTAACTGCCGTCGCTGGCGAGAAACAGGCCATCCCGGCCGTTGTCGGCAATGTCGGTAGTGAAGCCTTCTTCGCCAAGGCCTTTGGCGATGTAACTGGTGGTGGCTTCGTCGTCCTCAATGATCAGAAGCTTATGGCCCATCGCTTACTCTCCAGGCGGGTCGCTTGCCGGCGCAGCTGCGATTTTGCCGTCCATGACCCGCGCGATTCAGCGGGATTCCTCCATATCGCCAATATATGTCGCGGAGTTTCGACTGGGCGCGGCGTCTGGTCAACTTAACCTTTCGTCATTTGGATTGGAAAGATGGCAGGAAGTTAATCCGGCGGACACAGCATCGCAGGAGCCTCTGGCGCAAATCGGCACAATGAAAGGACTTACCTGGAGGCAGAAGGTCGCAACCTTGCGGCGCATCAGGACGGGCTGGGTGCTCGTGCTTGTCGCGCTGCTCTTCGTCGGTGGCGCGGGCTATATCGGGTATTTCGGCGGCCCTCTTTACTTCGAGATACCTGCTCGTGCTTCGCTTGTGACCGGTCGTCCTCGAGTGGCGGCGGTTTTGTTTTCCGGAGACATGGGTTTCCGTCTAGGCATGGGGCCAGCGATCGCGTCGCGTCTGGCTGACGATGGTATTCCGGTGTTGGGTGTCAGTTCGCTCAGCTACTTTCGTAAAGAGCGCAGTCCCGCCGAGGTTCGTGCGCTGGTGCAGGATGCTATGCGCCGCGCCTTTGTTTTTGGCAGGGCTGACAGGCTGGTGCTGATCGGACAGTCGTTCGGTGCTGATATGCTGCACGTCGGAGCGGTCGGGCTTCCTGAGGATTTGCGCCGCCGCGTGCAACTTGTTGTTCTGGTGGTGCCGGGAAAATCCGTCTTCTATCGGGTTTCTCCGGGCGAGATGTTTGACTGGACCCGGCCCGATGCCGAAGCGCTACCGACTGCGCTGCGCCTCGATTGGGCACCTGTCGTGTGCATTCGGGGTGCGGAAGAGGCGAACAGTCTCTGTCCACGACTCCATCTGCCCAACGTTGATCGTATTGTGCTGCCTGGAGGTCATCCGATGCATCACGACGCCAACAGACTCTATGCCGCAATAGCTTCCGCTATCGCCAGTACGGATGCGGGGAGGGCAAATCATTGATCCGCGCTTATATTGGATTGGCGATGGCAGCGGTGCTGCTCACGCCGTCGTTCGCTTCTGCCAGGCAATCGGGAGTGATGCTGGAAGAAGTCGTCGGCACATGGATCAATCCTCAAGGCACAGTGAAGGTCCAGACCGCTGCATGCGGACAAAATCTTTGCGGCTGGGTGGTCTGGGCGTCGGGAGAGGCGATTGCCGATGCGCGTGACAGCGGCGTCGGTCGTCTTGTCGGCACAGAGCTTCTGCGCGACTACCGTGACATCGGGGGCCATCGCTACGCCGGCAAGGTCTATGTGCCTGACATCGGCCGCAGCTTCGCCTCTACGATCAAGCAGGTCGACGCGAATCGATTGACCATTCGCGGTTGCATTTTGGGTGGCTTGATATGCAAATCACAGGATTGGAGGCGCGCCTGAAGAAGGCGATGGCAAGGGGATGATGGGAAATCTCTGGCGGAGGAGGCGGCGCGCGGCGGAAGCAACCGTGATCCTGGCGGTGGCGCTCCTGGCGTTCGCTGCGCTGAGGCACCTCGCCGACGAGGTGCATATCCGTGACATTCGGTCGGCGTTTCATGAAATTGGCTGGGTACATCTTTGGGCGTCGCTCGGCTTTACGATGCTCAGCTATTTCCTCCTTACGCTTTACGACGTGATGGCATTGCGCGTTATTCATCGGCCCTTACCCTATCGCACGGCCGCGCTTGCGTCGCTGACCAGCTATACGCTCAGCCACAATCTGGGCTTCGGACTGTTGACTGGTGGATCGGCGCGCTATCGGGTGTACATGGCCGCCGGTATTTCGCCGCCGGATATCTTGCGCGTCATCGCGACGACCGGCATCGCCTTTTGGAGCGGTGTCTTCGTGACAGCGGGTGTAGCGCTGCTTTTTCACCCTGCTTCGTTCGCATTGGGGCCATTTGTCGTTTCGCCGGATATCCAGCGTTATCTTGGCGGCGGCATCCTTGCCGTGTTCGCCGTAATCTTGCTGTTTCTTCGCCGGGGAGACGGAGGTTCCGTCACGCTTCTGCGCTGGACTTTGCCGCGGCCCTCGGCGGGCCAGGCTCTGGCGCAGACGATCATCGCCGCACTCGATCTTGCGGCGGCCAGCGCAGCGATGCTCGCGCTTGTTCCCGGCGCGGGTGTCACGCAGTTGCCGCTACTTTTCCTTGGATATGCACTAGCCATGGTCGCAGGCCTGATCAGTCATGTTCCGGGGGGTATCGGCGTTTTCGAAGCGGTGATCGTCGCCGTCT
>DASWWL010000063.1:0-8533 GCA_036400975.1 Novosphingobium sp. | reverse complement strand
GTGGTATGTGCCCGGCAGTACGGGCGTGGATGCGTGTGAGTTGTTATGCGAACGGCCGGCAGCATCACGCGTGGCTGTCCGGCACGACCCTGAGGTGCGGGGCGCTGGCGGGACGGGCTCGCTGCCTTGCCGTCTTGCGTCGGGGCATACCCCGAGGTTTCGTCCATGCCGGTGTGGCATTCACCGGCTTGTCCATCCGCCGCATCCCGTGGCGGCCTGTCCGGACCGCGCGGGCGCCGACCGCACTGCGAAGGAGCAGAGCCGAAGCGCTTGCGCCCCCGCACCCGTCACAGTGCCAGTCTGGTAACTGACATACATGGAACGTATGAGGAACATTCCTACATGTCAAGCACATGCCGGAGGATGGCGCTTAGGTTCCTGCTGAAGGCCACGCACAACGGCCAGGCAGCACAGCAAGCGGGAACGTTCAGTCGGCTTGCCAACCCCTAGCGCGCGGGCGCGACCGGAGAATGGCACACGCCCAAACGTGAAAGCATCGCGAAATTCCAGGTGATGATCGGATAAATCGGCCACCGTCTTGCAAGCGATCGCGTTCGCTGATTTCTGACCCGGCGCGCCACTGGACGGCTGCGCCGGGAATTCACGCTGTAAAACTGGTGCCCCTGGCCCGACTCGAACGGGCACGTCTTGCGACAATCGATTTTGAGTCGATCGCGTCTACCATTCCGCCACAGGGGCCCGGCACGCCGCTGCGGTAGCGGCAGTAGCGAGAGGCTTCAACCTTCCTTGAGCGCATTCACCACTATCTTGTGCAGACGGGAGTGCAGGGCATCGTTTCCAGCCAGCACTTCCGCGTCGCAAACAGGCTGGGAACGGCCGCGATAATCCGAAACGAATCCGCCCGCCTCACGCACCAGGAGACAGCCTGCCGCCGTATCCCACGGCTTGAGCCCGCTCTCCCAGAAACCCTCGTAACGGCCGGCAGCCACCCAGGCGAGATCGAGCGCGGCCGAACCGAAGCGGCGGATGCCCGCAACCTGCGGAGCCAGCGCGGCATAGATCTTCGCCCATTCGCCCACGCTGCCGTGATTGGCGAAAGGAATGCCGGTGGCGATCAGGCTTTCGTCGAGATGCCGCCGCGCCGAGACGCGAAGGCGCCGGTCCTGCAGCCAGGCGCCGCGGGTCTTCTCCGCCCAGAAGCTCTCGTCCGTGATAGGCTGATAGACGATCGCTGCAGTCACCTCGCCCCAACCGCTACCGTCCAGCTTCGGTTCCTGCGCGGCGATCGAGATGGAGAAATGCGGAATGCCGTGCAGGAAGTTCGACGTTCCATCGAGCGGATCGACGATCCAGCGCGGCTTGGTCGGATCGCCTTCTATCGTGCCGGCTTCTTCCAGCACGAAACCCCAGTCGGGCCGCGCGGCGCGCAGTTCGTCGTAGATCGTGCGTTCGGACGCCTGATCGGCCTTCGACACAAAGTCGGAAGGCCCCTTACGCGAAACCTGCAGGTGCTCAACCTCGCCGAAGTCCCGGCGCAGACGCTGACCCGCCTTGCGGGCCGCCTTTTCCATTACACGAATGAGGCCGGAAATCGCCATGATCTGGATTCAGCCCGCCTTGCCGACGTAAGTACGTTCATAGACATCGACGACGATACGCGTGCCGCTTTCGATATGCGGCGGCACCATCACGCGGACGCCGTTGTCGAGGACGGCCGGCTTGTAGCTCGACGAAGCGGTCTGCCCCTTCACCACGGCATCAGCCTCGACGATGGTCGCCTCGACCTGTTCGGGCAGCTGCACGGAGATCGGGCGCTCCTCCCACATTTCCAGCAGCACTTCCATGCCGTCCTGCAGGAACGCAGCGGCGTCGCCAAGCAGATCTCCCGGCAGGTTGATCTGGTCGTAGGTATCCTTGTCCATGAACACCAGGCTGTCGCCGTCTGCATAGAGATACTGGAAATCCTTGGTGTCGAGCCGCACGCGCTCCACCGTGTCGGCGCTGCGGAAGCGGACGTTGGTCTTGCGGCCGTCGATCAGGTTCTTCATCTCGACCTGCATGAACGCCCCGCCCTTGCCGGGCTGGGTGTGCTGCGTCTTGGCGACCTTCCAGATGCCCTTTTCATATTCCAGGATGTTGCCCGGACGGATATCGACGCCGCTGATCTTCATGGAAATGCCTCTGATGGGAAAGAGCGAGATTTCGGAAAGGCGCGCACTTAGCGCGCGCAAGGCGCTCTGGCAATTGCGCGCACGCGGTGATAGCGCGGAACCAATGTCGACCATCGCCAAATGCCTGACGGCGCTCAGCCTGTTCATGCTCGGAGCCCCGGCTCTGGCCGTGCCGGGCGGCCAGATCGATACCCTGAATCTCGGCCGCTATGCCTGCGAAGGACCGGGCGATGCCGCCGGGCCGACGGGACAGCGCAAGCCGGAGCTGGATTTCACGGTGGTGAATGGCTCCAGCTATACCATCGAAGGCGGCGGCAAGGGCAGCTACCTGCTTACGGGAGACATCGCCGTGATGACCAGCGGTCCGCGCAAGGGAGAACGGTATCACCGTCTCTCGCGCGGTTATCTCCGCAGGATCGGCTCCGATGGCAAGGATACCGATCTCCGCTGCGTTCTGGCCGGCCGCAACAATAGCGCCCCGGCGGATCTCTTACCGTTTTGAACAACGGCCGATCTGGGTGATACCCTGGAACGACAATCGACAACGATAGTGGAGAGTGGCGATGCTCGACACCGCACGCATCATCGCGCGGGCCGAGGAAAAGGCCGGACTGGCGGATAGCGAACGCCATCTGCACCGCAATCTGGAAGCGCTGGTCGCATCCATCAACGAAGGCGCCCCGCTTTATGGCGCCGGGCTGGAAGCATCCGAACGCAGCCTCGTCGCCCGCACGGCGGACAGGCTGGAAGGCCTGAAATGGCTGCGCGACAATCCCGACATAGCGCGAGAAACGGTTGCCGAGCCCGTGTTCCTCACCGGCCTCCCCCGTTCGGGCACCACATATTTCCAGTATCTGTTCGATCGCGACCGGCGTTTCCGGCTGGTCCGCACATGGGAGAGCATCACCCCCAACCCTCCTCCCGGCATCGATCCCGAATCGGTCATCCGCCGTAAGGCGTTCGAGGCGGAACTCCGTCGCCAGTCGCGCCCACGCGAGGTGGAGAACATGGCGGCGCTCCACCTGATCGACGACGACGGCCCGGACGAATGCCATACCTATCTCGAACAATCATGGTCGGCGGCCGGCTTCCTCAACCTCTACGACTGTCCCGCCTATTTCGACTATCTGATGGACGAGGCCGATCTTGTCGCCGCCTATCAGGTACACAAGCGCCAGCTCCAGCTCCTGCAATGGCGGATGCCTACGCCGCGCTGGGCCGTGAAATATCCGAACCATGTGATCGCCATGGACGCGATCCTCGCGGTCTATCCCGACGCGCGTTTCGTGATGACGCACCGCGACCCGTTGCAGACGCTTGCCTCGATCGCGAAGATGACCCTCGCGCTGCGCGCCTCGCGATATGACAATCCAGTCGATCCCAAACGGGTCGGAAAGCAGATGCTGCGTTTCATAGAACGCCACATCGATCGCATCATGGCGTTCAGTACCGGTCCCGATGCGAGCCGCGTCACCCATATCGACTACTATCGCCTGGTCGCGGATCCGGCGAAAGTGATGGAGGAAATGCACGAAGGCATCGGCATCGACACGCCGGATGACGTACGCGCCGCAATCGCCTCATGGCGACGCGCGAACCCCAAGAACAAGCGCGGCGCCAACGACTATACGCTCGAACAGTTCGGCCTTGATGCCGGCGAAGTGCGGGAACGTTTCTCCAGATACATCAGCCATTTCGACATTCCCGACGAAGCCGAGGGCATTCGCCGCCGCGCCACCGAAGCTTGAGGAAGAGAAAGAGACCATGACGAACACGCTGCAGCACCTTGCCGACAAGGAAGCCATCCGCGATCTCGTCGCACTCTATTCGCGCGCGATCGATCGCCAGGACATGGAATTGCTGGCCGACCTTTACACCGAAGACGCGACCGATACCCACGGCGACAGCTTCGACGGCTCGGCTGCCGATTTCTGCAAGTTCATCGCCGGCAACCTGCCTTACATGCCTTACAGCGGGCATCACTTGTGCAACCATTTGATCAGCGTCGAGGGCGATACGGGCAATGGCGAAGCCTATGCGCTGGCCTATCATGTCTTTCCCGATCCGAAGGGCGGCGGCGGGCAGGTCGAAGACTTCATGGCCGTGCGCTATCTCGACAACTATCGCCGCTGCGCCGACGGGAAATGGCGCTTCTCCAGACGGGTCGTCACGTATGACATCCATATGCGCCGTCCCTTCGACGGGGGAGGCACAATGGGTCAGGGCGCAAGCGATCCCAGCTATGAAGTCTGCATGCAGCGCCTGTTCCAGCGGGGCGCGAGAAGCTGATTCCTAAGTTTAACAGCCCCTTAAGCATCTTCCGTTAATCCCTTTACGGGAAAGGCAAGCTGATGCTCAAAAGGATAGACCGGCAGCAGGTTCGGCTCGGCATGTATATCCACGGCTTCGAGGGATCGTGGTTCAAGCATCCGTTCTGGCGTCCGCGCTTCCTGCTCACCGATCCGGGCGAGCTTGCGCTATTGCGAGCTTCCGATGTGCCAGGCGTCATCATCGATGACGAAAAAGGCTTCGGAACCGAGCACGCCGCGTCCGCGCTGGCGCAACCGGAGACCAGGACTTCTCCCCGCCGGGACCATCAAGCCGCGCGTCAGGTGCCCTGGAACGACCGCGCCTTTACCGAGAGCGAAGAACGCAAGCGCGCCAAAGGCGTGCTATCCCGCAACGGCAAGGTCATGCGCGCGATATTCGACGGCGCCCGGCTCGGCCGCGCTATGCGATCGAACGAAGTGATGCAGGTGGTGGACGAAATCACCACCGCGGTCGATCGCAACGCCCGCGCCATGATCGAAGTCTCGCGGCTCAAATCGAAACATGAATATACGTACCTGCACTCAGTCGCGGTATGCGCGCTGATGGTGAACCTGGCCCGGCACTTGGGGCTCGATGGCCGCCAGACGCGGGACATGGGCCTTGCCGGACTGCTGCACGACATCGGCAAGGCGGCGGTGCCGGAAGATATCCTGAACAAGCCCGCCTGCCTCAGCCCGCAGGAATACGACGTCATGCGCACGCATCCCGAAAAGGGCCACGCCCTTCTCAGCGGCGATCCCGGCATAACCGCAACCGCGCTCGACGTCTGCCGGCACCATCACGAAAAGATCGATGGCAGCGGCTATCCCTTCAACCTCAAGGGAGAAGAGATCAGCCTGGCCGCGCGCATGGGCGCGATCTGCGACGTGTTCGACGCGCTGACTTCGAACCGGGTGTACAAGGACGCTTCCTCTCCGGTCGAGGCGATCACCGGTATGGCGGAGTGGCACGGACATTTCGATCCGAAGCTGCTTTTCGCATTCATGCAGAGCATTTCCGTATTCCCCGTCGGCATGCTGGTAAGACTGCGCACCAACCGCCTCGCCGTGGTTCTGGAAAACGGACGGCGCGCCTCTCGTCCACGCGTGAAGGCATTCTATTCGACGACCGAACGCGAAATGATCCTGCCCGAAGTCGTCGTCATCAGCGACAGTTTCGCCGATGACAGCATCATTTCACGGGAAAACCCCGCCGACTGGGGCCTGACCGGGTGGGAAATGCTGCGTGAGGAACTCCTGGAGCATGCCATCCGCAAGGCGGCGTGACGCTCAGCGCAAAAGGTCTGCGTAACGCTCGCGCAGCGCGGCCTTCTGCACTTTGCCCATGGCGTTGCGCGGCAGGGCATCGACAAGGATGATCCGGCGCGGCTGTTTGAAACGGGCAAGCATAGTCTCAAGCGCCGTACGGATGCCATCTTCGGTCAGCGCCGAACCCCGCTCCGCGACGATCACGGCGACCACGCCTTCTCCCAGATCGGCGTGCGGCACGCCGATCACCGCCGATTCCTCGACACCTGGAAGCGCGTCGATCGCCTCCTCGATCTCCTTGGGATAGATATTGAGGCCGCCGGCGATGATCAGATCCTTGGCCCGCCCGACCAGCGTCACGCGTCCGTCCGCTTCCCGCGTCGCGACATCGCCGGTGACGAAGAACCCGTCCTCGCGAAACTCCTGCGCGGTCTTTTCCGGCATGCGCCAGTATCCGGCGAACACGTTGGGGCCACGCACCTCGAGCACACCGGGCTCGCCCGCCGCGACATCTTCTCCCTGCTCGCCGCGAATGCGGACCTCCACTCCTGGAAGCGGATATCCCACCGTGCCCGCCACTCGTTCCCCGCCCGCATAGGGGTTGGAAGTGATCATGCCGGTTTCGGTCATACCGTACCGTTCAAGGATGCGCTGTCCGGTCTTCGTCTCGAACCGCTGATGCGCTTCGGCCAGCAAGGGCGCGGAACCCGAAATGAACAGGCGCATATGCGCCGCCGCCTCGCGCGTCAGCGCGGGCGTGGCGATCAAGCGCGTATAATGGGTCGGAACGCCCATCAGCACGCTACCCCGCGCAAAATCGGCGATGACCTCGGCGGGATCGAAGCCGCGATGGAAGATCACGCTCGCCCCCGCGAGAAGCGCACCGTGCAGCGCCACGAACAAGCCATGGACGTGATAGATCGGCAGTATGTGGATCAGCACATCATCGCCGCGCCAGCCCCACAGATCCTTCAGCGTCTGTGCATTGCTCAGCAGATTGCCATGCGTCAGCATCGCGCCCTTGGACCGCCCGGTGGTGCCCGACGTATAGAGTATGGCAGCCAGGTCCATTGAAGTGCGCGGCGCGACAGGCAGGATATCCTCTGCCATCGCTTCCAGGAAACTGCCGCTGCCATCCGTTCCCAGCGTAACGAGGCGCGCAGGCCCCGCCAGATCACACAAGGCCGCTGCATCATCAGGGCGGCACACGAGGATCGCCGGTTCCGCATCGCCCAGGAAATAACCCACCTCGGCAGCGGTATAGGCCGTATTGAGAGGCACGAAGACCATGCCGAGCCGTAGCGCGGCGAGATAGAGCAACACCGCTTCGGGGGACTTGTCCACCTGCACTACGATGCGTTCACCCACCGCGCCGCCAAGCGCTTTAAGCCGCGCGGCATATTGCCCGGTTCGCCGGTCCAGCTCATCGAACCCGACAAGCGTGCGATCCCCTTCGGTCAGGAAAGGCCTCGCTCCCGCTGCTGCGGCGGCGGAAAGGAAATGCGCAAGGATATTGGCGTTGTCGGTCATGCCTCGCGGTGCGCCGCGCGGCGCGTCATTTCAAGCCCCGACGAACTCAATCGCTGCCCAGCGGGACATCGAAGCGGTCGCTGTAGAAACGGAACCGTTCTCGCAGCTCCCGCTTGTCCAGTCCGAAATCGGCGGGATCGTAATCGTGCGAGCCATGCTTTCCGCGGGGCTCGTTGCGCCGCCACATCTCCATCCGCTCGCGCGCCTCGGAGGTATATTCCTCGCCCAGCCAGGCATAAAGCCGCTCCATCGTGGGGAACGGGTCCTTCTGGAACGGAGCGAAGTGGATGTCGAAGAACCGGTCTTCGTTGCCGCGATCGCGGAATTCGATCATCCGCCGCATGCCAAGCTCGCAGCATTCGGTCATGATTTCACCCATCCACACCTTGTCCGGCTCGTCAGTATTGATGTGATGTAGCTCGAAATAGAGATCGGCGACCGAAGGGATCACATCGGCGACGTCGCGGTGAGTCATCGCATAGCGCGCGTCGGGAAAGACCTTGTCCAGCGCGTCGATGAAGGCCGAATGGCTGGGGTTCTTCAAGCGCCAGCGATTGGGCGGACAACGCCACTGCAGGAACTTCATCACGCGTTTGAGATAACGGAAAGTGGGCTCCAGATCGGCCTTGTAGTTCAACCATTCGACATAGGCCGGCACGCGCCATGAAGCCTGGAATATCTGCGACTTGAAGTCGTAAGCCATCGGCATCTGGTCTTCCGCCGGTGAAGTGGCGGAAGATGGGACCATCTGCTTCATGCGCGGTTTCACCCGGTTGCGATAATCCATCGCCTTCTGCATTTCGGCGATGCGCGGATCGGTGAACTGGGTTGCCGCTTCCGGCGGCGGGACCGGGAACAGGCCCTCCCACTGCCGCAGGAAGCGGACGTTGGGGTCCTCGCCCAGCAGGCAGAACGTGGCCGTCGATCCGGTGCGCGGCAGGCCCAGCACGATCAGCGGCTGTTCGACCGCTTCGTCGTCGATTTCGGGATGGCGGCGATACCAGTCCTCGATCTGCAGGCGGGTCGTCAGCAGCAGGTTGACTATGCCATAGAAGCCGGTCCGGCCATTCTCGTTCATCCGCCCTTCCCGCTCGGCGGAATCGACGACGATCTCCAGCCCTTCGCGGAAGGTATCCTCCCCGAAGTGTTCCAGTCCCGTATCCGCCTTCGCCTTGTCGAGCAGATCTGCAATCCGGCTCATCCAAACATCCCATCCATGTTTTTTGCGCTGTTCGCAGCGTTCCAGCCGATGCTAAAGCCGGCTCGGTTGCATTGAAACGGTTGCGATGCCGG
>DASWWL010000062.1:0-14564 GCA_036400975.1 Novosphingobium sp. | reverse complement strand
GTGCTGCTGGGGAGGATTGAACTCCCGACCTCAGCCTTACCAAGGATGCGCTCTACCACTGAGCTACAGCAGCGTGACCATTCCGCCAGCCAACGGACCGAAGCCTGCCGGGCAGGCGGGCGCTTTGGCGGCGGGGCCATGTATTGTCAAGCTTGCGCTTGAGCTTTCCTCGCGCGCCCGGCAAGGCGGCAGGATGAACCGCAAGCCGGACGACATGACGCGCGAGGAACGGCTCGCCGCCAAGCTTCGCGAGAACCTGCACCGCAGAAAGGCGCAGGCGCGCGCGCTCGATCTCACGCCGGAGGGACAGGACAAGCCGTCTCTTTCCAAATTGCCGCCGAAAAGCTAGGGCGTCGCCCTTCGCCTTACGCCCTTAGTTTTACAGGGAGCCTTCGCCTTGCCTCGTCTGATCCTCGTCCGCCACGGCCAGAGCCAGTGGAATCTGGAAAACCGCTTCACCGGCTGGTGGGACGTAAACCTGACGCCGAAGGGCGAGGAAGAAGCGCTGGCAGCGGGCAAGCTGCTTGCCGACAAGGGCATCCTGCCCACCGTCGCCTTCACTTCGTTCCAGACGCGCGCGATCAAGACTCTGCACCTCGCGCTGGAAGGCGCGGGCCGTCTGTGGATTCCCGAATACAAGGACTGGCGCCTGAACGAGCGGCACTATGGCGGCCTCACCGGGCTCGACAAGGCCGAGACGGCGGCCAGGCACGGCGACGATCAGGTGAAGATCTGGCGCCGCAGCTTCGACATTCCGCCGCCCGTGCTCGAATCGGGTTCCGAATTCGATCTCGGCAAGGATCAGCGCTATGCCGGCATCGCCATCCCGGCAACCGAGAGCCTCAAGGATACGATCGCGCGCGTGCTGCCCTATTACGAGAGCACCATCACGCCGCAGCTCAGGGCCGGAGAGACGGTGCTGATCGCCGCGCACGGCAACTCGCTGCGCGCGCTGGTCAAGCATCTTTCGGGCATCTCGGACGAAGAGATCACCGGCCTGGAGATCCCGACCGGCCAGCCGATCGTCTACGAGCTCGACGACAGCCTGAAAGCGGTCGAGCGCTATTATCTGTCGGAGCGTTGACATGACCGCACCCATCGTCCCCCCGGTTGCCATCGTCATGGGCAGCCAGTCCGACTGGGCGACGATGAGCCGCGCGGCCGAAGCGCTCGACAAGCTGGGCGTCGCCTATGACGCGCGCATCGTTTCCGCCCATCGCACGCCCGACCGGCTGGTGAGCTTCGCCAAGGGCGCGGCGGCAGAAGGCTTCAAGGTGATCATCGCCGGCGCCGGCGGCGCGGCGCATCTGCCGGGCATGGTCGCATCGATGACGCACCTGCCCGTACTCGGCGTACCCGTGCAGTCGAAGGCCCTTTCGGGGCAGGACAGCCTGCTGTCGATCGTGCAGATGCCCGGCGGTATTCCCGTGGGCACCCTGGCCATCGGCGAGGCCGGCGCGACCAACGCAGGTCTGCTCGCCGCCGCGATCCTCGCGATCGGCGATCCGGCGCTGTCCGAACGGCTGCAGGCGTTCCGCGCAGCGCAGACGGCGGGCATCGCCGAACGCCCCTCGTAAGCGAAGACGACATTCGGATGATCCCGCCCGGCGAAACAATAGGCATCCTCGGCGGCGGCCAGCTTGGCCGGATGATCGCCATGGCGGCGGCGCAGCTCGGCTATCGCTGCCACATTTTCGCGCCTGAGGCCGATAGCGTCGCCGCCGAGGTTTCCGCGGCCTTCACCTGGGCCGACTGGACCGACGCGGACGCGATGGCGCGCTTCGCCGCCGATTGCGCGGTGGTGACCTACGAATTCGAGAACGTACCCGTGGCGCCGCTTGCCGCGCTTGGCAGCGTGCCGCTGCTCGCCCATCCGCGCGCACTGGAAACGGCGCAGGACCGTCTTTCGGAAAAGCGCTTCGTCGAAAGCCTTGGCGGCCGCCCAGCGCCTTACGCTTCGGTCGATTCAGCGGCGGACCTTGCAGCCGCCATCGGCGCGATCGGCACGCCGGGGATCCTCAAGACCCGGCGCGACGGCTATGACGGCAAGGGCCAGTGGCGCCTGATGACCGCCGCCGACGCGGAAGGACTGGCGCTGCCGCAAGCGCCGCTGATCTACGAAGGCTTCGTCACGTTCTTCGCCGAGTTCTCGGTCATCCTCGCCCGCGCGGCCGATGGCGACATCCGCTACTGGGACAGCGCCGAGAACGTGCACGAGGGCGGCATCCTCGCCCGCTCGACGGTGCCCGCGCGGACCGCAGTGCAGGCGCAAGTCGGCGAAGCGCGGGCGCTGGCAGCGAAAGTGGCCGAGGCGCTCGATTACGTCGGCGTGCTGACGCTGGAATTCTTCGCGACCAGGGATGGCCCGGTGTTCAACGAAATGGCCCCGCGCGTCCACAATTCGGGCCACTGGACCACCGAAGGCGCCGTCACCAGCCAGTTCGAAAACCACGTCCGCGCGATCTGCGGATTGCCGCTGGGCGACACTTCGCTCGCCGCGAAGGCGGTCGAAATGCGCAACGTGATCGGCGACGCGGCGGAGGACTGGGCCAGCATCCTGTCCGATCCGGCCAACCACCTGCACCTCTATGGCAAGGCGGCGGCGCGACCCGGCCGCAAGATGGGCCATGTCACGCGGCTGACGCTGGGGTGAGCGGGATTTTCCTCGTCGTCGCGGTCGCCGCAAACGGCGTGATCGGCTCGGGCGGGACGTTGCCCTGGCATATTCCCGCCGACCTCAGGCGCTTCAAGGTGCTCACCATGGGCAAACCGATGGTCATGGGCCGCAAGACCTTCGATTCGCTGCCCCGCCTGCTGCCCGGCCGCCGCCATATCGTCCTGACGCGCGATCCCGACTGGCGCGCCGAAGGCGCCGAGACGGCGCACGATCTCGATAGCGCGCTGGCGCTCGCCAATGCGCCGGAAATCGCGGTGATCGGCGGGGCGGAGATCTTCGCGCTCGCCCTGCCTCGCGCCGGTCGTCTCGAACTTACCGAGGTGAAGGCAGACATTCCCGGCGACACTTTCATGCCGCCACTTGGGGATGACTGGAGTGAGGAATTCCGCGAGGAGCATCCTGCCGAAAGCGACCGCCCTCCATTCGCTTTCGTGACGCTCCGGCGCGACTTATAGGCCGAAGCAGCATGATTCGCCTCGATCACAACCAGCCGATGCCCGAATCCCTGCGCGGCGCGATCATCGCGCTGGGCAATTTCGACGGCTTCCATCGCGGTCATCAGGCCGTGGTGGGAGAAGCGCTGCGCTGGGCGGCGGACGAAGGACGTCCGGCCATCGTCGCGACGTTCGATCCGCATCCGGCGCAGATCTTCAAGCCCGATATCGAGCCGTTCTGCCTGACCACGCTCGACCAGCGGCAGGAACTGTTCGCCTCCGCCGGGGCCGACGCCATGCTGGTGTTCCACTTCGATATCGCCATGGCCTCCATGACGCCGGCCGAATGGGTGAACCAGGTGATCGCCCGACATCTCGGCGCAGCCGGCGTCGTCACCGGCGAGGACTTCACCTTCGGCAAGGGGCGCGGCGGCAATCCGGCGGTGCTGGCGGAACTCGGTGCGGAGAACGGCGTCGCAGCACGCGCGGTCGGCGGCGTTCACGACGATGTCGGCGCGATCTCCTCCAGCCGCATCCGCGCGGCGCTGCAGGCCGGCGACTGCGAGGAGGCAAAGCGCCTGCTCACCCGTCCCTTCGCGATCCGCGGCGTGGTACAGCATGGCGACAAGCTGGGCCGCACGATCGGTTTTCCCACCGCCAACCTGCCGCTTGGCGGCTACCTTCGCCCGCGCTTCGGCATCTATGCGGTCACCGGCAAGCTGCCCGGCGGCCGCATCCTGCAAGGCGCGGCAAACCTTGGCGTGCGACCGACGTTCGATCCGCCGAAGGAACTGCTCGAACCCTTTTTCTTCGACTTTTCCGGCGACCTCTATGGGCAGGAGATCGAGGTGGCGTTCCACCACTTCATCCGCCCCGAGGCGAAGTTCGCCAGCATGGACGAACTGATCGCGCAGATCGGAAGGGACTGCGACGAAGCACAGGCGCGGCTGGCGGCGCTGATTCCCTGAGAGCGGCGAAAGCCGAGGCTTTCCCAAGCCCCCACTTTGCTCTAACGGCGGCCGGTCATGACCGAGCAGCGCGATTATAGAAACACCGTCTTCCTGCCGAAGACCGATTTCCCGATGAAAGCCGGCCTTCCGCAGAAGGAGCCGGGCATCCTTGCGCACTGGCGGGAGCAGGACATTTACGCGAAGACGCGGGAAGCGCGCGCAGGACGCGAAAAGTTCATCCTGCATGACGGCCCGCCCTACGCCAACGGCGACATGCACATCGGCCACGCGCTGAACCATATCCTGAAGGACATGGTGGTGCGCACGCAGACGCTGCTGGGCAAGGATGCGCCCTACGTTCCCGGCTGGGACTGCCACGGCCTGCCGATCGAATGGAAGGTGGAAGAGCAGTACCGCAAGAAGAAGCTCGACAAGGACCAGGTCGATCCGGTCGAGTTCCGCGCCGAATGCCGCGCCTATGCGCAAGCCTGGGTGAACACCCAGCGCGAACAGCTCAAGCGCCTCGGCATCAATGCCGACTGGGGCAATCCCTACCTGACGATGGACTTCCAGGCCGAGGCGACGATCGTCACCGAGCTGCTGAAGTTCGCCGAGAGCGGGCAATTGTATCGCGGCGCCAAGCCGGTGATGTGGTCCCCAGTGGAAAAGACCGCGCTGGCCGAAGCCGAGGTCGAATACGAGGACATCACCTCGACCCAGATCGACGTGGCTTTCGAGATCACCGAGAGCCCGATCCCGGAGCTGATCGGCGCGCATGCGGTCATCTGGACGACGACGCCCTGGACGATCCCGGTGAACCAGGCTTTGGCCTATGGGCCGGAGGTTGAATACGTCCTCGTTCAGCACAAGTTGCACACGCACAAACGTGGCGCATTTGACGAGAACAACCCGCTCGAAGTCTTCTATGGCAAACGCTACATTGTTGCGGAGCCATTGCTGATGGCCTTTCTGGGTCGCCTTGCCACTGCGACAATGGCAGCGCAGGATGCGACTTCGGAATATATGTTCACTCCGGCTGCAGAGTGGGAACCGATTGGCAAAGGCTCCGAGCTCGCCGGCACCGTCGCCCGCCATCCGATGCACCACCTCGGCGGCTTCTTCGCTCGCCCCCGCCCGTTCCTGCCGGGTGACTTCGTCACGACCGAGAGCGGCACCGGCCTCGTCCACATGGCGCCCGACCACGGCGAGGACGACTTCCTGCTGTGCAAGGCGCACGGCATCGATCCGGTCTTCGCGGTCGAGGGCGACGGCAAGTACCGCGCCGACTGGGGCTGGCTCGGCGGGCAAGGATCGGTCATCAATCCCAAGTTCAACGCGCCCGACGGACCGATCTGTTCGGACTTGCGGACAAGCGGCGGACTGCTGGCGGCATCCACCGACTATAAACACTCTTATCCACATTCGTGGCGGTCGAAGGCCAAGGTGATCTTCCGCTGCACGCCGCAGTGGTTCGTGCCGATGGACAAGGCGATCGATCGCCAGACCCCGCTCTGCGCCAGCGAGGCCGGGATCCGCGCGTCGCAGGGCGAAGGCGAGACGCTGCGCCAAACCGCCCTGCAGGCCATCGCCGACACGCGCTTCGTGCCCGACAAGGGCCGCAACCGCATCGGCTCGATGGTGGAAGGCCGTCCCGACTGGGTGCTTTCCCGGCAGAGGGCATGGGGCGTGCCGATCACGCTGTTCGTGAACCGCAAGACCGGCCAGTACCTGAACGACCCGGCGGTCAACGCGCGCATCATCGCAGGCGTGCGCGAAGGCGGCGTCGACGCCTGGTCCGACGAGCGCGCGCAGGAATACCTGGGCAACGATTACAAGGCCGAGGATTACGAGCGCGTCACCGACATCCTCGACGTCTGGTTCGATTCAGGCTCGACTCACGCCTTCGTTCTGGAATCGGGCCGCTGGCCGGAACTGCAATGGCCGGCCGACCTCTATCTCGAAGGTTCAGACCAGCATCGCGGCTGGTTCCAGTCCTCGTTGCTGGAAGCCTGCGCCACGCGCGGCCGCGCGCCTTACAAGGCGGTGCTGACTCACGGCTTCACCATGGACGCCAAGGGCATGAAGATGTCCAAGTCGCTGGGCAACACCATCGACCCGATCAAGGTGATGGAAACCAACGGCGCCGACATCATCCGCCTCTGGGCGCTGTCGGTCGATTACACCGAAGACCACCGCATCGGCGACGAGATCCTGAAGGGCGTCGCCGACCAGTACCGCAAGCTGCGCAACACCTTCCGCTATCTGCTGGGCGCGCTGGAAGGATACAGCGAAGCCGAACATCTCGATGTTGGCGAGATGCCCGAGCTGGAGCGCTATGTCCTGGCGCTGCTCGCCCGGCTCGACGCCACGCTGCGGCAGGCGGTCGCCGACTTCGACTTCAATACTTACGTCCGCGCGCTGAGCGAATTCTGCAACGAGGACTTGTCGGCCTTCTTCTTCGATATCCGCAAGGACAGCCTCTATTGCGATGCGCCCACGAACCCGAAGCGCATGGCCTACCGCACCGTGCTGGACACGCTGTTCCATGCGCTTGTGCGCTATGCCGCGCCGGTGATCGTCTTCACCGCCGAGGAAGTGTGGGGCACCCGCTATCCGGATGGCGGCAGCGTGCACCTGCTGGAATGGCCGGTGTTGCCGCCCGTTCATGACGCGGGAGACCGGGACATGGATGGCCTGACCGGAATCGAACGCAAATGGCAGCGGCTCCGCCTCTTTCGCACGCAAGTCACGGAACGGATCGAACCGCTGCGGCGGGAGAAGATCGTCGGATCGGGCCTGGAAGCGGAAGTCAGCCTCGGCGCCGGTCATTTCACGCCTGGCGATTTCAGCGATGCCGATCTCGCCGAACTGTTCATCACCGCGACAGTGCGGACCGGCCAAGGCGAAGGCGTGACCGTGACCCGCACCGATCAGCACAAATGCGGCCGCTGCTGGCGGCACTTGCCCGAAGTGACCGAGGACGGCGCGCTCTGCGGCCGCTGCGAGGACGTGGTCGGCGCGATGGAGACGGCGCAGTGAGCCCGACCTTGCGCCACCGGGCCCTAGGCCTCGCCATTGCGGCGATCGTCTACGGCATCGACCAGTGGGTGAAGTGGCATATGCTGTGGACGCTGCATCTGCGCGAACGCGGCGTGATCGACCTGCTGCCGTTCTTCGACTTGCGCTGGACGGAGAACTACGGCGTCTCGCTCGGCATGCTGACAGCCAGTTCCACCGAAATGCGCTGGCTGCTGGTGGCGATGACTGCGGGAATCGCGCTTGTCGTACTGGTATGGATGATGCGCGAAAAGCTGATGGGCGACATCCTCGCCCTGTCGCTGGTGCTGGGCGGCGCGCTGGGGAATATCCACGATCGCACCACCAAGGGTTTCGTGATCGACTATGCCGATCTGCACATCGGCGAGTTCCGCCCATTCCTGATCTTCAACATTGCCGACGCCGCGATCACCATCGGCGTCCTGATTATCCTTGCCCGGTCCCTGCTTTCGCGCGACAAGCCGAAACCTGCGGCCGAAACCGCTCCGGAGAGTTGAACATGCGCAAGACCACTACCCTTGTTCTCGTGGCGGCCGTTTCGGCCATGCTGGCGGGCTGCGGCGGCGGGGGCGGATTGTTCAACCGCGCCCGGCCCGACGAATTCGCCGTACAGCGCCAGACGCCGCTGGTCGTGCCACCTGATTTCGCGCTGACCCCGCCGCAGCCCGGCGCGCCGCAGCCGGTCGACCGCAACCTGCAGCAGAACACGCTCGACGCGCTGTTCGGCGGGCCAGCTCCGCGTAGCGCGGTGGAAAGCAGCGCCGTCAGCCGCGCCGGCACTTCCGCCCCCGGCATCCGTTCGAGCGTGGGCGACAACGCCACCAACACCGTCGCCAAGGGCGAGGTCACTCGCGAGATCCTCGCCGCGCCGCAGGGCGACGGCCGCGAAGCGCAAGCCGTCGCGGGCAGCTGATCTCGCCAGTCGTGCGGCGATGAAAGGGCGCGCCTGCGGGCGCGCTTTTTTATTGCGCCGAAACCTCGCCTATTCGGCCTGCTCCTGGACAGGCTTCGCCGCCAGCTCGCTGACCAGCAGCTTGTCGATCTTGAGCCCGTCCATATCGACGATCTCGAAGCGCCAGCCCTGGCTGGTGAAATGCTCGCCTTCCTTGGGCAGCCGCTTGAGCACGGACAGCGCGAAGCCGGCGGCGGTCGCATAGTCCCGGCTCTCGGGCAGGTCGAGCGCCAGCCGGTCGGCCAGCGCATCGGCCGGCAGTGCCCCGGAAATCAGCAGCGAGCCGTCGTCACGGGTGACGATCATCGGCGAATCGCCTTCGTCCTGGTGGCTGACGAACGTGCCGACGATCGCGCTCAGGAGATCGGCCGGCGTCACCACGCCTTCGAGATGGCCGTATTCGTCGTGCACCATCGCCATCGCGACATCGGATTGCTGCAGGATGCGCAGCGCGTCCATCGCGTCGAGCTGGTCGGGAATGACTTCCGCCTTCTTCATGACGCGGGCGATGTGCACCTTGCGCCCGGCAAGCAGCAGCGCAAGGACTTCCTTGATCTTGAGCACGCCGACGATCCGGTCGGGCGAGCCGTCGGCCACCGGCAGCAGCGAATGCGGCGTCTCCTTGATGGCGGCGCGCAATTCGGCTTCGGTGGCGCGGCGCTCCACCCAGTCCAGCTCGGTGCGCGGCGTCATCAGTTCGCGCACCGGACGATCCGAAAGCCGCATGATGCCGGTCATGATCTGTCGCTCGTCCTCCTCGATCACGCCCGAACGCGTCGCTTCGGCGAAGATCATCTGCAGTTCTTCGGCGGTGACGCCATTCTCGCCGCCATGACGCACGCCGAGCAGACGCAGCAGCAGATTCGAGGACCAGTCGAGCAGCCAGACGAAAGGCGCCATGACCTTCGACAGCACGACCATCGGCCGCGACGCCAGCACCGCCACCGGCTCGGCGATGCGCAATGCAAGCTGCTTCGGCACCAGTTCGCCCACGACAAGGCTGAAATAGGTCGTCGCCGCGATCACGAGGGCAAAGCCGATCTCGTCGGCGGCGCGTTCGGGCACGCCCAGCAGCATCAGCCTCTCGCCGGTCGGACCGCCAAGGCTCGCGCCCGAATAGGCGCCTGCGACGATGCCGATCAGCGTGATGCCGATCTGCACGGTGGAAAGGAACTTGCCCGGATCGGTCGCCAGCGCCAGCGCGCATTTCGCGCCGCCGCTGCCCCGATCGGCCAGCAGCTTCAGCCGCGCCGGCCGCGCCGACACGATCGCCAGCTCCGACATGGAGAACAAGCCGTTGAGCAGGATAAGCCCCGCGATCACGAGGACATCGGTCCAGGGAAAGGGTGTCACCCTCGGGCAGCTAGCAGAAGTTTCCCGTTTCGCGAAGTCCCGCCAGGTGGAACCCTGTTATCGCCTGCTCGTTGACAACGAGTCGGTGCAGCGCGCATTCATGTTCACAAGTACACGGTTGCCGCACCAAGGCATTGTCAAGAAAGGGGCCTGAAATGCAGAAATCCCGTCTTCTGGTTTCCACTATCGCCGCCGTTTCGCTGATCACCGTCTCGGGCTGCGTCACCGATCCCAATACTGGCGAGAAGAAGGTTTCGCGCACCGCGATCGGCGGCGGCGCGGGCGCGCTCGCGGGTCTGCTGCTCGGCGGCCTGATCGGCGGCGGCACGGGCCGCATCATCGGCGCTGGCATCGGCGGTATCGCGGGCGGCGCCATCGGCTATACGATGGACAAGCAGATCAAGCAGCTGCGTGAAAGCACTGCCGGCACCGGCGTGGACGTAACCGAGACCGACAATGGCCAGGCGATCCTCGTCAACCTGCCCGAAGGCGTCACTTTCGATGTCGCGTCCTATTCGCTGAAGCCGGAATTCCGCGCCACGCTGACCCAGATCGCGCAGAGCATGAACCAGTATCCGAACAGCCTGATCGACGTTTACGGGCACACCGATTCCACCGGCTCCGACGCTTATAACCAGACGTTGTCGGAAAACCGCGCGCGCACGGTGGCGAACTATCTGACGATGCAGGGCGTTGCCGCCTCGCGCATCCGCAGCCAGGGCATGGGCGAGACGATGCCGATCGCCGACAACGCGACCGAGGAAGGCCGTCGCCGGAACCGCAGGGTCGAGATCAAGATCGTGCCGATCACCCAGGAGCAGGTCCAGGCCGCGCGTCAGCAGGGCTACTGATCGGGAAAGGGAAAGAGGCCGCTCACTCCCAAGGGCGGCCTCACGTGGCCGATAATGTCCGCGCCCGTTCCGCCAGGCGATCCACTGCCGCCGCGTGGATCGCCGGGGCCGTGACCAGCACGCCGAAGGCGCGGGGATCTCTCTTGTTGTAATTGAGCGGGGCGCCGAAGGCGTCCGTCACCACCGCCCCCGATTCGCGTGCGATGAGCGCGGCGGCGCCGATGTCCCATTCGAAGCCCCACCGCACCGTGGCGAGGAGATCGGCTTCGTCGGCGGCGACCATGGCGATGCGCAGCGCTATGGAGTTCGGCTGATCGACCATCACCAGATCCGCATCCTCGCGCGAAAGCTGATGTGCCGGCACCCGCGCGCCAGCCAGTTCACGCCGGGTGCTAGCAGCCAGCCGCTTGCCGTTGCGCCAGCTTCCCTGCCCGGCCTCGCCGTGCCAGAACTCGCCCCGGCGCCGCTCTCCGCGCGCCGGCGCGAAGAGCATGCCGAACAGGGGCCTGCCTGCGCTGATCAGGGCCACCGACACCGCCCAGCCGGATCGCCCGCGCACGAAATCGCGCGTGCCGTCGATCGGATCGACCAGCCAGATCAGCCCGTCGGACAGCCGGTCCGGCGCGTCCACGGTTTCCTCGGACAGCCAGCCCGCCGCCGGCAGCAGAGTGCGCAGCTCGCGTTTCAGGAAGGCATCCACCGCGAGATCGATTTCGCACACCGGGTTGCCCGGCGCCTTCTCCCACACTTCCAGTGCGTGTCCTTCACCGGGCCAGCGCGCCATGGCGATCCGCCCGGCTTCGCGCACGATGGATTCGAGTCTCTTCCTGTCCAGCATTCGCGGCCGATTGTGCCCCTATCCTTGACAATTGCAAAGAGTCGAGATCGGCGCGCGCGCAGGACTTTTCAAATGCCGGCCATTATGCTTATGCGGCACCGCACAAATTCAAACGCCCTCTCCAGGCCCAGCAGCGGAAAGCGATCCACCATGAATATCCATGAATATCAGGCCAAGGAACTGCTCGCGAAGTTCGGTGTCGCGATTCCCGCGGGCCACGCCGCGCTTACCGTGGACGAGGCCGTTGCCGCCGCCGGCAAGCTTCCGGGGCCGCTTTATGTGGTGAAGGCGCAGATTCACGCCGGCGGACGCGGCAAGGGCAAGTTCAAGGAATTGCCGGCCGACGCCAAGGGCGGCGTCCGCCTGTCCAAGACGATCGACGAAGTCCGCGCCAACGCCGCCGACATGCTGGGCAACACGCTGGTGACGATCCAGACCGGCGAAGCCGGCAAGCAGGTCAACCGTCTTTACGTGACCGACGGCGCCGACATCGCCAAGGAATACTACCTGTCGATGCTGGTTGATCGCGCCACCGGCCGCATCGCCCTGATCGTCTCGACCGAAGGCGGCATGGACATCGAGGAAGTCGCCCACTCGACGCCAGAGAAGATCACCACGATCACCATCGATCCCGCCGAAGGCTTCCAGCCGCACCACGGTCGTGCCGTCGCCTTTGCGCTCAAGCTGTCGGGCGACCTCAACAAGCAGGCAGTCAAGCTGACCGAGCAGCTCTACACCGCCTTCACCGCCACCGACATGTCGATGCTCGAAATCAATCCGCTGATCGAGACGACGGACGGCAAGCTGCTGGTGCTCGACGCCAAGGTCAGCTTCGATTCGAACGCGCTGTTCCGCCACCCCGACATTCTGGCGCTGCGTGACGAGACCGAGGAAGACCCGGCCGAAGTCGAAGCCAGCAAGTACGACCTCGCCTACATCAAGCTCGACGGCGACATCGGCTGCATGGTCAACGGCGCCGGCCTCGCCATGGCGACGATGGACATCATCAAGCTCAACGGCATGTTCCCGGCCAACTTCCTCGACGTCGGCGGCGGCGCCTCGAAGGAAAAGGTCACGGCGGCGTTCAAGATCATCCTCGCCGATCCGGCCGTGAAGGGCATCCTCGTCAACATCTTCGGCGGCATCATGAAGTGCGACACGATCGCCGAAGGCATCGTCGCCGCAGCCAAGGAAGTGAACCTCTCGGTTCCGCTCGTCGTGCGCCTCGAAGGCACCAACGTCGATCTCGGCAAGCAGATCCTCGCGGGCTCGGGCCTGCCGATCGTTTCGGCCGACGACCTGGGCGACGCCGCGCGCAAGATCGTCGCCGAGGTCAAGCAGGCGGCCTAAGGAACCATCCCCTCCCCGCGGGTTCGCAGGGAGGGGTTGACCTTCGCCCGATCTCTGGCAAGGGGCGTCCGCTAGGAATTTAATCGCGCGGCTAAACCCCTCCGCGCCTCGAGAGGAAGGACCTCACGCATGAAGATCCTCGTCCCCGTGAAGCGGGTGATCGATTACAACGTGAAGCCGCGGGTCAAGTCCGACGGCACCGGCGTCGATCTCGCCAACGTCAAGATGAGCATGAATCCTTTCGACGAAATCGCCGTCGAGGAAGCCATCCGCCTCAAGGAAAAGGGCGTGGCGACCGAGATCGTCGCGGTTTCCGTCGGCCCGGCCAAGGCGCAGGAAACGCTGCGCACCGCGCTCGCCATGGGCGCCGACCGCGCGATCCTCGTGCAGACCGACGACGAGGTCGAGCCGCTGGCCGTCGCCAAGATCCTGAAGGCGATCAGCGACGAGGAACAGCCCGGTCTCGTCATCCTCGGCAAGCAGGCCATCGACGACGACAGCAACCAGACCGGCCAGATGCTCGCCGCGCTGACCGGCCGTCCGCAGGGCACCTTTGCTTCAGAAGTCACGGTCGAGGGCGATTCCGTCACCGTGAAGCGTGAAGTCGATGGCGGTCTCGAGACTGTGAAGCTGTCGCTGCCCGCGATCGTCACCACCGACTTGCGCCTCAACGAACCGCGCTATGCCTCGCTGCCCAACATCATGAAGGCGAAATCGAAGCCGCTCGCGACCAAAGCGCCGGCCGACTATGGCGTCGAAACCGCGCCGCGCCTCAAGACGCTGAAGGTGGCCGAACCCGCCGTGCGCCAGGCCGGCGTGAAGGTGGCGGACGTGGACGCCCTCGTCGCCAAGCTCAAGGAACTGGGAGTAGCCTGATGTCCAAGACGCTCGTTTGGGTCGAACACGACAACGCGTCGGTCAAGGACGCGACGCTGGCGGCCGTCACTGCGGCCGGTCAGCTCGGCGAAGTCACCGCGCTCGTCGCCGGTTCGGGCAGCGCCGCCGCCGCTCAGGCCGCTGCGCAGATCGCCGGCGTTTCCAAGGTGCTGCATGCCGATGATGCTGCCTATGCGCATGCGCTGGCCGAAAACGTCGCGCCGCTGATCGCCGCACTGATGGCCGATTACGACGCCTTCGTCGCCCCGGCGACGACCAATGGCAAGAACATCGCGCCGCGCGTCGCCGCGCTGCTCGACGTCGCGCAGGTTTCGGACATCCTGTCGGTCGAAGGCCCCAAGACCTTCACTCGTCCGATCTATGCCGGCAACGCCATCGCCACGGTCGAAAGCTCGGATGCCAAGCTGGTCGTCACCGTGCGCGGCACGGCCTTCGCCAAGGCGGCCGCCAGCGGCGGTTCGGCCAGCGTCGAAGCCGCCTCGGGCCCCGGTGATGCCGGCCTGTCGAGCTTCGTCAGCGCCGAGATCGCCAAGTCCGAACGCCCCGAACTGACCGCTGCCAAGGTGATCGTCTCCGGCGGCCGTGCGCTGAAGGACGCAGACACTTTCCAGCAGGTCATCTTCCCGCTCGCCGACAAGCTCGGGGCGGCAGTGGGCGCCTCGCGCGCCGCGGTCGACGCGGGTTACGTTCCCAACGACTATCAGGTCGGCCAGACCGGCAAGATCGTTGCGCCGGAAGTCTACATCGCCGTCGGTATCTCGGGCGCGATCCAGCACCTTGCCGGTATGAAGGATTCCAAGACCATCATCGCCATCAACAAGGACGAGGACGCACCGATTTTCCAGGTCGCCGACGTCGGCCTCGTGGCGGACCTGTTCAACGCGGTGCCGGAGCTGACCGGCAAGCTTTGATCGGGATCGACCGACAGAACACCAAAGCCCCGGCCGAAACGCCGGGGCTTTTCTTTTGACTGCAGCGCGGCGCGATTGATGAGAAGCTTGACGTGGCAGTTGCATAAGGAACTTTAGTCACGCGCGGAGAGTATCCAAAAATCCCGCGCCCTACGCTTGACATGTAGGAATGTTCTTCATACGTTCCATGTGTGTCAGGCCCCAGACTGACACACCGCGACGGGTGCGGGAGACGCGAAAGGCCTTCGCTTCTCTTGTCTCCCGTAGTGCGGTCGGCGCCCGCGCGGTCCGGAC
>DASWWL010000061.1:0-5895 GCA_036400975.1 Novosphingobium sp. | reverse complement strand
AGCCGGCAGGCCATCTGCCAGACGTGCGGCCACAAGTGCTCCACCTCGGCCTTGTAGAATTCCTCGTCGTAGTAACGCTGGGCCGGAATGCGCTCCGGGTCGCTGATCGGAAACGGCACGGCCCTGAGGCCACCATCGGCTGACTTGAGCACTCCCACACCTCTTGTTCGTGAGTCTTTGGTTCTGCTGAACATATGTACAACCCACCCATGCGAAGCAATGGGCGAGTTGGCGGCGCATACCCTAAAGCGCCGTGGCGCGCCTAGCGAAATACGATCACGCAGGCTTTTCGAGCGTCCCGGCGGTAGGGGCTAGCGTCCGTGCGGATCGAGCGCCGAGCGTCGCTTTGCCGCAGGAGCGATGGGCGCGCCGGGCTGCATCGCGCGCAGGGCGGCGATGCGCTTTTCGGTGGCGGGGTGGGTCGAGAACAGGTCCGACACGCCGGTCGGCACGATATAGAGCTGCGCCGCGGCCGGATTGCGCTGCGCGGCGATGCTGGGAATATGCGCGGCGGGGGTGGCGATCTTGGCGAGAGCGGAAGCCAGGGCTGCCGGATTGCCGCTGATTTCGGCACCCGCGCGGTCCGCGCCGTATTCGCGCGTGCGGCTGATCGCCATCTGCACGATCATCGCCGCGAAGGGCGCCATGACCATGGCGAGGATGGCGACGAGCGGATTGGGGCGGTCGTCGCCTCCGTGCCCGAAGAACAGGCCGAAGTTTGCGATCATCGAGATCGCGCCGGCGATCGTCGCGACCATGGTCATGATCAGCGTGTCGCGGTTGCGGACGTGGCCGAGCTCATGCGCCATGACCCCGGCGACTTCCTCCCGCGTGAGCATGTCGAGCAGGCCGGTCGTCGCCGCGACGGCGGCGTTTTCCGGATTGCGGCCGGTGGCGAAGGCGTTGGGATTGGGGCTGTCGACGATATAGACCCTGGGCATCGGCAGGTTCGCGCGCAGCGCGAGGTCCGCGACCAGTCCGTAAAAATCGGGTGCGGTCGCTGCATCGACTTCGCGCGCGCCATGCATCGACAGCACCAGCTTGTCGGCGTTCCAGTATGTGAACAGGTTCATCCCGGCCGCGATCACCAGCGCGATCATCGCCCCGCCGGTGCCGCCGAACATATAGCCCAGCCCCATGAACAGCGCCGTCAGCGCCGCCAGCAGCATGGCCGTCTTCATACCGTTCACGTCTTGCAACTCCTGTGGTTTGATGTCCGGAATCTAGGGCAAAGCTGGCCGGATTCAACGGGTCGCCTTGGCAGAAGCATAGCAGGATAGTAGAAACTATCTTGTAACGAATTGTGAGAGGCGGCGCACTTTGGCCAAGGCGGAAAAGACCGGACATGAGGCCCCACGGCCGCGTCGCAAGCGTCGCTCGTCGGACGAGATCGTCGACCGGATACTGACTGCCGCTGCCGAGGAGTTCGGCCAATCGGGCTTCGCCGGCGCCACTACCGCCGCCATCGCCCGCCGCGCGGATGTGACCGAAGCGCAGATATTCCGTCTCTTCGCTTCGAAGCAGGCGTTGTTTCGCGCGGCGATCTTCACCCCGCTGAACCGCCATTTCGCCGAATTCCACTCCGCCAATCGCGCTCCGCTCGACGACGAAAGCGCAATGCGCGAGGTTGCGCGGCGTTACATTTGCGAGCTGCAGGATTTCATCGCCGAGCATTCGCGCATGTTCATGACGCTGATCGTCGCGTCGTCCTATTCGCCCGAAACCAACGACTGGATCGGCGAGATGGATGGCCTGCGGTCGTATTTCGATCAGGGCGCAGGCAGCATGAGGAGCAATGCCGAGCGTCCGCGTGTCGAGCCGGAACTGATGGTGCGCGTGTCCTTCGCGGCGGTGTTGGCCTCCTTGATGTTCAAGGACTGGCTGTTCCCGCGCGGCATGGCGAGTGACGGAGACATCCGCGAGGCGATCGTCGATTTCGTGATCGACGGCATCCGGGCCAATTATCCGCCACGCTAGATCCCCCCGCTGGACAAGGCCGGATGTTTGCGCGAGGACTTGCCCATGGACTATGTTCGCCTTGGAAATACCGGACTTAAGGTCTCGCGGCTTTGCCTCGGTTGCATGAGCTTCGGTGATGCCGAAAAGGGCATGCACCGCTGGACTTTGGACGAGGATGCCAGCCGCCCGATCATCCAGCGGGCGGTCGAGGCGGGCATCAACTTCTTCGATACGGCGAACATCTATGCCGGCGGAACTTCGGAAGAGATTACCGGCCGGGCACTGAAGGACTTCGCGCGGCGCGACAGCGTCGTGATCGCGACCAAGGCCTGGGGCACATGGGGCAAAGGACCCAATCAGGGCGGACTTTCGCGCAAGGCGCTGATGCAGGCAGTGGACGACAGCCTGCGCCGCCTCGGCACCGATTACATCGATCTCTACCAGATTCACCGCTGGGATCCCGAAACGCCGATCGAGGAGACGATGGAGGCGCTGAACGACATCGTTCGCGCCGGGAAGGTGCGCTACATCGGCGCTTCTTCCATGCGGACATACCAGTTTCAACGGGCGATCGCCGTCGCGCGCGCGAATGGCTGGGCGCGGTTCGTTTCGATGCAGAATCACGTGAACCTGCTCTATCGCGAGGAAGAGCGCGAGATGCTGCCCTTCTGCCGCGAGGAAGGCATCGGTGTGATCCCGTGGAGTCCCCTCGCGCGCGGACGGCTGACGCGGCCTTGGGGCACGGCGACGAAGCGCACGGAAAGCGATCGGATCGGCGTTAATCTCTATGCGCATACCGAAGCGGCCGATCGCGCGGTGGTGCAGGCGGTGCGGGCCATCGCCGAGGCTCGCGGCGTGGCCATGGCGCAAGTCGCGATGGCATGGCTGCTGGTGCAGCCTGGCATTTCCTCACCCATCGTCGGCGTGACCAGTATGGCGCAGCTTGAAGATGCGCTGGCGTCGCTGGAACTGGCTTTGAACCCTGATGAAGTCGCAACGCTGGAGGCGCCTTACGTGCCGCATCCTGTACAAGGGCACGAATGATCGGCCACGAAGCGCGTTGAATCCATTTCTGCACTTGCCGCCGCGCGATCCGCCCGACAAAGGCTTTGCCACGAGAATCCTGCCCGGCAGCCCAGGGAGATATAAATGGCCTTCAAGACGCGCGTCACCGAAATGCTCGGCATCGAACACCCGATCGTTCAGGGCGGCATGCAGGGCGTCGGCTATGCCGAGCTGGCGAGCGCTGTGTCGAACGCAGGCGGCCTGGGCACACTGACCGCGCTGACCCAGCCGAGCCCCAAGGCGCTGAGCGAGGAGATCGAGCGCTGCCGTTCGATGACGGACAAGCCCTTCGCGGTGAACATCACCGTCCTGCCGACGATCCTGCCGCCCGATTACAAGGGCTACGCGCAGGCGGCGATCGATGCGGGCGTCAAGATATTCGAGACCGCCGGCACGCAGGAAGTGCGCGAGATCTGGGAAATGGCGAAACCCCACGGGATCAAGATCCTGCACAAGTGCACGGCTGTGCGCCATGCGCTCTCGGCTGAGCGCGCGGGTTGCGACATCATCTCGATCGATGGTTTCGAGTGCGCCGGTCATCCCGGCGAGGATGACATCCCCGGCCTGATCCTGATCCCCGCCGCCGCCGACAAGGTGAAGATCCCGATGGTCGCCTCAGGCGGTTTCGGCGATGGCCGCGGCCTTGTCGCGGCGCTGGCGCTCGGGGCTGAGGGGATCAACATGGGCACGCGTTTCTGTGCCACGAAGGAAGCGCCGATTCACGACAACGTGAAGGCCAAGTACGTCGAGAACGACGAACGGGGCACCAACCTGATCTTCCGCAGGTTCAAGAACACCGCACGCGTCGGCAAGAACGAGGTATCGGACAAGGTCGTCGAGATCTCGGCTCGTCCCGACGCCACCTTCGAGGACATCCGCCCTTATGTCGCCGGCGCCGTCGGCCGCGAGCTGCTGCAGACCGGCGATCTTACCAAGGGCATTTTCTGGGCCGGCATGGTGCAGGGCCTGATCCACGACATCCCCACTGCCCGCGAGTTGATCGATCGCATCATCGGCGAGGCGGAAGAGATCGTACGAGCCCGCCTGGGCGGCATGCTGGCCTGAGGATTGCGACGATGACTTACGAAAAGGTCCTCTATTCGCTGCAAGACGGTGTCGCGCGCATATCCATGAACGATCCGGCGACGCGCAACGCGGGTTCGGCGCAGATGGGCGAAGAACTGTTCGACGCGTTCAACCGCGCCGCTTTCGAAGCGCGCGCGGTGCTGTTGACGGGCGAGGGCAAGGCCTTCAATTCGGGCGCGAACCTGGCTGACGCCGAGGGCATCATCGACGATCCGATGCGCGATGTCGGCGGGCTTCTCGATCGCTACTACAACCCTGTCATCATCGCGATGAAGGAGATGGAGCAACCGGTCGTCACCGCCGTGCGCGGCGCGGCGGCGGGTGTCGGCTGCGGCCTTGCCATGGCGGGCGATCTCGTCGTCTGCGGCGAAGACGGCTTCTTCCTGCAGGCCTTCTGCCATGTCGGACTGGTGCCCGACGGCGGTTCATCGTGGCTGCTGGCGAAGGCGGTCGGCCGGGTGCGCGCGATGGAGTTGATGCTGCTGGGCGAGCGGCTCTATGGGCCGAAGGCGCTCGAATGGGGCCTCGTTAACTACGTCGTTCCCGACGATCAGGTCGAGGATACCGCGATGAACCTTGCGAGGCGGCTGGCCAAGGGGCCGCGTTCGCTCGGCCTCATCAAGCGAAACGCCTGGGCGGCGACCGATTCCAGCCTCGAAACTGCGCTCATCAATGAACGCCTGGGGCAGCGTGATGCTTGCCGCAGCGAGGATTTCATCGAAGGCGTCACCGCGTTCAAGGCGAAGCGGCAGCCCGAATTCAAGGGGCGCTGAAGCGCTCCGCAAATCTCTGGAGAGATCGATGACCAAGCGTACCGAATGGCGCATTCCCAAGCTTCCCCGCGAAGAGTGGACCGACGAAGCGCGCGAGGTCTTTGCATTCTGGGGTGAGCCCAATGCCCGCGAGGAAGGCTCCAGGACGAATATCGTCATGATGATGGCGCAGCACGTCGACCTCGCCAATGCGTCGAACGTGTGGGGCAAGCACATGCTCGTCACCAACACTTTCCCGCTGCGCCAGCGCGAGATCACGATCCTGCGCATCGCGGTCCACACCAATTCGCTGTACGAGTGGCACAATCACGTCGGCTACGCGATCAACCTCGGCATGACGCTCGACGAGATCCGCCAGATCAAGGACAATCCCGACAAGGGCGATTGGAACGAAGAGGATCGTACCGTCTTGAAGGCGGTGGACGAGTTGCTGGCGACGCACGACCTTTGCGATGAGACCTGGGATACGCTGGCCAAGTATTACGATCGCAAGCAGTTGATGGATTTCGTCTTCACCATCGGCCACTACATGACGACCGCATGGACCATCAATGCGTTCCGCATGCCGATCGAGGAACATGCGGACGTGATCGACTGGGATCTCAACACCAAGTCGGGCAGGACGCCGGGCGCGACTTTTAAGCCGGGCGAGACCGAGGACTGGGCGGAAAAGCGCGGCTATTCCGAGTGAGGTGAGCCGCGGCTGATGCGTGATCCCTGCGATCATGCGCGGAGGCCAGCAGAAATGGTCAAGCATCCGCTTGACATGTAGGAATGTTCTTCATACGTTCCGTTCTGTCAGTTACCAGACTGGCACTGTGACGGGTGCGGGGGCGCAAGCGCTTCGGCTCTGCTCCTTCGTAGTGCGGTTGGCGCCCGCGCGGTCCGGACAGGCCGCCACGGGATGCGGCGGATGGACAGGCCGGTGAATGCCACACCGGCATGGACGAAACCTCGGGGTATGCCCCGACGCAAGGCGGCAAGGCAGCGAGCCCGTCCCGCCAGCGCCCCG
>DASWWL010000060.1:0-14829 GCA_036400975.1 Novosphingobium sp. | reverse complement strand
GTGACATTCACCGGCCTGTCCATCCGCCGCATCCCGTGGCGGCCTGTCCGGACCGCGCGGGCGCCGACCGCACTGCGAAGGAGCAGAGCCGAAGCGCTTGCGCCCCCGCACCCGTCACAGTGCCAGTCTGGTAACTGACATCAATGGAACGTATGAAGAACACTCCTACATGTCAAGCGCATGGCGTGCGATTTTTGAGTTGGTCTCAGCGCGTGTCAGCACCAAGCCAAAGAGAAGCCCGCATTCACATGAGCAGGCTGGGACCGACAGGAGAGGCCACCGCAATGATCTTCACGGTGGCCTCTCCGTTGATCAATAGCGATAGTGATCCGGCTTGAACGGGCCTTCGGTGCTGACGCCGATGTAGTCCGCCTGCTTCTTGCTCAGCTTAGTCAGCTTCACGCCCAGCTTTTCCAGATGCAGCGCCGCGACCTTCTCGTCGAGGTGCTTGGGCAGAACGTAGACCTCGTTCTTGTAGTTCTCGCCCTTGGTGAAGAGCTCGATCTGCGCCAGCACCTGATTGGTGAAGCTGGAGCTCATCACGAAGCTGGGATGGCCGGTGGCGCAGCCCAGATTCACCAGGCGGCCCTTGGCGAGAATGATGATCTGCTTGCCGTCGGGAAACTCGACCAGGTCGGTTCCGGGCTTCACCTCGGTCCACTTGTAGTTGTCGAGCGCGGCGATCTGGATCTCGCTGTCGAAGTGGCCGATGTTGCAGACGATGGCCATCGGCTTCATCGCTTTCATGTGCTCGGCGGTGATGACGTGTTCGTTACCGGTGGCGGTTACGAAGATGTCGGCGCGGCTGGTCGCCTCTTCCATCGTCACGACTTCATAGCCTTCCATCGCCGCCTGCAGCGCGCAGATCGGATCGATCTCGGTAACCAGCACGCGCGCACCGCCGTTGCGCAGCGAGGCGGCCGAGCCCTTGCCGACATCGCCGAAGCCGGCGACGCAAGCGACCTTGCCAGCCAGCATGACGTCGGTGGCGCGGCGGATCGCATCGACCAGCGATTCCTTGCAGCCGTAGAGGTTGTCGAACTTCGACTTGGTGACGCTGTCGTTGACGTTGATCGCCGGGAACGGGAGCTTGCCCTCCTTGGCGATCTGATAGAGCCGGTGCACACCGGTGGTCGTCTCTTCCGACACGCCCTTGAGCGCCTTGACCGTTTCGGTCAGGTAGCCGGGCTTCGCCTTCAGGAAGGCATTCAGAGCGCGGACGAATTCGATCTCCTCGACATTGCCCGGCTCGAACAGCGTCTCGCCCGCCTCGACGCGCGCGCCCCAAAGCGCGAACATCGTGGCGTCGCCGCCGTCATCCAGGATGATGTTGGCGGTCGTGTCGCCCCAGTCGAAGATCGAGCCGACATAATCCCAATAGTCAGCCAGGCTCTCACCCTTCACGGCGAAAACGGGGATGCCAGCGGCGGCGATAGCCGCCGCAGCATGATCCTGGGTGGAAAAGATGTTGCAGGTCGCCCAGCGGACTTCGGCACCGAGCGCGACGAGCGTCTCGATCAGGACGGCGGTCTGGATCGTCATGTGCAGCGAACCGGTGATCCGGGCGCCCTTGAGCGGCTTTGAAGCGCCGAACTCCTCGCGCAGGGCCATGAGGCCCGGCATTTCGGTTTCGGCGATGGCGATCTCGGCGCGGCCGAATTCCGCGAGGCCGATATCGGCGATGACATAATCCTGGGCGGCGTCGACAACAGTGGCCACGGTGCGAATTCTCCGAAAAGGGACGCGGGTTCAGGCGCCGCCCTTAGCGGTTTGCGCGACCGGCCGCAAATATAAAGAAGTCTTTATATGTTGCCCGGATGTAGATCAGCGATGGGCCGAGGCCATCCGCACAGGCGCGCGATAGTCGATAAGCTGATCGGCGCTTTCCTCAAGCGTGGCGCGGCCGATAACATCGGCCATCGCATGCGTAGCCATCGCCAACTGGTGGCAATCGAGCCAGGGATGGCCGCGATCATAAGCGTCGGCGACGGCGACGTTGAAACGGCGCATTTCGCGCCAGGAACCGGAAGGTCCGGCGGGACGCGAAAGCTGCGCGCGCATTTCGCCATCGGCGGTTTCCAGCACGCCCCGATGATTGGTGGCGAAACGGTCATAGTCGGCCGTGAAATCGTCCGCGCCGCCCTTGCACTGTGCCGCAGTGGCGCGCAGCATCACATCGAGACGGTGAATCTTTTCGGCGCCGCTCATCTGTGCTGCGGCGAGCGCCGGAGTGGAGGACACCATGGCAAATACGGCCCAGACCGCCGCGCCCCTCATGCGTTTCATCGTTCTGCTCCCGCGCGGAGATATTTCCGCGCTGCTGGAAGATGCGACAAACGTATTTACCAATTGTTTAACACGAGCTCGAAAGCGAAATTAACCACGTAGGGGCGTTGCCGGGATGCAGCGGAGTCCTGTAACCCCGCCTCCATTCGATTCACTTCAGGAAAGGATGCATCCCATGACCATTGCCGTTGGCGACAAGCTGCCCGACGTAAAAGTGACCAAGGCCACCGAAAGCGGTCCCGAAGCCATACAGACCGGCGATTATTTCAAGGGCAAGCGCGTCGCGCTGTTCTCGGTTCCGGGCGCCTTCACCCCCACCTGCTCGGCGAAACACCTTCCGGGTTATGTCGAAAAAGCGGCCGACATCAAGGCGAAGGGCGTCGACGAGATCGTCTGCACCGCCGTGAACGACGGTTTCGTCATGGGCGCATGGGGCAAGGCCTCTGGCTCGCCCGACGTGACGATGCTGGGTGACGGAAACGCGCTCCTGGCCGACGCCCTCGGCCTCAAGATGGACGGCACCGGCTTCGGTCTTGGCCAGCGCGGATCGCGCTGGTCGATGATCGTCAACGACGGCGTCGTCGAACAGCTCAACGTGGAAGCCCCCGGCGAATTCAAGGTAAGCTCGGCCGAGCATCTGCTCGAACAGCTTTGATTGATGATCCCCGCCGGCTCCGGTCGGCGGGGATACCCCCGGAGGATGCCATGACCAAAGAACACAAGACGAAAGAGCACAAGGCACACGTCGCGATCCGCAACCAGCTTGCCCGGCTCGCCCAGGCAGGCGATGCCCGCAAGGGCGATATCTACGCCGAAATCTTCACCGAGGACTGCCTGTTCCAGTTCGGGGACGACGACAATCTTCGCAGCATGGAAGGCCGCGAAACGATCCGCCAGTACATCAACGGCCGGCCGATCGACATGTCGACCGAAGAACAGGCCGCTGCCAGCAAGCCCAAGAAGCCGGCCAATCCTCTCGGCTTCATCAGCCACCATCTCACTACTTCGAGCATAGAACTGGTCAGCGATGACGAAGCAGACGTTCGCACATATTGGTTCGTGATCTCGCCCATCGGTCCCGACCACAGCGGCTTCTACACCGATCGCTGGCACAAGGTCGGTGACGACTGGCAGCTCAAGCATCGCCGCATCCGCACCGTATGGCGGGCGGAAAACAGCTATACCCGCGCCAAGCCCGCAATGGAAAAAGCATGACCGGCGTCCATCTCGGCCGCATCGGCATCTGGTCCACCGGACTGCGCTTCGGCGATCAGGCGATGATCCCCGAAGCGGCGGCCGAAATCGATGAGCTCGGCTTCGGCGCGATCTGGATTCCCGGCGGCGCAGGCGGCGACATTCTCGACGCGGTCGACAGGCTGCTTCGCGCTACCCGCCGCCTCACAGTCGCCACCGGCATCATCAACATCTGGAAGCATGAACCCGGCGAGATCACCGCATGGTGGAAGGCGCTTCCCGCCGACCATCAGTCGCGCGTGCTGCTTGGCCTCGGCGTCAGCCATGGCCCGATGATCGGCGACGCCTATGCGGCGGCGAAACCGCTCCATGTCATGCGCGACTACCTCGACCGGCTCGAAGCGGAGGGCATGCCCGGAAATCGGCTATGCATCGCCGCGCTTGCTCCCAGGATGCTGGAACTTGCGCGCGAACGCACCGCCGGCGCACATCCCTATCTGGTCACGCCCGAACATACCGGCTGGGCGCGCGGCATACTCGGACCGGGCATACTGCTCGCACCCGAGCAGGGGGTCATGCTGGAAACGGACAATGCACGGGCAAGAGCACTCGCCGAAAGCGCCCTCACCCATTACCGGCGGCTGCCTAACTACATCAACAGCTGGCTCCGCCTGGGCTTCTCTCAGGAAGAGATCGGCAGGCTGGACAATCGCTTTCTGGAAGCCCTGTTCGCCTGGGGCGGGACCGAGCGGATCAAGGCCCGGATCGATGCGCACTTCGACGCCGGCGCGAGCCACGTCGCGGTTCAGGCGATCACTGGCGGAGATATTGCCGCCGACCGCGCGGCATGGCGAGTACTGGCGGCAAATCTTCTGTAAGACAGACATGGTCCCGGCTGGATTCCGGGATCATGCAATTTCTCAATAGCCCATCAGGCTCAGCACTTCCTTGCGGCTGCGGTCATCCTCCAGGAAGATGCCCATCATCCGGCTTGTGACCATACTGACGCCGGGAGTGCGCACACCGCGCGCGGTCATGCAGGAATGGCTAGCATCGATCACCACCGCGACTCCGCGCGGCTTGAGGTTATCCCATATGCACTGGGCGACCTCGGCCGTCAGGCGTTCCTGGATTTGCAGACGGCGCGCGAAGCCATGCAATACGCGCGCGAGCTTGGAGATGCCGACAACATGATCCTGCGGCAGATAAGCGATAGCCGCCTTGCCGATGATCGGTGCCATGTGGTGCTCGCAGTGTGACTGAAACGGGATGTCCTTCAGCAGCACGACCTCGTCATAGCCGCCGACCTCTTCAAAAATGCGCGAAAGGTGGACCGAAGGATCGTCTTCGTAGCCCTGACAATATTCTTTCCACGCGCGGGCCACGCGCTTGGGCGTATCCAGCAGGCCCTCGCGCTCGGGATCATCGCCGGACCAGCGGATCAGGGTGCGGATTGCATCCTGGACTTCCTGAGGGACCGGCAGCTTGCCCCGCCCATCGTCCTCATCCGGTCCTATCAAGCTACTCATTTCCGTCTTCTCCCGATGCGAGGCCGCCGCAATAGTCCGCCACGCCGAAACAATCCACGCTTCCCTCCGATGGGTTCGAACATCTCCTCGGGACTCTCGGGATCGAACAGCGCGCTATCGGCGATAATCCTTTCAGCTTCAGTAAGCGGGCGCAGGGTGAACGGTTCCAAACGCTTACCTGCCTTTGCCCCCACCTTGGGCAAACTATCGATCATGTCGATCATCGAACCACGTTCTTCAAGCCGCACGATCACTTCATCCGCGCTAATTCCGCAATGCTCGGCCAGCAGGCGGTGACGAAGCGTCATGATCACGGGAATTGCATGGCTGTTGCCCGGCCGCGCGGCGTCGATGAACACGTCGCATTCGGTATCCAACCCCAGCGAGCGATTGTTCATGTTCGCGGAACCCACGCGAATGATCTCGTCATCGACGATCATCAGCTTGGCATGGACATATATCTGCTCACCCGCCGCATTGACCGGAACATAGACCCGAAAGCGCCGGGCGTGATCGCTTTCGGCGATGGCGTGAAGCAATTGCACCCGCGCGGTATCCATCGCCGCCTGTTCAAGCCAGCCATCAGCGGTCAGCGGATTGATGAGCACGATCTCTGGCGGGTTCGCTTCCGCCACGCGCAAGGCAATGGCCTCGGCGATGCGACGTGATGCGAAATACTGGCTTTCCGCGTAGATGAAGCGCCGCGCCCGCGCGATCTGCTCGATGAAGAGATTCTCGATCTCGCGAACTTCGGAGCATTCCCGATAATGCGCGCGCGTGCGAGCGATACCGATTTCGACATCCTCGAACTGCGCGACGAGACCGTCAGGCCAGGGGCTGATGTCCTGAGGCGCGCAGGGCTCCAACGGGTCGCCTCCAGCCACCTGCCAACGCTCGCGCCCGAGATCGCCAAGTACCGCCGCGATTTCGCCTTCCATCAGCATCGTGACATCATGCCACGGGCCATAGGGCTTGCCGTTCGGACGACGACGCCCCGGATCATTGGGCAAGTGTTCGGGCGTATCCCAGCGATCGGAAGTCATGTCGATGCCGCCACATACGGCCAGGCTATCATCTATCACGACAATCTTCTGATGATGGCTGCACCCCAGCGGATGCGCGGAATCGAACTTGAAATCGATCGAAGGGTTGTAGAGCCAACGTACCAGATCGACGATCATGGTTCCGCGCAGCACGAATTTCAGAGCGCCGATGTTCCACTTGAGCAGCCGGATCTCAAGCTGCCTGCCACGGCGGACCAGCCAGATGAAGAATGCCCCAAGGCGCGCCGGATAACGGCTTTTGCGCGGAAGGTTCCACCAGCGCCGCCCATCTCCCAGACGAATGCGCGAATCGAAATCCCAACCAATCAGGAAGATGCGCTGGCGCGCCTTGAGCATCGCATCGCGCATCAGCTCGAAATATTCGGCGGCGTCGACCACCACGTTCGCGCGGCTCGCCTTGGCATAGCGCCAGACCGAAGGTGACGCGGTGTCTTCTTCCTTCGTTGCGCCGTTCATCGTTCCGTACCGTACCGGAAGGCTTCGCCCCTTCGTCTCTGCGGCAAAGCCATAGGCGCGGCCCTCCTCGCTGGCAATGACAGCGCGTTCGCACGACTTCCGGCCCACTCGCCGTGACTTGAAAACGGATCGGCGCAAACGCGGCCCGCAACCGGAATCAGCCTACTAGATCGCTGATCGGGGGCAGATCGTTAATCACTTTTTACATCCCATGATCCGGAGAGCTTTATGAAATTCCCCCGTTTCGCCCCGCTCCTGCTTGGCATCGCGATGACGCCGGCCATTGCCATGGCGCAATCTTCCTCCGGTCCGGCCGCTGTTCAAACGGCTATTGCACCGGGAACCGTGGTTTATGATCCCCAGGGCGCCGAAGTCGGCACGATCGAAAACGTTGCCGACGGCAATGTCGTAGTGAACACAGGCACCAATCGCGCCACACTTGCCGCCAATGCCTTTGCCAGCGGCGCCAAAGGACCGGTTCTGAATACCACACGCGCGCAATTGGACGCGGCCGTCGCCGATGCAGCCGCCAAGGCTGGCGCCGCAACACGCACTGCGCTCATTCCCGATGCCGAAGTTCGGGACAAGGACGGCGCCGTGGTGGGCAAGATCAAATCCGTGGAAGGCGCGAATGTGGTCCTGCAATTGGCCTCAGGTCCGGTTTCCGTGCCGAACCAGTATTTTACGACCGATTCGAACGGCCTTGCGCTGACCATTACAGCAGCCGAACTCATCAATGCTGCAAAGACAGCTACAGCCTCCGCCGCTGCGCCTTCCGACGCGAAAAGCAAGTAAGGAACCTTGCAAGGGCGCCGCACCGCTCAGTCTGAGGAACTGAATGGATGCGGCGCCTGTGTCTGGCAGGACAGGGCGGGCGTCAGTTCGCCAGCCGGCCGAAAGCCGAAGCGCCGGCATAAACCGCCGCATCGCCCAGTTCTTCCTCGATGCGGATCAGCTGGTTGTACTTGGCAAGCCGATCGGAACGGGCCAGCGAACCGGTTTTGATCTGACCGCAATTGGTCGCGACGGCGAGGTCAGCGATCGTGGCATCCTCAGTTTCGCCCGAACGATGCGACATGACCGCAGTGTAACCCGCACGCTGCGCGATCGAAACCGCTTCGAGCGTCTCGGTCAGCGAACCGATCTGATTGACCTTGACGAGCAGCGAGTTCGCCAGCCCCTTACCAATGCCCATAGTCAGGCGCTTCGGGTTGGTGACGAAAAGATCATCACCGACCAGTTGCACCTTGTCGCCGATCTTGGCGGTTAGCGCTGCCCAGCCCTCGAAATCATCTTCGCTCATGCCATCCTCGATCGAGATTATCGGATAGGCGGCGGTCAGGTCAGCAAGGTAGTCGGCGAACTGCACAGGGGTCAGCGACAGGTTTTCACCGCTGATCTCGTACTTGCCGTTCTTGAAGAATTCGGTCGAGGCACAATCGAGCGCCAATTTCACATCGCTGCCGGGTTTGAAGCCAGCCTTTTCGATCGAGGCCATCACGAAATCGAGCGCATCGCGCGTCGAGGCTAGGTTCGGTGCGAAGCCGCCCTCATCGCCTACGGCCGTCGCCAACCCTTTTTCATGCAGGCCTTTCTTCAGCGTGTGGAAGATTTCCGCGCCCCAGCGCACTGCTTCGGCCAGCGTCGGAGCACCGACCGGCATGACCATGAATTCCTGAAAATCGATCGGATTGTCCGCATGCTCGCCACCGTTGATGATGTTCATCATCGGCACCGGCAAAACATGCGCGGAGACGCCTCCGACATAGGCATAAAGCGGCAGACCCCGCGCGTTTGCCGCAGCCTTGGCGATGGCGAGGCTGGTACCGAGAATGGCATTCGCCCCAAGCCGCCCCTTGTTCTCGGTGCCGTCGAGCGCGATCATCGCGAGATCGATGTCGCGCTGGTCCTCAGCATCCACGCCGAGCAAGGCATCGCTGATCTCGCCGTTGACGGCATCGACCGCCTTCAGCACGCCCTTGCCCAGATAGCGGGCCTTGTCCCCATCGCGCAGCTCGACGGCTTCATGCGCGCCGGTCGACGCGCCGGAAGGCACGGCGGCGCGACCGAAGCTGCCATCGTCGAGCAGAACGTCGACCTCCACCGTAGGATTCCCGCGACTATCGAGGATTTCGCGTCCGTGGATATCGATGATCGCAGTCATGACGTGTTCTCCTCGCAAGGCCAGAAAAGGCCGGATTTCCTGCTTTCGGGGCTCCTAGGCGGGGGAACCATCGCTGGCAAGCTGCGTTGCAGCATTATCGAATTTCGCGGAGGGTGTGCTAGGCTTGTCGCCCGGCCCCAGAATCGGCTCATCCGATTGCTGGACTCGCGTAAGAAGGGACTGATCATGGACGAAACGCTGGTCACCAATTCCGACACCCAGAACGCCTCAGGCGCTTCCGAGGCGAAGGGCCATTTCGCCAAGGCGGTCGAAGAAGCGAAAGCCGGCGCCCAAGCGCTCGGCAAGGAAGCGCAGGAACGCGCCGACCTCTATCGGGAAAAGATAACCGGCAGCACTGGTGAATGGACTGGCCAGGCCAAGGAACGCGCCACCAGCCTCGCGAACGACGGCAAGGCCAAAGCCACTGAAGCCCTCGCCAGCTTGGGCAAGGTCGTTGCAGACAACGCCGCGCTGGTCGATGAAAAGGTCGGCCAGAAGTATGGCGACTATGCGCGTTCCGCCGCACAATCCCTTCAGGATACGGCCGCGCGTCTTGAAGCCAAGGATCTGAACGAACTGACCGAAGACGCCAAGGAGTTCGTCCGCAAGAGTCCCGGCCTCGCCATCGGCGTGGCGGCGGCGGCGGGCTTCCTGCTAGCTCGACTGTTCAAGGGATCGAACGACTGACCGTTTCGCGCGGGAGACTGCCTACGGTCATGAGTAACGCGGACACTTCGCGCTTCGCGGAAGAAGATGAATCCTCTGCCGGCGATCGCTCGCTGGCGGAGGATTTGCATGCTCTTGCGGGAGACGGACGAACCTTCCTTCAAGCCGAACTGGCATACCAGAAAGCACGCGTTTTCTTTGCCGTCGGCCGCATACGAACGATCGCGATACTTGCCGTACTTGCCGGCGCCCTCGCCCTCTTTTCCTTGATGGCGCTGGTCTTTGGGCTGCTTCTGGCACTGACCCCCTTGCTCACAGCATGGGGAGCGACTGCGGTTGTCGTCGGATCGCTCGCGATATCGGCATTTCTGGCCCTGAAGCTTGCAGCTACCCGCTGGACGAAGATGCTGGCGATACTGAGCGATGAGGACGGTCCCTCATGACCACGGTTGACCGGTTGCTCAAGGCACGCACCGCGCGCGACGAAGCCCACACCGCGCTATACCAGCGCCTGGGACAAGTGCAGGAGGATATGGAAGCGCGAAGTGTCGGTGGCCGCATTGCCGACCGGGTAAGCGAAGAAGCGCGCAACGCCTTCGATCACGCCCTGGAGATAGCCGATGAAAATCCGGGCGTCATAGCCGGAACCATTGCCGCTGTGGCGCTTTGGATCATGCGTAATCCGATCATGCGCCGTCTGCAACGGCTGCTGACCGATGATGAGGAGGATGGGGATGTCGACGAGCCGGAACGCAAGCAGGCCTGACACCAAAGGCCAGAAGCAGAAAAACGTGGTCATACCGCTTCACGACGAGGCCCGAGAGGAACCCTCAGGCCTTAGCGACTTTGCGCGCAAGCATCCGGTGCTGACAATGGCAGGAGGTCTGGTCGGTGGCCTCGCCATTGGACTGCTCATTCGCAAGGGCGTTGTCGGCAAGCTCGTTCGCGGCGGAATCGCATTGGCCGAAGTAGCCGGCGCTGCAGGTGTTACCCTTGGCCATCAGGCACGCGACAAAGCCGAAAGCGCAGGAGCCGCCGGACGGGATCTGGGACGCAAGGCACTCCACGAAGCGGGAAATGCCAGCGACCTGATTCGCAAACGCAGCGAAGACGGGCTGGCTCGCGCGGGCGAGCTGCTTACACCCGCACAAGAGGCCGCTTCCTCGGCAATCGAGGCGGGTGAAAGACTTATGCGCAAGGCCGTCGATCTTGTCGCCCGAACACGGCACTAACACTTGCTCTTCGCACATGCACAACGCTAAGGGAGATCCTCTTCCTTTTCGGAGCGTGCAAAGAAATGCAGAAACTCCATCTCGTCATGGGTGGTCGTGTCGCGGACCCTCAGGGTCTTGAATATGTCGATCTCGACAAGCTCGATCTTGTCGGCGTCTTTCCGGACTACGCTACGGCGGAAGAGGCCTGGCGCGGATGCGCCCAGCGCACGGTTGACGACGCCGAAATGAAATATGTGATTGTGCACCTGCACCGTCTGCTCGAGCCGGAACTGCCGACCGAATAAATGGCATCTCCCGTTACCGTCTTTCTCTGCTGCCAAAGCAGGAAGCGGTAACGGTCAGGAATGATGCCGACGCCTCAGATGAATTCGATCTTTTCTACCACGTAGAAACGGTCGCCGGACGGCACCGTAACCTCAATTTCATCCTGAACCTTGCGACCGATAAGCGCCCGGCCAAGCGGCGAATTGTAGCTGATGCGACCGACCTTGGCGTCCGCTTCGTATGGACCGACGATCTGGTAGCGCACTGGCTTGTCATCATCATCGAGCAGCGTCACAGTCGCACCGAAAACGATGCGATCGCCAGAAAGCGTCGCCGGATCGATGATGTTCGCGCGGCTGACCTTGTCCTCCAGATCTCCGATCTGCGCTTCGACCTGGCCCTGCCGCTCCTTGGCTGCATGATATTCGGCATTCTCGGAAAGGTCGCCGTGGGCGCGCGCTTCCTCGATCGCATCAACGATACGGGGACGCTCCTCACGCAGCGCTTTCAGCTCGGCCGTCAGCTTTTCATAGCCTTCCGCCAGCATCGGCAGCTTTTCGACACTCGCCATAATATTCACGTCCTCCTGTCGCCCCCTGATCGGCGACTAAACTTCCCTGCCCGCTCCGCTGAAGCGAGCCAGAACCTCTAACAATTCCGGGGAAGCGCGATGGTTTCAGCTATAATAGGCCTGTAGTGACCGTACTTCAAGCTGGCTGCCACGCAGCGCGGCAATCGCCTCCGTCGTTGCGACCGAAGCGGCTGCGGTGGTGAAATACGGGACCTTGGCGTGTAGCGCCGAAGCACGGATCGATTGCGAATCCTTAAGGCTTTGCCACCCCTCGGTCGTGTTAAAGATCAGCGTCACCTCGCCATCGATGATGCGATCGACGATATGCGGGCGCCCTTCGGCAACCTTGTTCACGCGTTCGACCGGAAGTCCGGCATCGGCAAGATAGCGCTGCGTGCCGCCCGTCGCGATCACGTTGAAACCCAGGTCGAGCAGGCGGCGAACCGCCGGCAGTATCACGGGCTTGTCGCTGTCCTTCACCGACACGAACGCAGTGCCGCCCTGCGGCAACAGCGTACCCGCGCCGAGCTGGGACTTGGCGAAGGCGGTCGCGAAATCGATATCGATGCCCATCACTTCGCCGGTCGACTTCATCTCGGGCGACAACACCGGATCGACGCCCGGAAAACGCGCGAAAGGAAACACGGCTTCCTTCACCGCCATGTAATCTAGATCGCGCTTGAATGGCGGGAAGTTCGAAAGCTTCTCTCCAGCCATCACGCGCGCCGCGATCTTGGCGACCGGCTGACCGATGGCCTTGGCGACGAAAGGCACCGTGCGGCTGGCGCGCGGGTTCACTTCGATCAGATAGACTTCACTGCCCTTCACCGCGAACTGGATATTCATCAGTCCGCACACGCCAAGCGCAAACGCCAGCGCCTCTGCCTGCCGCTCCATCTCGCCGACGATCTCGGGGGAAAGGCTGTAGGGCGGCAGCGTGCAGGCGCTATCTCCGGAATGAATGCCCGCTTCCTCGATATGCTGCATGACACCGGCGATGACGACCTGCTCGCCATCGCAGAGCGCATCGACATCGCATTCGATCGCATCGCGCAGGTACTGGTCGATCAGCACCGGGCTGTCGCCGGAAACCTGCACAGCCGTGGCGATGTAATCATCGAGCTGTGCCTCGCTGTCGACGATCTCCATCGCGCGGCCGCCAAGCACATAGCTCGGACGCATGAGCACCGGATAGCCGATGCGGCTCGCCACCGCGACTGCCTCGTCCCGGCTTCTGGCGATGCCGTTGGCCGGCTGCTTGAGCTTCAGCTTCTCGACCAGCGCGGCAAACCGTTCCCGGTCCTCCGCGAGATCGATCGCGTCGGGCGAAGTTCCCAGAATCGGAATGCCCGCATCTTCCAGCGTCTGCGCCAGCTTCAGCGGGGTCTGGCCGCCGAACTGCACGATTACACCGACAAGCTCGCCCTTCTGCTGCTCAATGCGAAGTATCTCGAGCACATCCTCGCCGGTCAGAGGTTCGAAATAGAGACGATCGGACGTGTCGTAGTCCGTGCTCACCGTTTCCGGATTGCAGTTGATCATGATCGTCTCAAAGCCGGCCTCCGCCAGCGCGAAACAAGCATGAACGCAGCAGTAATCGAACTCGATGCCCTGACCGATGCGGTTCGGTCCGCCACCAAGAATGACGATCTTGCGCCGGTCGGAAGGCGCCGCATCACACTCAGGCTCGCCGAAAAGCGGACCTTCATACGTGGAATACATATAGGGCGTTACGGCCTCGAACTCGGCCGCGCAGCTGTCGATGCGCTTGAACACCGGGTGGACGCCCAGCTTTTGGCGCAGCTCACGCACTTCCTTCTCGCTGGTCGCGCCCGCCATCGCCTTCAAGGCATCGTGGAGCAAACCGGAGCGGCGCGCCTGCGTTTCGGCAAGACCTCCGGCGACATGGACCGAACGAACCGCGAGATTCGCCAGGCGCCTGTCGGAGAAGCCCATCGCCTTGAGCCTGCGCAATTCCGCGGCGTCCAGAGGCAATCCTTCGGCTTCGATCTTCGCTTCCTCGGCGATGATCTCGGCGATGTGACGCAGAAACCAAGGGTCATAATGGGTGATCGCGTGGATATCCTCTACCGAGAAACCCTCGCGCATCGCCTGCGCGACTATCAGCAATCTGTCAGGCGTCTGACGCGAGAGCGCGGCGGTAATCTCGTCACGACCCGCGCCCTCCAGCTCGATCACGCGATTGAAGCCGTCGAGGCCGGTTTCCAGACCGCGCAGCGCTTTCTGCAGCGACTCCTTGATATTGCGGCCGATCGCCATGACTTCGCCTACCGATTTCATCGCGGTGGAGAGCAATGGTTCCGAGCCCTTGAACTTCTCGAATGCGAAGCGGGGTATCTTGGTAACGACATAGTCGATGGTCGGCTCGAAGCTGGCCGGCGTCGCGCCCGTGATTTCGTTCGTGATCTCGTCGAGCGTATAGCCCACAGCCAGCTTGGCCGCGACGCGCGCGATCGGAAAACCGGTCGCCTTCGACGCCAGCGCAGACGAACGCGACACACGCGGGTTCATCTCGATGACGATCAGGCGGCCATCCTTGGGATTTACTGCGAACTGTACGTTCGAACCACCTGTTTCAACACCGATTTCCCGCAGAACGGCGATGCTCGCCGAGCGCATGATCTGGTATTCCTTGTCAGTCAGCGTCAGCGCCGGAGCGACCGTGATGGAATCACCGGTATGGACGCCCATCGGATCGACGTTCTCGATCGAGCAAATGATGATGGCGTTGTCGTGCCTGTCGCGCACGACCTCCATCTCGTACTCCTTCCAGCCAAGCAGGCTTTCCTCGATCAGCACCTCGGTAGTGGGAGACGCATCGAGACCGGAGCGGACGATCTTCTCGAATTCCGTCTTGTTGTAGGCGACGCCACCACCCGTGCCGCCCAAAGTGAAGCTCGGGCGGATGATCGAAGGCAAACCGGTGCGCTCCAGCACGGCGAAGGCCTCTTCCACCGTATGCGCGACACCCGAACGCGCGGATTCGAGACCGATCTTGTCCATTGCCTCGCGGAAACGCTGACGGTCCTCGGCCTTGTCGATGGCGTCGGCGTCGGCGCCGATCATCTTTACGCCGAATTTCTCCAGCGTGCCGTCGTTGAACAGCGCCAGCGCCGTGTTGAGCGCAGTCTGCCCGCCCATCGTCGGCAGGACTGCGTCAGGACGCTCCTTTTCGATGATACGCGCGACAATCTCGGGCGTGATCGGTTCGACATACGTCGCATCCGCCATGTCCGGATCGGTCATGATCGTCGCCGGGTTGGAGTTGACGAGGACCACGCGGTAGCCCTCCTCCTTCAGCGCCTTGATCGCCTGAGTGCCCGAATAGTCGAACTCGCAAGCCTGGCCGATGACGATCGGACCGGCGCCGATGACGAGG
>DASWWL010000059.1:0-12904 GCA_036400975.1 Novosphingobium sp. | reverse complement strand
GTCCAGTCGCCCAGCGGGACATGCAGGCCATCCATGCCTTCGTTGGCGGGCAGCAGAGAAGTTCCGGAACCGGCTGTCGCCGGGTAACGGGAAGTAGCCGCCATCGCCATGTCGTCTTCGCTCGGCGCGGCGGCATCATGATCCATCGCCGCGTGATCTATGCCGGCATGGCTATGTTCTTGCGCCATGGCCGGCAACGGAGCGAGGGTCATGGCTCCAAGCGCGAAAAGGCGAGCTGTCATGTTCAAGTTTTCTCTCCGGTTCAGAAATTTTGTCCGAGCATCCACAGGGCCATGGCGATCATGCCGAGGTTTTCGCTGAGCGAGACAAAGCCCAACGGCACTCGGCTGGATCCGCCGACGCAAGCGCATTTGATGTCCCGCTTCTGGATATAGACGGCACGAAACACCGATACGGCCCCGATTGTGCCGATGAACAATGCGACGGGAATGGATACGGCGTCGAGCTTATGAGCCGCCATTAGAGCGCCGGCGGACCACTCCAGGAAGGGATAGAGCCAAGCGTAAGGCCTCCAGCGCTGAGCCAGAAGGTCGTAGCCGAAGAACATCGTCGCGAAACTTTCCACGTCCTGCAGCTTGAGCATCGCGAGGATCATCATCGTGAAGGCGACGAACCATTCGCCGGCGCGGATCGTCCACGGCATCCCGAAGGTGAAGAGGCTGACGGCAAGGGCAAGCGCGGCTGCTGTTGCAAAAACGGCGATCACCGGCACGTAGCTCACGGCTTCCGCATCGCGTACTTTCAGGCCGAAATGGCGGCGCAAATCATCATAGCCGCCGATACGCCTGCTTTCGATGAAGGTCTGGGGCGTAGTCTTGACGCCATGTTCGGTCTTGAAGGCATCGGTCTCGGCGCGGGTGCGCAGCCAGCGGTCATCGACGTCGAATCCGCGCCGCCTGAGAAGATCGAGCGAGCGCAGACCCCATGGGCAGACATGCTGGTCCGTCACCATGCGATAGAGGATCGCCTTCGGTTTTGCTGATTGGGCATTCATGCGAATCGTCCTATACCCTCCGTACCAAGGTACGGAGTCAAGCGAATGGCGATGACCATTTCCGAACTGGCGCGCGGTGCAGGAGTGGGGGTGGAGACGGTGCGTTTCTATCAACGCAGGGGCCTTCTCTTCGATCCCAAGCCGGCAAGCATCGGTGGCGCACCGGGACGGCGCCATTATGGCGATGCGGAGGCGCGGCGATTGCGTTTCATCCGCGCGGCGCAGAAGGCGGGATTCACGCTGGAAGAGATCGCAAGGCTGATCGAGCTGGATCGCAGCGAGGATCGTCCCCGCGCGCGAGAAATGGCACGCGCGCGGATTGCTGCGTTGGACGAGAAGATCGCAGAGCTTCAGGCCGCATGCCGTTCGCTGGAGGGACTGGCGCGCGAATGCGCGAAGTCAGACCATGGACCGTGCCCGATCCTGGATGCCTTCGAAAGCTAGACGTTGAACTTGAAGTGCATGACATCGCCGTCCTGCACCAGGTATTCCTTGCCTTCCTGCCGCAGCTTTCCGGCGTCCTTGGCGCCGCTTTCGCCCTTCAAGGCTATATAATCGTCGTAGGCGATAGTTTCGGCGCGGATGAAGCCGCGCTGCATGTCCGAATGAATCTCGCCGGCCGCTTCGGGAGCCTTGGCGCCTTTGTGCACGGTCCAGGCACGCGCTTCCTTGGGCCCCACGGTGAAGAAGGTTATCAGGTGAAGCAGATCGTAGCCCGAACGGATGATGCGGGCGAGGCCGGTTTCATTGAGGCCGAGTTCCTCAAGGAACACCATACGCTCGTCAGGATCCATGCCGACGAGATCGGCTTCGATCGCGGCGGAGACGATCACCGCGTTTGCGCCTTCAGCCTTCGCCTTTTCGAATACGCGCGTGGAAAATGCATTGCCCGCCGCGGCGGCTTCTTCCTCGACATTGCAGACATAAAGAACCGGCTTCGCAGTCAGAAGCTGCGCCTGCGCGAATACGCGGGCCTCGTCATCGTCCTTGGGCTGCGTCAGCCGCGCCGGCTTGCCTTCGCGCAACAACTCGAGCGCCTGACCGAGTACGGAGGCTATCAGCTTCGATTCCTTGTCGCCTTGCGCCGCCTTCTTCTGTGCGGCGGGAACCCGCTTTTCGAGGCTCTCCAGATCGGACAACATCAGCTCGGTCTCGACCGTTTCCGCGTCGGAGATCGGATCGACCTTGTTATCGACATGCTGGATGTCATCGTTTTCGAAACAGCGCAGCACGTGAACGATGGCATCGACTTCGCGGATGTTGCCCAGGAACTGGTTGCCCAGTCCTTCGCCCTTGGATGCGCCGCGCACTAGCCCGGCAATATCGACGAAGCCGAGTTGCGTCGGAATGATCTTGGCGCTGCCGGCAATCCCCGCCAGCGCGTCGAGCCGAGGGTCGGGCACGCCGACCTGGCCGACATTGGGTTCGATCGTGCAAAAGGGATAGTTCGCCGCCTGCGCCGCCTGCGTTTCGGTAAGCGCGTTGAACAGCGTCGACTTGCCGACGTTAGGCAGGCCGACGATCCCGCAACGAAATCCCATGATAAGCTCCTGAAGCGCAGCCGATATGCCGCAAACCCGCGCGCCCATAGCCGCCCGGTCGCGCTTTGGCCAGTTCCGCGGCTAGGGGTGATGTCGCTTCGCCGGTACGGCGGGCGGGTTGGGCCTTAATCGAGCACGCCCAGCGCCCAGGCATCCTTTGCCAGCAATGTCCGCTGCGTTTCCAGTGACACGCGGTTTATCGCTTCCTGTGGCTTGGGGCCAGGGTGAACGGGACGTCGCAACGGACGCGAGCCCGCTGGCATGGCCGCGATCTCCGCAATGGCGCGGGGAACATCGATGGGATCCGGAATCGTAGCCGAACCATAGGCAGCCGCCGGCGCTGCAACTGCTCTGGCGCGCTCGTCCGCCACGGGCCGCATCTGCGCAACCAGTTGGGGGTAGCCGGCGGTATGTTTTTCTTCGGCCCGCGCCAGCAGGGCGGCGGTATAGCGCACGCGGTTTGCGCCAATGCGGGTCGGAAAGCCGCCGGGTTCGATGATGACAACCTCGATCCCGTAGGGTGCGACCTCATAGGCCATCTGTTCGCTCATCGCCTCGACCGCGAATTTCGTTGCCGAATACATGCCGCTGCCGGGGCGAAGGATGCGGCCCTGTTGCGAGGACACGTTAAAGATCAGGCCGGACTTGCGGCTGCGCATGCCAGGCAGCACCGCGCGTGCCGTCCGTTGATAGCCGAAGACATTCGTGTCGAATGCCAGCCGGGTGGCCTCCATGTCGTGCACTTCGAGCGGGCCGCCAATGTAGATTCCCGCGTTGTTGACCAGAACGTCGAGTGGTCCGCCGTTTCTCTTCTCGGCTTCAGCGACGGCGGTTGCTACCTGTTCGTCGGAAAGGACATCGAGCGGCAGGACCTGAAGATCGAGCTTCTCTTCCCGTGCGATGCGCATCAGTTCTTCGGCTTCCGGACGGGGTAAATTGCGCATCGTTGCGAAGACGCGTGCGCCAAGACGGGCATAGAGCAGCACCCCCGCGTTGCCGAAACCCGATGACGCGCCCGTGACGAGGAAGGACTTGCCCTTCAGGCTGACCGTTTCAGTGGGTTGCGCGGCGGTTGGAATGGCAGTGGCGGCGGCAAGAGCGCCGGTTCCGGCAAGCAAATGGCGGCGGCTTATGTTCGACATGGCCTTTCTCCCGATCGACTTCCCCCGGAAAAGGAGAATATCCGGAACCAGTGCACAGTCGAGTGCAATCAGTCCTGCATGCGCAGCGCGATTTCGTTCATGAACCTGACCTCATCGCCTTTCGAAAGCCAATCGGCTTCGCTGGCGATTGCGCCCAGCATGTCGGCTAGCGAGTCCATTTCCTGCTTGGCGTAGTTGCCGAGGACATAGCCCGTCACGCGTTCTTTGTGGCCGGGGTGACCGATGCCGATGCGCACCCGGCGAAAATCAGGACCAAGATGCTGGTCGATCGAGCGCAGACCGTTGTGGCCTGCGGTGCCGCCGCCTTGCTTCACCTTGATCTTGAAGGGAGCGAGGTCGAGCTCGTCGTGAAAGACGGTGAGTACGTCAGTATCCAGTTTGTAGAACCGCAGCGCCTCGCCGACGGAGCGGCCGCTTTCGTTCATGAAAGTGGCGGGCTTCAGCAGCAGGATCTTTTCGCCGCCTATGCGGCCTTCCTGCAACCAGCCCTGAAATTTTTTCTGGACGGGGCCGAAGCCGTGTACTTCGGCCAGCGTATCGACGGCCATGAAGCCGACATTGTGCCGATGCATCGCATATTGCGGACCAGGATTGCCGAGACCGACCCAGAGCTGCACGGTTCGCCTCCGGCTTTCGGAAAGGGGGAGACGGACTCTTTCGCGCCCATCTCCCTGAAGCCTGTCCGTCCCTCCCAAAAGGGAGGAATCGAGAGATTACTCGCCTTCTTCCGGCTTCGTCTCGTTATCGCCTTCCTCGCTCTTGAGAGCGGAGGGCGCGACGATCGTGGCGATGGTGAGATCGCGTTCGTGACTGCCGTCCTGAGTGCCGGCGGGCAGCTTGATGCTGTCGATGTGAATCGAATCGCCTACGTCGAGCCCGGTGACATCGATGGTGATCTCGTCAGGAATCTTGTCCGCTTCGCAGATCAGATCGAGCGCGTGGTGCACGATGTTGAGCACGCCACCCTTCTTGAGGCCCGGCGACTTTTCTTCATTGATGAAGACCACGGGCACGTTCACGTGAACCTTGGCATCCTTGGAGATGCGCAGGAAATCTGCGTGCAGCGGGCGGTCGGTGACGGGGTGGAAAGCAACGTCCTTGGGCAGCGTCCGCACTTTCTTGCCGCCGACTTCGACTTCTACCACCGAGTTGAAGAAGTGACCGGTGCTGAGCTGGCGGCGCAGTTCTTTCTCTTCGACGTGGATCGCCAGCGGTTCTTCGTTGCCGCCATAGACGACGGCAGGGACGCGGCCTTCGCGACGCAGGGCACGGGAGGCTCCCTTGCCTGCCCGATCGCGCGTCTCGGCCGGCAGGTTAAGCGTATCGCTCATGGTACTTGCCTTTCGGATTGCGTTGAATGTTCGTTCTTCGCCGTCACGCCTCCAGGGATGACCATGACGGGAAGCGCGCGCCGTTAGCGGCAATACAGGCAAAAGGCAAGGCTACTGGACGCGCGTTACCTTGTAGCCCCTGGCTTCCAGCAGCGCGGTCAGCCCTTCGCTTCCGGCCAGATGGGCAGTCCCGACGGCGACGAAGGGTTTTTCTCCCGCCGCCATCATCGCGGCGATTTGTTCCGCCCAACGCCGGTTGCGGTTGGTAAAGAGCGCCGCACGAAGTTCCGGGTCGGCCAGCAGCCCGCGATGCGTTTCGCGCTCTATCGCTGCTATATCGCCTTTGCGCCACGCCTCTGCGAGATCTGCTGTTTCCGTTTCGAGCGCACCGGCGTCGCGGATCACCGCTTCCAGCAGGTCGCGTTGTTCCTTTTCGGGCAACGTGTCGAACAGCCCGAGCTGGCCTTCTGCTCCCTCCAGCTCGATGACAGTCTTGTCTTTCTTCGTCTGTAGCACGGCGCGATCGATGCCATACTCGCTGTCCCGTCCGTCGGCCCCGGCGCGGGCCAGCATCAGCGCGGCGGCCCAGCTTTCCGTCTGCGCGAACTGCGCCTCGCGAAATCCGCCCTTGTCTAACAACTGCTCCAGTCGTTCGCGCAAGGCCGGGGCCACGCGCTGGGATAAGGGCGGCAGGTTCGGCGTTGTCGACAGCCGCTTGAAGATGCCGGTCATCCGGGCACCGTCAGCCAGCGCCGCAACCTCGACCACGATCCGATCAGAGGCTTTGATCGAGGCATCGACTTTTGCGGAACGCCACAGGGCGGGGCGTTCCAGCGCGTGGATCGTGCCAAACAGGAAGGCCTGCTCGCCCTTGGGGCTTTCGACCTGCCATAGCGCGGGGCTGGCCTGTTCCGGCGTCGGCGCGCAGGCGGCAAGCGCAACCAGGGCAATGATCGTAAGGCTGGATACCGGTCTCATTGGACGCGCGTCGAAATGATGCCGCGCTTTGCGAGTTGTTCCTGAACGCTGCCCGGTCCGGCGAGATGCCCGGCGCCTACCGCCAGGAAAACCTTACCGGGACGCTTCAGTCTATCCTCGATCCAGCCAGCCCAGTTGCGATTGCGGTTGATCAGCAGAAGCTCGATCAGCGCAGGATCGTCCTCGTCCGCGTTCATAAGACCGGCCAGGGTCTCGGCATCCCCCTTGCGCCATGCCTCGACCATTTGGGCGAGCATTGTCGTAGCTTGGGGCAGATTGGTCACGACATCGGTGAAATAGCGCTTCTGTAAGTCCAGCGGCAGGGAATCGAACAGACCGATCTGGTATTCGGCAGTCTCCAGCGCCGTGTGCGGGTGGCCCAGCACCTTGGCTTTCGTATCGAGCGTCGCCTCCACGCCGTTCTCGCCCGTGTAGCCCTGGCGCACCAGCGGCAGCGTCGATAGGCCGATCGCCGCATACCAAGGTTCGAATGCGTCGAACGCCTGCGCGGGCATACCCATACCGGTCAGCGCCTTTTCGTATTCGCTGGTCACTTCGGGAGTCAGCATCATGCGAAGCGTCTCACCGCGAGGCAGCATCGCGCGGCTGACGATCAGCGCGCGCATCTGTTCGGGACTGCTTTCGGTAATTTCGGTCACCAGCTCATTCGAGCTTTCGAAAGCGCTCGCGACAGGCCCGCCATACCATTCGATCCCCTTGGGCAGCGCATGGATCGTACCGAAGAGATAGATCGTCGTGTGTGCATTCCCCACCTTCCACAAGGCGGGATAGGCGACGTTCTCGCTGACGGCGGCTGGCTGCGGCTGCGCGATAGTGACGGGCGGCTTGTCCCGCGCGGAGGCAGAGATCGAAAGGCAGGCGCTGAGCGCCGACAGAAGCGCGGTGATCCGGCGGAGGAGTTTCCACATAGCGGCTCTATATAGGTGCGCATTCTGCGCAGTCGATGAACGATTGCATGGCGCTCGCCTGTTGACCCCAAACCGGCCATCCGCCAAAGGCCGGGCCATGTCCGCGAGCGCCTCACCGCTGAGTTTTCAGGAGATGATCCTGCGCCTCCATGGCTTCTGGAGCGCGCAGGGCTGCCTGATCCTGCAACCTTACGACATGCGCATGGGAGCGGGCACTTTCCACCCCGCCACCACGCTGCGCGCGTTGGGGCCGGAGCCGTGGAAGGCGGCCTACGTCCAGCCTTCGCGTCGTCCGACGGATGGGCGCTATGGCGAGAACCCGAACCGGTTGCAGCACTATTACCAGTATCAGGTGATCCTGAAGCCGAACCCGGAGAACCTGCAGGAGCTTTATCTGGAGAGCCTGGCCGCGATCGGCGTCGATCCGCTGGCGCACGATATCCGCTTCGTCGAGGACGACTGGGAAAGCCCGACGCTGGGCGCCTGGGGGCTGGGCTGGGAGGTCTGGTGCGACGGCATGGAAGTCACCCAGTTCACTTATTTCCAGCAGATCGGCGGGTTCGACTGCAAGCCCGTTGCGGGCGAGTTGACTTACGGACTTGAGCGACTGGCGATGTATATCCAGGGCGTCGACAACGTCTATGACCTGCGCTTCAACGACGTCGGGGTCAGCTATGGCGACGTGTTCCTGAAAAACGAACAGGAGCTGTCGAAATACAACTTTGAAGTCGCTGATACCGAACAGCTTTTCAAAGGCTTTCAGCACGCCGAGGCGGAGGCCCGGCGATGCATCGAAGCGGGCATTCCGCTCGCCGCCTACGATCAGGCGATCGAGGCCAGCCATCTGTTCAACCTGCTACAGGCGCGGGGGGTAATCTCCGTGCAGGAACGCGCCAGCTACATCGGCCGTGTTCGTGATCTTGCCAAGGGAAGCTGCCAGGCCTGGATCGAGAAGAACCAGACGCAGTGGGCCGAGAAGTTTCCGGGGTGGACGGTATGAGCGACTTCCTTCTCGAACTTCGCTCAGAGGAAATTCCTGCCCGGATGCAGGCCGGTGCGCGCGCCAGCTTGGAAAAGCTGTTTCGTGAGCAGATGGCGTCCGCCGGTGTCGTCGTGGGCGAGATTACGATCTGGTCCACGCCCCGGCGCCTCGCGCTGATCGCGCGTGGTCTTCCACCGGCGACCGAAGCGGTCAGCGAAGAACTGAAAGGTCCGAAGACGGGCGCACCGCCGCAGGCGCTTGAAGGTTTTCTGCGCAAGACCGGGTTGACGCAGGACCAGCTCACCGAACGCGATGGCGTGTACTTCGCGGTAACCGAAAAGCCGGGCCGCGCGACGAAAGATGTGTTGGCGGAGGCTATTCCCGTCATCGTCCGTGCGTTTCCGTGGCCGAAGTCTCAACGCTGGGGCGCGGCTTCCATCACGACCGAGAGCCTGCGCTGGGTGCGGCCGCTGTCGGGCATCGTCGCTATTTTCGGTGAGGAACTGGTCGAATGCGAGGTCGGGGGCATCGTCTCGGCCTATGCGACCAAGGGCCATCGCTTCCATTGTCCGGGCGAAATCACCATCGGCGGCGCGCATGACTATGCCGACAAGCTGCGTGCCTGCCATGTCATCGTCGATCACACCGAGCGTGAGGCCCTGATCCGCGACAAGGCGCGCGCCGCGGCCGTGGCCGCCGGGCTGACGCTGGTTGAGGACGAGGGTCTTGTCGTGGAGAACGCCGGCCTCACCGAATGGCCCGTCCCGCTGCTCGGTCGCTTCGACGAGGCGTTCCTGGAGGTTCCTCCGGAAGTCATTCAGCTAACCGCGCGGACCAACCAGAAGTATTTTGTCTGCGAACAGGACGGCAAGCTCGCCAATGCCTTCGTCTGCACCGCCAATATCGAAGCGGCGGACGGCGGCGCTGCGATCGTTGCGGGCAACCGCAAGGTGCTGGCGGCGCGCCTTTCGGATGCCCGCTTCTTCTGGGAGCAGGATCGCAAGACGCTATTGTCGGTTCATGCTGAAAAGCTTTCCCGCATTACCTTTCACGAGAAGCTTGGCACTGTCGCTGATAAGGTAGAACGCGTGGCCAAGCTGGCGCGTTGGCTGGTGGAAGAAGGCATCGTCAAGGGCGCGGACGCCGATCAGGTCGAACAGGCCGCGCGTCTCGCCAAGGCTGATCTCGTCACCGAAATGGTCGGCGAGTTCCCCGAATTGCAGGGCCTGATGGGCGGTTACTACGCCCGCGCCGAGGGTTTGCCCGACGCCGTCGCCGACGCGATCCGGGACCACTACAAGCCAGTTGGGCAGGGTGATGAGGTGCCGACAGGGTCGGTGACTGTGGCCGTGAGCTTGGCGGATAAGCTGGATACCCTTGTCGGTTTCTTCTTGATCGGAGAATTACCAACAGGATCAAAAGATCCTTTCGCTTTACGGCGTGCTATGGTCGGCGCGATTGCCCTTAACACCAGTAATAATCTCCGCTTCTCGTGGGAGAGTGTAATCTCAGTTTCACTAGGAGAATACTCTTTTCAGTTAGATCGTGAATATGAGCTATATCAAGCAGTACAGCAAGAATTGAGCAGAAAGTACGAAGCCGCCGGATTGGCGATGACTGTGGCTGATAGTTACGAACCAGGTTTTGTTAGGCAGGTGATGAACAAAAGCATGCCTGATCCTGCCCCGCCTTTTAGATTTGAAGGACTTGCAAGGGCATTCTCAAATGGTACGGGGGGGAATCAGGCATCATTGAACTTGCTGAAGTTCTTGGCCGATCGCCTCAAGGTCCAGCAGAAGGAAGCCGGCGTCCGCCACGACCTGATCGACGCGGTCTTTGCGCTTGGCGGAGAGGACGATCTGGTCCGTCTGCTCGCCCGCGTCCATGCGCTTCAGGCCTTCGTCGGCACCGAGGACGGCGTCAACTTGCTGGCCGGCTACAAGCGCGCCGCCAATATCCTCAAGAAGGAGGATTGGCGGGGCATCGAGGGCGAGATTTCGCGCACTGGCGAGGAAGACCCGCTGGCCAATGTCGATGATCCCGATCTGGCTCCGGTCATCGCCGCCAAAATGGCCGAGCGTGAGCGAAATCTGCTGTCCTACACGCCGGAACCCGAGGAAAAGGCGCTGATGGACGCGCTTGATTTCGCTGGTCCCAAGGCCGCTTCCGCTGTCGAGGCGGAGGATTTCGCCGCAGCCATGGCGGCGCTTGCCACTTTGCGCGCGCCGATCGACGCATTCTTTGATAACGTCACGGTGAACGACGCCGATAACGACAAGAGAATGGCGCGTTTGTCGCTGCTTGGGCGGTTCCGGGATGCGGTTCACCAGGTAGCCGATTTCTCTCGCATCGAGGGGTAGGGGTTTCCTGCTTAGGACAGTGTCAACTGTGTCAACTTGACAGGAAAGTCAGGCGTTAGATGAACAATCAGGTCTATACCTTCGGCGGCGGCGTGAAGCATGATGACGCCCGCGCCCGCGACAAGGTTATCGTCGGAGGCAAGGGCGCCAATCTCGCGGAGATGGCCGGCATCGGCCTGCCCGTGCCGCCCGGCTTCACCATCACCACCGAGGAATGCGTGCGCTACCTTGCCAGCGGTGCGGACTTTTCGGAGACTCTGCGCGGCGATGTAGCCACCGCGCTCACGCATATCGAACAGGCGGTGGGCAAGACTTTCGGCGATGCCGCCGACCCCTTGCTGGTTTCGGTCCGTTCGGGCGCGCGCGTTTCCATGCCGGGCATGATGGATACGGTCCTGAACCTTGGTCTCAACGATTTGACCGTGGAGGGACTGGCCGTCACTTCGGGCGACGAACGCTTCGCCTGGGACAGCTATCGCCGCTTTATCCAGATGTATTCGGATGTCGTGCTGGGGATCGACCACCACCTGTTCGAGGACGCGCTGGAGATCGTCAAGGAAGACAACGGGTTCTATACCGATGTCGAACTGGCCGCGGAACACTGGCAGGCGCTTGTCGGCGAGTACAAGGGCATCGTCGAAAAGGCGCTGGGCAAACCGTTTCCGCAGGACGTCAACGAACAGCTCTGGGGTGCGATCCGCGCCGTGTTCGATAGCTGGGATTCCGACCGCGCCAAGGTCTATCGCCGGTTGAACGACATTCCGGGAGATTGGGGCACCGCCGTCAACGTGCAGGCCATGGTCTTCGGCAATATGGGCGATACTTCGGCCACGGGCGTCGCCTTTACCCGCGATCCGGCCACCGGCGAGCGCGCCTATTACGGCGAATGGCTCATCAATGCGCAGGGCGAGGATGTCGTCGCCGGCATCCGCACGCCGCAATACCTGACGAAGCGCGCCCGCGAAATCGCTAATGCCAAGCCGCTGTCGATGGAAGAGGCGATGCCTGAGGCTTATGCCGAACTGGCGCGCGTTTTCGACCTGCTCGAACTGCATTACAAGGACATGCAGGACATCGAGTTCACCGTTGAGCGCAACAAGCTGTGGATGCTCCAGACCCGCAGCGGCAAGCGTACGGCCAAGGCCGCGCTGCGCATGGCGGTCGAGATGGTCGAGGAAGGCCTGATCGATGAAGCGACCGCTATCCGCCGCGTCGATCCGATGGCGCTCGACCAGCTCCTGCATCCGACGCTCGATCCCGATGCGGTGCGCGACGTGCTCGGCAAAGGCCTGCCTGCCTCGCCGGGCGCCGCATCCGGCATGATCGTGCTCGACGCCGATACTGCCGAAAAGCGCGCTGAAATGGGCGAAGCGGTGATCCTCGTGCGCGTCGAAACCTCGCCGGAGGATATTCACGGCATGCATGCTGCGAAGGGCATTCTCACCGCGCGTGGCGGGATGACCTCTCACGCCGCCGTGGTCGCGCGGGGCATGGGCCGCCCATGCGTTTCCGGTGCTTCTGGCGTATCGATCGATATGGCGAGCCGTACCTTGCGGATTGGTGGGCGTGAGCTGCGGGAAGGGGATATCCTCACCCTCGACGGTGCTTCGGGTGATATCATGGCGGGTGAAGTGCCGACCATCGAACCCGAACTGGTCGGCGATTTCGGGACGCTGATGACCTGGGCCGACAAGCACCGCCGCATGAAGGTGCGTGCCAATGCCGAAACCCCAGCCGATTGCCGCATGGCGCGCCAGTTCGGTGCCGAAGGCGTCGGCCTCTGCCGCACTGAGCATATGTTCTTCGACGCAGGCCGTATTTCCGCTGTGCGCCAGATGATCCTCGCCGAGGACGAAGCCGGCCGCCGCGCAGCGCTTGCCAAGCTGTTGCCTGAACAGCGTGCCGATTTCCGGGCGATCTTCGAGGTTATGGCAGGCCTTCCCGTGACCATCCGCCTGCTGGATCCGCCGCTCCATGAGTTCCTGCCGCATGGCGATGAGGAGTTCGGCGAGCTTTCGGAAGCCATCGGCATCGGCGTCGATACGCTGAAGCGCCGGGCGGGCGAGCTTCACGAGTTCAACCCGATGCTTGGTCATCGTGGTTGCCGTCTGGGCATCACGTTTCCCGAGATCTACGAAATGCAGGCGCGCGCGATCTTCGAAGCCGCTTGTGACGTTGCGGTAGCGAGTGGCGAGGCGGTCGTGCCCGAAGTCATGATACCGCTGGTGGCGACGAAGCGTGAGCTGGAGATCCTGCGCGCCTTGGTCGATCGCACCGCTGCGCGGGTCTTTGAGGAAAAGGGCCGCACGCTCGAATATCTCGTCGGCACGATGATCGAACTGCCGCGTGCCGCGCTGATGGCGGCCGAGATTGCCGAAGAGGCGAGTTTCTTCTCCTTTGGCACCAACGACCTTACGCAGACGACCCTGGGAGTATCGCGCGATGATGCCGCCCGCTTCCTCGGTCCTTATGTGGAACAGGGCATATATCCGCGCGATCCGTTCGTCAGCCTCGACATCGACGGCGTCGGCCAGCTTGTGATGCTGGCGGCGGAACGCGGCCGTGCGACGCGTCCGGCGATCAAGCTCGGCATCTGCGGGGAGCA
>DASWWL010000058.1:0-14838 GCA_036400975.1 Novosphingobium sp. | reverse complement strand
AGAGAAGCGAAGGCCTTTCGCGTCTCCCGCACCCGTCGCGGTGTGTCAGTCTGGGGCCTGACACACATGGAACGTATGAAGAACATTCCTACATGTCAAGCGCATGGGCGTGGTTTTTTGGCAGGCCCGGTCGAGTGCGTTCGACGGGATCAGGTTGAGCAGAAATGAATGCTCAGCGCAGATAGAAGACGGCACTATCATTATATTTCATATATTTATATTGTACTTATAATATCATCTTCCGCATCCTACATGTTTCTAATGTAACAATACGCAGTAACAGGGGTCGCCATGCCGAAGCTCGATCTCCACAAAATTCCGCAAACCAACTCCACGGGCTATCCGCCGGAGCATGCCGGAGCTGTCGTCGGACGGTGGGTGCGCCGTCTATCTCCGGCCAGCGGTCTCACCGATTTCGGAGCGAGCCAGGTCGTGCTCAAGCCCGGCGCGTGGTCTTCCCAACGCCACTGGCATGACAGCGAAGACGAGTTCCTCGTAATGATCTCCGGCGAAGCCCTGCTAATCGAGGATGAAGGACGGACGATCCTGAAGCCCGGCGATGTCTGCGCATGGCCCAAGGGTATCGTAAACGGCCATCATATCCGCAACGACAGCGAAGCCGATTGCAGCTTCGTGGTCATTGGCGGTGGCGAGCGGACCGGGGGCGGTTATTCGGACATCGACATGATATTCACCGCCGACGGGCGCTATCTGCGCAAGGACGGAACGCCTTACTGAGTATCGGCCTTCAGGATCGCGCCTGCACAGGCGCCTCGTACTGCTCTATCACCCAGTCCTCGCCTTCGGCTGCGGATATCCACTCCTGCATCCATTCATGCTCCCAGACCGCTTCCATATAGGCGGCGGCGAAGCCCGGTACGCCGATGCCGTATGTAAGGAAGCGGCTGACGACCGGGGCATAGATGATATCCGCCGCGCTGAACGTGCCGAACAGGAACGGCCCCCCTCGCCCGAAACGCGCGCGTGCTTCCGCCCAGAGCGTCAGGATGCGGACGATGTCGGCCACCGCTTCTTCATCGACCTCAACGCCCTCATAGCGGCGGCGGATGTTCATCGGGCACTGGCGGCGCAAAGCGAAATAGCTGGAGTGCATTTCCGCCACCATCGATCGCGCCATCGCGCGGGCATCGTCCGCCTTGGGCCAGAAACGGTCGCGGCCGACCTTGTCGGAGAGGTATTCGATGATAGCGAGGCTGTCCCACACCACGGCGTCGGCGTCCCACAGCACGGGGACCTTGCCGTGCGAGGGGGCGATTTCGCCGATCTGCTTCTTTTCCTCTTCCCAGTCGTCGCCAAGGATGGGAACCTGTATCTCCTCGAAAGCGAGACCGGACTGCTTCACCGCCAGCCAGCCGCGCAGCGACCAGCTCGAATAGTTCTTGTTACCTATGACGAGCTTCATGCCGCAAAGGCTAGCGGTTCAGAATTGAGGTGTCGAGGATGAACGGGAATGTCCGGCCGCTTTGCGGAACATGCGCGCCGCTGCCGGGTTTCCCATCGATCAGATCAGGAGAAATTGGATGCCAATTTCATCGACCCCCGCCGTGGAACGGATCGCCCGCGTCCTGGCCGGCTATCGCCTGAGCATCAACGGGGACGGCGCCGATCCTCACGCGGGCAAGGCCGTGGACATGGAATGGGCGGATTGCATCGACGATGCGCTGGCGGTGCTGCGGACCCTGCGCGAACCGGATGAGATAATGGCGGCCGCCGGCAATGCCGAGGTATGGGAACGCATGGTTATCGCCGCGATCGCCAGCGGACAGGAACGCGCGCGAAGCTGATCAGCTCTCGGCGTCGAAAAGCACCGCCGCGCGCAATTCCCCGATACCCATCTTCAGTTCCGACGACGTGACGTGCACGGTCGGGAAAGCGGCCGGATGCTTGCGCGCTTCCGCCTCGGTCGCGGCCGTCACCGCCGCGAGTTCGCTGGCCTTGATCTTGTCCGCCTTGGTCAGGACGATGCGATAGCCGACCGCAGCTTCATCCAGCATCTTCATCATATCGGCGTCAACCGGCTTCACGCCGTGGCGCGCATCCACCAGCATCAGTGTGCGCTTGAGCACCTGCCGTCCGCGCAGGAAATCGCGCACCAGCCGCCGCCACTGCTCGACCACCTTGGGCGGCGCCTTGGCGAAGCCGTAGCCCGGCATATCGACCAGCCGCAGTGCCAGCGGATCGCCGACATCGAAGAAGTTGAGTTCCTGCGTGCGGCCGGGAGTCACCGAGGTGCGCGCAATGGCGCGACGGCCGGTTATGGCGTTGAGCAGCGAGGATTTTCCGACATTCGAGCGACCGCACAGCGCGATCTCCGGGGCGCCGGGATCGGGCAGGAACTTCAGCGCGGGCGCGCTCTTCAGGAACTCCACGCGCCCGGCGAACAGGATCCTCGCCCGCTCGGCAAGATCTTCATCGTTCATTTTCCGGCCTTGGCGGCATCCCGCTCCCGCGCACGCTTGCCGTCCGCCGCATCCTTCTCCTGCTGCGCTTTGAGCTGCGGATGGCGGCTGTAGAGATACTTCTGCTGCGCGATCGTCAGGATGTTCGAGGTGATCCAGTACAGCAGCAGGCCGGCCGCGAACGGCGCCATGACGAACATCATGATCCACGGCATGATCGAGAACATCTGCTGCTGGATCGGATCCATCGGCGCGGGATTGAGGCGGAACTGCAGCCACATCGTCACGCCGAGCAGCAGCGCCAGCACGCCGATGGCGAGGAAGCTGGGCGGCTGGAAGTCCAGCAGGCCGAAGAGGTTCAGGATATGCGCCGGATCGGGCGCGGACAGATCCTTGATCCACAGCACGAAAGGCTGATGGCGCATCTCGATGGCCAGGATCAGCGTCTTGTACAGGGCGAAGAAGATCGGGATCTGCAGGAAGATCGGCAGGCAGCCGGCGAGCGGATTGACGCCCTCCTGCTTGTAGAGCGCCATGATCTCCTGCTGCTGCTTCTGCTTGTCGTCCTTGTAGCGTTCCTGCAGCGCCTTCATCTTCGGCTGGATCGCGCGCATCGCGGCCATGCTGGCGAACTGGCGCTGCGCGACCGGGAACATGATGCCCCGCACGATCAGCGTCAGCAGGATGATGGCGACGCCGAAGTTGCCGACCGTATGGAACAGCGCCTTCAGCAGCATGAAGATCGGCTTTTCGAACCAGCGGAACCAGCCCCAGTCGATCGCGAGACCGAACCGCGAGATGCCGCCTTCCTCATAGCGATCCAGAACGTCGCTTTCCTTCGCGCCGGCGAACAACCGCGTGGTGCGCGTCAGCGCCTGGCCCGATCCGACGGCAACGGAGTTGTAGAGCAGGTCGGCCCGGTAGATGCCGCCGCCCAATGCGCGGAAACTGCTTTCGGTCGCGGTCTTGTCGGGGATCAGCGCGGAAAGCCAGTAGACGTCGGTAAAGCCGATCCAGTCGGTCTTGCCGGTGCTGGCGACGGTGCCGTCCTCTCGCACTTCCTTGTAGTCGGGACCGAACTTCACTGCGTCGTCGAACGCGCCGATCGGGCCGGAATGGACGTTGAAGCTATCGAGGCTGGCCGTCTTGTCGGTGCGGTTTATCAGCGCGAAGGGCCGTATGGTGACCGGCGCGCCGCCACGGTTGACGACACTCTGCGTCGCAGTGACCATATAGTCCTTGTCGATCGCATACGTGATCGAGAAAATCTGTCCGGTCGGGTTGCTCCAGGTGAGCGTGACCGGGGTCTGCGGCGTCAGCTTCGCGCCGGCGGGCACGGTCCACAGCGTGGCGGCGGTAGGCAGCGCGATGCCCTGCCCCACCCAACCGAACTGCGCGAAGTGCTGCGCCGGGGTGCCGAGCGGAGAGAACATACGCGCCGGGCCGCTGTTCTTTTCGACGGTTGCGGTGTGGCGGCGGATCGTCAGATCGTCGAGAACCGCGCCCTGCAGGTTGATCGATCCTTCAAGGCCGGGCGCATCGATAGCGACGCGATTGCCCGAGGCCAGCGCGGTCTTGAGGTCCTGCGCCTCCAGCGCGACGTCGGCGGCGCTGGTAAGCCCGCCTTCGCGCGTCGGCTTGGCCGCCTGCGGCGCATCGGGAGCGGCCGGTGCACTTGCCGCCACCGTGGGCTTCGGGGCCTGGGGATAGAGGAAGCGCACGGCCGAGTCCCAGCCGAAGAGGAGCAACCCGGTCAGCACTACGGCCAGGATGATATTACGCTGGTTGTCCACGAAGGCTTCCCTATTCTCTACCGATCCGATCCAGGGCGGCGATACCGTTCAGGGCACCGGATCATAGCCGTGCCCTCCCCAGGGGTGGCAGCGCAATAGACGCTTCAACGCCAGCCAGCCACCCTTAATCGCACCATGCTTTTGCAGCGCCTCGATCGCATATTGGGAGCAGGAAGGCGCATAGCGGCAGGTGGGGGGAAGGATGCGCGACGGGCCCATCTGCCAGGCCCGCGCGATGAGGATGAGAAGCTGCTTCACCGCCGGTTCCGGGGCTTGCGCGGCGGATCGCCCTTGCCAGCCTGCGCACGGGCAAGGGCGGCGAGCAGTTCGTCGCGCAACGATGCGAAGTCCCGCTCCACGCCGCCCTCTCGACCGATCAGGACATGGTCGGTGTCCAGCAGGCCATGCGCGGGCAGGATTTCGCGAATCAGAGCACGGAAGCGCCGCTTCATGCGGTTGCGCACAACCGCATTGCCGATTCGCTTGGTGACGGTGATGCCATAGCGCAGCCCTGCGCCGCCATTGGGATGGGCAAGCAGCACAAAACCGGGACGCGCAACGCGCAGGCCGCGATTGGCCGCGACGAAATCGGCCCGCCGGGTCAGAACCGCGGGCTTCGCGTTCTGGATCAGGCCGAAAGCTTCTTGCGGCCGCGGGCGCGGCGGGCGCGGAGCACCTTGCGGCCACCGACGGTCGCCGTGCGGGCGCGGAAGCCGTGACGGCGCGCGCGGACGAGGCGGCTGGGCTGGAACGTGCGCTTCATTTCGAAACCCTCGAGTAAATAGTCTTCGTCCGCAGGGACGCTGAAACAGGATAAGGCCGCCCGCAAAGGCGACATTGCAGAGCGGGGCCGTTACGGGAGCGCGAGCGCCAAGTCAACCCGCTGCGCTGCTCCTTCAAGCGGCAACCAGCGGCGCATTTCCGCGGCGGAGAGCCATTTCGCCTGCTCATGCGGCACCGAATTCGTCATCGCATAGAACGCAGCCGCCTCTCGCGCGCTCATGCCCATGCGCTGATAATAATCCAGGTAAGTGCGATTCTCGGGCGCGTTCGCCGCGAAATCGGAAGGCTCCCGCCCGAGATCATCGACCCACGAGTGCACGGCGAACTCCGCGCCGTCATCCGCCGCCCGGCGCATCCCGGCCAGGAAAAGCTCCACCGCGCCCGAACGCACGGAACCGCCGGCGGGCACATGCGTGGCGATGCCATGATCGCGGATCATCCGCCCCACGCGCAAGTTCGCGCGGTCGTCATCGGTGCCGGGGCACTCGATCATCTCCAGCATGGCGATGCCCGGATAATCGCGCAGCATCGCGGCGAAAGCGGCCGGGGAACGGGCATCGGTGGCATCGACCAGCGCGGCGCGACCTGAATCCAGAACGCGAAACGGGCCATAGGAAGCAATGCCTTTCGGCACCGGCGCCGGTTCGACCGTGACGAAGCGTTCGCCGCCGACATCGACGTAGACGACCTCTTCGGTCACTTCATAGACGATCTCCTGCGCCGCAGCGGGCACTGCGGCGACCGCAACGAGCGAAGCAAGAACGGGGGCGAGGAAACGCATCGTCCGATTATGCGGCTGCAGGCTTTACCCGCTTGCTGACGGCCACGGTTAAGAAACAGTCACCAATTCACTCCGATTCGGCGCCATCCCCTCGACAGGATCATTCCCCTCGGCCATCACATTGCCGGGCATTTCAAGGGGGTTAGCTTGGTCGCGCTGGTTTCGACGGTGGCCTATCTCGGGCTGGAGGCGCGCGCGGTCGAGGTTCAGTGCCAGATTGCGCCGGGCATGCCCGCCTTCGCGCTGGTCGGCTTGCCCGACAAGGCGGTCGGCGAAAGTCGCCAACGGGTGCAAGCGGCGCTGGCGGCGATGGGCCTCTCGCTGCCGCCCAAGCGCATTACCATCAACCTGTCGCCCGCCGACTTGCCCAAGGAAGGCTCGCACTATGACCTGCCGGTGGCGCTGGCGCTGCTCGCCGCAATGGGGGTGATCGACGCCGAACTGCTCGGCGAATACGTGGCGGTGGGCGAACTGGCACTCGACGGCCGGATCATCGCCTCGCCCGGCGTATTGCTCGCCGCGCTCCATGCCTCAGGACTGGAAAAGGGCCTGATCTGCCCGGCCGCACAAGGATCGGAGGCCCGCTGGGCCAGCGGCATTCCGGTGCTCGCTGCATCAGACCTCATCAGCCTGCTTAACCACCTCAAGGGCTCGCAAGTGCTGGCCGTGCCGCCCCTGGGAGAAGCCGAAGCCCCTCCGCAAGGCCCTGACCTCGCGCAAGTGAAAGGGCAGGAAGTCGCCAAGCGCGCGCTGGAGATCGCGGCGGCGGGCGGTCACAATCTCCTGATGATCGGCCCGCCGGGAGCGGGTAAATCCCTGATGGCGAGCTGCCTGCCCGGCATCCTTCCGCAACTGACGCCAGCCGAAGCGCTCGAAGTCTCGATGGTCGCCTCGGTCGCCGGCACGCTGGAGGACGGCCGCATCAGCCGGGCGCGGCCCTTCCGCGCGCCGCATCATTCGGCCTCGATGGCGGCGCTGACGGGCGGCGGATTGAAAGTGCGGCCCGGCGAAGTCAGCCTCGCCCATCTCGGCGTGCTGTTCCTGGATGAACTGCCCGAATTCCAGCGCACGGTGCTCGATTCGCTGCGCCAGCCGCTGGAAACGGGCGAAGTCACGGTCGCGCGCGCCAATGCCCATGTCACCTTCCCGGCTCGGGTTCAGTTGATCGCGGCGATGAACCCCTGCCGCTGCGGCCACCTCGGCGATCCGGCGCTGGGCTGCAGCCGCGCCCCGAAATGCGCGGCGGATTATCAAAGCAAGGTCTCCGGTCCGCTGCTCGACCGCATCGACCTTCACGTCGAAGTCGATCCGGTAAGCGCCGCCGACTTGTCGCTACCCCCGCCGGCAGAAGGCTCGGCCGAAGTCGCCGCGCGGGTGGCGCGGGCGCGCGCGATCCAGACCGCCCGGCTCGAAGGCACCAAGATGCGCACCAATGCCCAGCTCGATGGCGAAGCGCTCAACGCCCACGCCACGCCCGACGAAGCAGGCCGCAAGCTGCTGATACAGGCGGCCGACGCGATGCGCCTGTCCGCGCGCGGCTATACCCGGATGCTGCGCGTAGCGCGAACCATCGCGGACCTGGTCGGCGCGGATATCGTCGGCCGCATCCACGTGGCGGAGGCGCTCAGCTATCGGCGGCAGGCGCCGAGGGCGTAATCGCGCGGGCTCCTAGCGAAGCGACGCCCGCAATTCGCCGAACAGGTCCGGTGCGGCAACGGCAAGCCTTGAGGAATCGAGGCCGTTCACCCGGTGCGCCACCGAACTGGCGGTGGTGCAGAAGCGGGCCGGCGACCGCTGGTTCGCGAAAGTGTTGTAAAGGCGGGTCTGCTGCCGATCGAAAGTCCCGACGCCCTGCCGCCCCTGTTCTTGCCGGTATGCGCTGGCAAGCAGCGTGCGATGACGCGACAGCATCCTCGCATACTCGTTCGCGACAGGCTGACGTCCCCTGCCCCGACAGGAAAGCGCCGCCACGTTTAGTCCGGCGCGCAGGTTCCACACGGCAGCGCCGCCGCCGCTGTGCAAGGGCTCCGGCGCTTGTCGGGCCGCAGGTTGGCTGGCGGCAACGCGATTGCCTGATCCGCCACAGGCCGCGAGCATCAGGCTGGCGCCCGCAAGGGTTACCCCCGCGAACGCGACGCGGATCTTACTGTTCATGGTATATGCCTCCCAAACCGAGTGCGGTTTCGGTCGGCCTTCAAGGGTAAATTTCAGCTTACGATGGGGCTGAGCCGTGCAGGCGAAGAGACAAGTCGCCCATTGTCGGGCGAAGCGGTCAAGACATCAATCCTCGCGATCCAGTTCGCGCAACACCAGCGCTATCACGCCAGCGTCGCTCGCGAAGGCCAGGTGGTTGCAGCGCACGGCGATCGCCCTGTCCCGCTCGCCCGGCCAGCCGCAGGCGCAGCGCGGGGCGACGACGCCGTCGCGCGGACTCCACAAGGCCGTGGTCGGCACCGGCGGCTTGGCGGCGAAGTCGCACTCGATCGGCGGCTCGTCCACGGGATGGCCTGTGACGAGCTGATAGGCCCGCCAGGCGTTGTTCGCACGGCGGTCGCCGGAAAAAGGCGTGCCCAGGGTAATGACCCGGCTCACCGCTTCCGGCTGGCGCCGGGCGATCTCGCGCGCGAACAGGCCGCCAAGGCTCCAGCCGACAAGAGCCACGGGCTGCCCCTGGGTACGCGCCAGCAAACCGACCCGGCGCATGAGGAACGCGAAATTTTCTTCCGTGGGGCCGAGATTGAAGCCGAGCCCCCATTCGAAAACCGTGTGCCCAGCCGCCTCCAGCGCAAACTGCATCCGCCGCATGCGCATGGGATGCGCGCCGAAGCCCGGCAAAAGCATCACCGGCTGCGGACGGACGGCGGCATGTTCGGCAATGGCGCCCTGCCGTCGGCGGCCCAGCACGCGCAATTCGCCGAGCAGGAGTCGCAGCGGCGGACCGCTGATCCCTTCCGGCCCCGGCTGCCGCGCAAGCGCCGCACGTCGCCGGAACATGCTCCCGGCGCTAAGCGCAGCTTCGCGAAGGCTGTTCATCATGGCCATGAGACGCGCCTAGCCCATCATCCGGCTACACAGGCTGAACGCAGGTGAAAGTCATTTCTCCTCGGTGCCGTTGCAATCGCCCGCCCGGCGGGACGAAATGGACATCGCCATCTTCATCGGACGCCCGGGCATCACGTCGCTCTGCGAGTTGACCTTGATGTCGTAATTCGTCGCGCTGTAGGTGCCGGCCATCGTCATCGTCGCCACCGCCGGCGCCTTGCCGCAAGTCATTTCCGCATCGATCCTGCCGCCCGCCATCGTGAAATGCTTGTAGGTGCAGTCCTTGGCGCCCCCCTGGAAGAAGCCGCCATCGGGCTGGTTGACCTGCTCCGGCGTCAGGCAGGACGCGAAAGTGTGCACCTGTCCCATCTGCTTCGCCATGGCCTCCTTCGCCTGCGGCGGCACGCCTTCCATCTCCATCTGCTCCAGCTTCACGGAAGATTCCCAGCGCCCCGGCTGCGGTTTGATGTTCGCCGCCGCCACTTTCTTCGCGACTTGTTCGGGACTTTCGTTTTCAGCGGTCACGTCACCGCTCTTCCCGCATCCCGCAAGGGCAAGGCCAAGCAATGCGACAGCGGACAAGTGGTGGATGGATTTCATGCTCTGGAACTCCTCTCGATCCAAGGGCGTCGCAGACGACATGATGCTTTCGGCTTGCCCCTGCCATTCGGCGCAAACGCGAGCATCCTCCATAACCTGGACCTTCGCAATCCCATTCAGACGACCACCCCCATCGGCAAGCGCATTGCGTCCGGCTGCTTCGTTCTCCATATATTCCGTCATGGCCGAACTCGTCATCCGTCGTGGTCTCGAAGAACCCGACACGTCCTCCTCCTTCATACCGCATAAGCCGCAGCGGCCGGAAAAGTCGGATGGCGGCAGAGCGTTCCGGCTCGTCTCCGAATACCAGCCATCGGGGGACCAGCCGGGCGCCATTGCCGAACTGGTCCAAGCCGCCGAGGCGGGCGACAAGACTCAGGTGCTGCTGGGCGTCACGGGTTCGGGCAAGACCTTCACCATGGCGAAGGTGATCGAGCAGATGCAGCGCCCTGCGCTGGTCCTTGCGCCGAACAAGATTCTCGCCGCGCAGCTCTACGGCGAGTTCAAGAGTTTCTTTCCCGAGAACGCGGTCGAATATTTCGTCTCCTATTACGACTATTACCAGCCCGAGGCCTACGTCCCCCGGTCGGACACCTACATCGAGAAGGAAAGCTCGGTGAACGAAGCGATCGACCGGATGCGCCATTCGGCTACGCGCGCGCTGCTCGAACGCGACGATGTGATCATCGTCGCCTCGGTCTCGTGCCTGTACGGCATCGGGTCGGTCGAAACCTACTCAGCGATGATCTTCGACCTGAAGAAGGGCGGCAGCGTCGATCAGCGCGAGATCATCCGCAAGCTCGTCGCGCTGCAGTACAAGCGCAACGACGCCGCGTTCAGCCGCGGCAATTTCCGCGTGCGCGGCGACAGCCTGGAAATCTTCCCCAGCCATTACGAGGACATGGCCTGGCGCATCAGCTTCTTCGGCGACGAGATCGAGGAGATCGCCGAATTCGATCCGCTGACCGGCAAGAAGGGCTCCAGCCTGAACACCGTGCGCGTCTATGCCAACTCGCACTACGTCACCCCCGGCCCGACGCTGAAGCAGGCCAGCGAGGCGATCAAGTTCGAGTTGGCCGAACGGCTGAAGGAACTGGAAGCCGAGGGTAAGCTGCTGGAAGCCCAGCGGCTGGAGCAGCGCACCAACTTCGACCTGGAAATGATCGCCGCGACAGGAAGCTGCGCCGGGATCGAGAACTACAGCCGCTTCCTTACCGGCCGCCTGCCCGGCGAACCGCCGCCAACGCTGTTCGAATATCTGCCTGACAACGCACTGCTCTTCGTCGATGAAAGCCACCAGACGGTGCCGCAGATCGGCGCCATGGCGAAAGGAGACCACCGCCGCAAGCTGACGCTGGCCGAATACGGCTTCCGCCTGCCGAGTTGCATCGACAACCGCCCCTTGCGCTTCAACGAATGGGACGCGATGCGCCCGCAGACTTTCGCCGTCTCGGCCACGCCCGGCGGCTGGGAGATGGAGCAGTCGGGCGGCGTCTTCGCCGAGCAAGTGATCCGCCCGACCGGCCTGATCGACCCGCCGGTCATTATCCGCCCGGTCGAGGACCAGGTGCAGGACTGCATCAACGAATGCCGCGAGACGGCCGCCAACGGCTATCGCACGCTCGTCACCACCCTGACCAAGCGCATGGCCGAGGATCTGACCGAGTTCATGCACGAGGCGGGCCTCAGGGTGCGCTACATGCACTCGGACGTCGAAACGCTCGAACGCATCGAGTTGATCCGCGACTTGCGCCTGGGCGTCTATGACGTGCTCGTCGGCATCAACCTGCTGCGCGAAGGCCTCGACATCCCCGAATGCGGCCTCGTCTGCATCCTCGACGCCGACAAGGAAGGCTTCCTGCGTTCCGAAACCTCGCTGATCCAGACCATCGGTCGCGCCGCGCGCAACGTCGACGGACGCGTTATCCTCTATGCCGACCGCATGACCGGATCGATGGAGCGCGCCATCGCCGAAACCGACCGGAGGCGCGAGAAACAGCAAGCCTACAACCTCGAACACGGCATCACGCCGACCACGATCAAGCGGAACATCGCCGACATCATCGCCGACACCGCCAGCCGCGACGGCGTACTCGTGGATGTGGAGGCGGAAGGCGCCAACAACCTCGTCGGCCACAACTTGCGCAGCTACATCGAAGACCTTGAGAAGAAAATGCGCGCGGCGGCGGCGGATCTGGAATTCGAGGAAGCCGGACGTCTGCGCGACGAGATCAGACGGCTGGAGGCGGACGAACTCGGCCTGCCTGATGGTGAAAGGAAGGCTCCGCTCGTCGGACGCAGCAACGAGGGCAAGCCGGGAACGCGCAAGGGGCGGTTCGGGCGGGAGACGAAACGGAAGTGGGGGCGGTAAGAAATCCCCCGTGGAACGCGATTTCGGGGGCAGGCTATCTGACATGGCGCGATCATAGGTCACCCAAATCACCGTTTGGTTTGGACCAGGACCGGCTTTCGATTGCTCTTAAATGTTTGCGCATCCTGATCGATATCATCCGCCTACGCGACCGGAGGCCCATCGCCCGACCGATAATCCCTGAACATCCGCCCGGCCTGCTTTACAGACTGTACGGTATCGTTCCACTAACCTCAGCACGCCGCGCGGTCGGGATCACAACGCCTCCGCGATGAGGCGGCGCTTTGGCTTTCGCCTGCCCTCGACTCGGTTGCGCGGGGGTGGGGAAAGGGTTCAAATGAAAGCATCCTGCACGGCAGGTTGGGATTAAGGAGAGGATTCCATGTCGAGGAAATACAGGGTCGTCCATGCCGGCACCGGCTATGTCGGCCAGATCGGCCTCAAGGTCATGCTGCAGCAGCCTAACCTCGAACTGGTCGGCCATCACGTCCATTCGCCGGAGAAGGCGGGCAAGGACACTGGCGAGTGGGTCGCGGGCAATCCCAAGACCGGCGTCATCACCACCAACGACTGGGCCGACGTCATCAAGCTCAAGCCCGACGTGCTGACCTATTTCTTCGACTCCGTCCGCCGCGAGCGCGAGGCGATGGAGGAACTGGCGCAGTTCCTTGAAGCCGGCATCAATGTGGTCTGCATTTCGGCCTGGGGCGTCGGCCACCGCAAGACGGTGCCCGCCGACATCCTCGAAATGATCGACAGGGCCTGCGCCAAGGGCAATTCCTCGCTGTTCTTCAACGGCTGCGATCCGGGCTGGTCGACTTCCGACCTCGCAATCGCCGCGCTGGCTCCGGCCAACCGGGTCGATTCCATCCGGATGGTCGAATACGCCAGCTTCGCGAAGTACACCGCCGAATACGCCTGCCGTGAATACTTCGGCTTCGGCAAGCCGATGGGCTTCCAGCCCATCCTCGCGCAGGGCGGCCTGATCGAGGAAATGTGGGCGCCTACGCTGCACCGTGTCGCCGACGCGCTGGGCGTGGAACTCGACGGTTTCAAGACCGTCTACGAAACCGACAGCGTCGATTACGACATGAACGTGGCATGCGGCCTGATCGAAGCCGGCACGGCCTCGGTCGTGCATTTCGAACTGCAGGGCCTCTATAAAGGGCGTCCGCTCGTCACGCTCGAACACCTCGATCACCTGTTCGGCGATGTCGGGGAATACAAGAACAACAAGTGGACCAAGCCCGGCACGCCGGGCACGGCCTACCGTATCGAGGTGAACGGCGATCCCAACTATGCGTTGGAACTGCACAGTCACAGCTCGGACATCAATGTCACGCCGATCATGAACTGCATTCCGGCGGTAGTCGCGGCCAAGCCGGGACTGCTGCACCCGCTCGACCTCGATCGCTACTGGAGCAGCAACATCACCGCGAAGGTCGGCCCCTGGCCCTGATCTTTTTGGTGATGCGAACGGATCCGCCGGGTTGGGATCGGTCCTGCCCGGCTTCCGTTCGACGAAACGGGAATTCACGAGGAGATAGACATGTTTGGTGAGGGCAAGGTCGCGATCGTCACCGGGATCGGGCCGGGAATGGGCGCAAGCATCGCCATCGGCTTCGCGAAGCTCGGCGTCGATGTCGCCATCGCGGCGCGGCGCAAGGAACGGCTGGATGCGGTGGCAGACGAGATCCGTAAACTGGGCCGCGAACCGCTCGTCTTCCCGCTCGACATCACGGACTTCGAGGGCTGCAGGGAACTGGTCCGCCAGACGGCCGAGCGCTTCGGCGGGGTCGATTTCCTCGTGCAGAACGGCCACGACGAAGGCGACTGGAGCCCGGCGGTGGACGCCGACCTGGAACGCTGGCGCCGGGTGTTCGACGTCAACTTCTTTGGCACGCTCGCCCTCGCGCAAGCCTCGGCCTACGAGATGCGCAAACGCGGCGGCGGCTCGATGGTCTTCGTCAGCTCGGGCGCCGGCATCCAGGCGCCTCCCGGCATGGGCGCCTACGCCGCGTCAAAAGCGGCGCTGCACAGCCTCACGCGCTCGCTGGCGCAGGAGCTTGGGCCCTGGAACATCCGCTGCAACGACGTGGTATTGGGCGCTACGGCCGGCGAAACGCTGAACGAAGCGGCCAAGCAGGTCTCCAAGCAGCAAGGCATCACGCCCGAGGAATGGCTGGCCAACAAGCACAAGTCGTTCCCGCTCGGCTCGGTGCCGGAACCCAAGGACATTGCCGGTACGGTGTTCTACTTGTGCTCGGACCTCGCAAAGCCCGTCACTGGCACGCATATCCCGGTCAACAACGGACAGTGGATCCTCTGATCCCGTCCTGACATGGCAGAAGAAAGGTCGGCCGGGGCGCATCACGCGTTCCGGCCGATCCGCTTTTCAGCGCAGCTTCGCGATCGACAGGCCGTCGGCCTTGGCGCGGTCCTTCACCGATTCCTCGCTGCGGGTCAGCGCCTTGGCGATGGCTTTCAGAGCCATGCCCTTCTTCGCCAGCGTATGCAGCTTCTGGATTTCCGCCGCTGTCCACGGCTGGCGGTGTCTTTCGAATTTCTCGGCCATGGAATGATCCTAAAGCATCGCGCGGAAAAGTGGGCACGGGTTTTCCCGCAAATAGCGATGCGCCAACAAAACTTGGCGCAAGCTGCGCACGCAGCTTGCTCTAGCGTCCGCGCTTCAGCTTCACCAGCGCCTCGTCGAGCGCCGAGAGGAAACGCGAGCGATCGGTTTTCGAGAAAGGCGGCGGCCCGCCGATAGCGTCGCCTCCCGCCCGCAGGTCAGCCATGATCGCACGGGTCGCGATGGCGCCGCCGATAGACGCCGTGGTGAACGGCTTTCCGTTTGGCGCGATCGCCATGGCGCCGGCCTTCAGGCAGCGGTCGGCCAGCAGGATGTCGGCGGTGATGCAAACCGCCCCTGCCCCAACCCGCTCGGCGATCCAGTCGTCCGCCGCGTCGAAACCGTCGTTCACCACCATGCGGTCGATCAGGTCATGCTGCGGCACCCGGATGGGACTGTTGCTGACGATCGTGACC
>DASWWL010000057.1:0-9041 GCA_036400975.1 Novosphingobium sp. | reverse complement strand
GGACCGCGCGGGCGCCGACCGCACTACGGGAGACAAGAGAAGCGAAGGCCTTTCGCGTCTCCCGCACCCGTCGCGGTGTGTCAGTCTGGGGCCTGACACACATGGAACATGTAAAGAACATTCCTACATGTCAAGCGCATGAGCGTGGTTTTTGGCAGGCCTCAGAACATGCTTCGTCGAAAGGCCCACACACCGGCCCAGAACCCCGACATCACGGGTTCACCCCCATTACCCATCAGTCCCGCCTGGCTTCCTCGACGCTCTCGTTATGCGCGTCGGCCTCGATCCGGGCGGCTTCGTTGCGCGCCTTGCGGCTGAGTTCATCAGTGGATGCCGCCGCCTTGTCCGCCGCTTCGCTCACGGCCCTGGCGCTCTTGTCCGCGGCCTCGCCCACGGCAGCAGCGCCTTCGCGGGCCGCCTGCCCGGCCACACTGGCCGCGCCTTGGACGTCGTTGCCAGCCGACTCCGCCGTTCGTTCCGCATTCTCCTGCGTCGCTTCGGAACATGCGGCCAGCCCCATGCTCGTGGTTGCAGCCAAAGCGATGATCAGGAACTTGCGCATTTCAGCCTCCTTATTGTTTCCGGCAGGTGCAACGAGCCGGAGCGAAGGAGGTTCCGGCAAGGTTACTGGCCCGAACCGCTCCCGCCGCCGCCCTGCTGCATGCGCAGCATCATTCGGGCCATCGCGGCTTCGCGTTCTTCCTTTGTCAGCTTGCCGTCCTTGTTCTCGTCCTGCATGTCGAAACGACGGAGTTGCGCGGCAAGGAATTCGGCCTTGGTCACCTTCCCGTCGCCATCGGCATCGGCGCGGCGCATGCCGCCGCCCTGACCGCGCGCGCCTGCTCCAGCCGGAGCTGCCGCCGCAATCTCTTCGGCGGAAAGCGCGCCGTCATGATTGGCGTCCAGCGCATCGAAGCGTTCGCCAGCCTTGCTTTCGGCATCGGCGCGCGAAACCGTCGCATCGCCCCATGGATCCGAAGGCGGCATCGGCTGGGCATGCGCGGCGCCGCAAACACCGAGGCCGAGAATACCGGCAACATGGATGATTTTCTTCATGGTCTTTCTTCCCACTGGCGGGCGCGGCTTGCCTTCGGCACGCGCCGCCGCGCTCAATACGATGCCCTGTCGGAGCGACAAATCGAAACCTCGTCGCGAATTGTCGCGAGAGTGCAATCCTGACGCCAGAGTCGGGACCTAAAGCCAGCCCTGCTCGCGATACCACTGCGCGGTGGTCTTCAGCCCTTCCCGCGTCTCGATCCGGGGGCGCCACAGCGCGGCCGGCACGCGGGCCCCATGGCTGACCACCCAGTCCGGATGCGTCATGTAGCCCACCCGGTCGAGAGTGAGCTTGGCCTTGTCACCGCGCAGCAGCCCGTCCGCCTTGGCCACCCATTCCATCGTGCGCCTGGAAAGACCCAGAACCTTGGGCCGCCGCCCCATCGCCCAACCGATCGCGCGGGCGAGTTCGTAGTGCGTCCACCCCCCGCGCCGGCCGTCATCCGGCTCGAAGCTGTGGTGAGTCACACCCTCGCCGCCGGGCAAGAGCGCCAGCAGCAGCCGGGCGAGATCATCGACATGGATCACCGAGGACCGTCCTTCGCGCGGCGTCGGCACCACGCCCCACTTCGCGGAACGGAACAGTTCGAACAGTTCCCTGTCACGCGGACCATAGATCGCCGGCGGACGGACGATGGTCCAATCGAGCGCGCTGGCCCGCACCAGCTTTTCCGCGCGCGCCTTCGAGCCGCTGTAAGCGGAAAGGCCAGGTTCGCGCGCCGAGAGCGAGGACACGAAGATAAGGCGGGGCACGCCGGCCTCCAGCGCCGCCTCTATGACCGCCAGAGTGCCGGCGACATTGCCTTCCTCGAACTCCGCCAGGCGCGACGCGTTGACCACACCGGCCACATGGATCACCGCCTCGCAGTCTTTCACCAGCCCGGCCAGCGCCTGACGATCGGACAAGCTTCCGGCAACCCAGCGCACACCGTCGCGGGCTTCCTGCGGCCGCCGGGCAAGCGCGCTGACGTCGAAGTCGCAAGCCAGCGCACGATCGACCAGAGCCTGCCCGACAAAGCCCGTAGCTCCCGTTACCGCTATCGTCATAACAGGATCAACTGGTCCCGGTGGACGACCGCCGAACGCGGGGCATAGCCCAGAATATCCGCCTGTTCGTTCGAATGACGGCCGATAAGCCGCGTACATTCCCCGGCGTCGTATTCGGACAGCCCATGCGCGAGCGTGCGGCCTGCGGCATCGCGAATGGCGATGGCGTCACCGCGCTGGAACGATCCATCGACCTGCGTGACGCCCTTGGCCAGCAAGCTGCTGCCCCGCGCCAGCGCCGCCGCCGCTCCGGCATCGACCGTCAGAGCGCCGCGCAACCGCAGCCGTCCGCCCAGCCACGCCTTGCGCGCGCCTGCCTTGCGGCGCGGCCTGAACAGCGTGCCAATGCCCTGCGCGGTGGCGCGCGCGATCGGCGCGTCATGGGTGCCATTGGCAATGACGAGGGAGATACCGGCAAGCTCCGCGATTTCCGCCGCCTGCAGCTTCGAAGTCATGCCGCCGGATCCCATGCCGGAGGTCGAATCCCCCGTCGCCATCGCGTGAATTTCGGCGGTCACGCCCTGCACTTCGGCCAGCAGGCGCGCGTCGGGGTCTTTCGGATTGCGATCGTACAGGCCGTCTACATCGGAAAGCAGCAGCACCGCGCTCGCCCGCGCGGCCTGCGCCACGCGCGCGGCGAGGCGATCGTTATCGCCAAAGCGGATTTCCTGCGTGGCGACGCTGTCGTTCTCGTTGATCACCGGCACGGCGCCGGCATCGAGCAAGCGCGTGAGCGTCGCCGTCGCGTTGAGGTAGCGGCGGCGATCCTCCAGATCTTCCAGCGTCAACAGGAGCTGCGCCGCCGTCAGCCCGTGGCCGCCCAGCAGTTCGGCCCAGAGCCCGGACAGCGCGATCTGACCCACTGCGGCGGCGGCTTGCGCATCGGCCAAGCTGCCGCGCCCACCCTTCTCAAGCCTCAGCGTCGCCGCCCCCAGGGCGATCGAGCCCGAGGAGACGACGATCACATCCTGTCCCCGTTTCCGCGCGGCCGCGATCTCGGCAACGAGGCCCTCCAGCCAAGCGCGCCGGGGCCCGCCATTGGCGACGAGCAGGGACGAGCCGACCTTGACCACCAGCCTGGGGCATGTCGTCGGATCGGCAAGATCGGAGAGACGCGAGATTTGCATGGCGGGGAATTAAGACAAAACGTGGGGGATGCAACACTCGTCATCCCGGGCCAGGCTCCGGACGGCGCACTGGGGTAGACTCAGGCAGCTCGGGCTGCGGTGCCGCAACCGTTCAAACCGCCCCTAACCCAAGGGCGACCAGGGCTTTTCCTCTTTCTCTTCCTGCTCGCCATCGGGCCGTTCGGTGACGGTAGCGGCGGGCAAGTAGGAGATGACCGCATCGAGCAGGTCGTCCATCCCGGCGCCGGTCGCGCCGGAGATCGGGAAAACCTCTTCCGCGCCGGCCTCCCGCAACTCGCCGATAAAGGCCTGCACCAGTTCCTGGTCTACGAGGTCGATCTTGTTCAGCGCGATCAGGCGCGGCTTTTCATCCAGCCCCCCGCCATAGGCTTCCAGCTCCTCCTCGATGACCTGCATCGCTTCGGCGGGATCGGTGCCGTTGATGTCGATCAGGTGGATCAGCACGCGGCAGCGCTCGATATGGCCGAGGAAGCGGTCGCCGATGCCTGCGCCTTCGGCGGCGCCGGCGATCAGACCGGGGATGTCGGCCAGAACGAATTCGCGATCGCGATGCCGCACGACGCCCAATTGCGGCCGCAGTGTGGTAAAGGCGTAGTCGCCCACCTTGGCCTTGGTGTTGGTGATCTTGTTGATGAAGGTGGATTTTCCGGCATTAGGCATGCCGACGAGCCCGGCGTCGGCCAGGAGCTTGAGTCGCAGCCAGACGTACATCTCTTCGCCGGGCCAGCCCGGACCATGCTGGCGAGGCGCCCGATTGGTCGATGTCTTGTAGCTCAGATTGCCGCGCCCACCGTCGCCACCGCGCAGCAGGACCACGCGCTGGCCGATTTCCGTGAGGTCGGCCAGGACCGTCTCGCGATCGTCGTCCAGCACTTGCGTGCCCAGCGGCACCTTGATGACAAGATCCCTGCCGCCTGCGCCTGTGCGATTCTTGCCCGCGCCGCCAAACCCGCGCTGCGCCTTGAAATGCTGGGTGTAGCGAAAGTCGATCAGGGTATTGAGGCCCGTCACCGCCTCGAACACGATATCGCCGCCCTTGCCGCCGTCGCCGCCGTCAGGACCGCCATATTCCACGTACTTCTCGCGGCGAAAGCTCACCGCACCGGGACCGCCCGCGCCGGAACGAATGAAAATCTTGGCTTGGTCGAGGAAGTGCATATCGGAGTCCGGCGGTGGAAAGAACGTCGTGAAGCCGGACGGTCTGTTCGCCGGTAGAGTGAGGATCGGGCAAATGCCCGATCCGGTCAACGCAAAGGAATGGTGGAGCCGAGGGGGATCGAACCCCTGACCTCGTCATTGCGAACGACGCGCTCTCCCATCTGAGCTACGGCCCCGTTCCAGTGCGAGCTGCGAGAGGTCCAGACGGGCCGGCTCCCCTCGCGGGAGCGGCCCCCTTAGCGAAGAGGGCGCGCGTGTGGAAGCGCTAAATGAACAATCCGAAGCGCTATTGGACCTTCGCCGTGGCCGGGACGGCAGGGGCCGGCGGAATATAGATATTGGGCGCCGCAGCCGCATAGCGGGCCCGCCAGGCAGCAAGATCGGCGCGATATTGCTCATAGCTGCGGAAGAATTCGTCGAACACGCGATCGAGCGCCGGTAGGGTGCGCATGGCGAAGGCATCCATATCCGCGGATTTCAGAGTCTGCGCTTCGTTGCTTATGGCCAAGGCAGCATCGCAGAAGGCAGGGAGCGTGGGCGGAAACGCGAAGTAGTTGTAGACTTGCGTCATATAGGCTTCACGCGGCCGGATAAACGACGCGCCGTGCTTTTGCCTGAACTCTCCATCGATCTTCTTGTTGGTCGCGGTGAGTTTCTTTGCATGCGTCTTCAAAAATGCCCGATAGCCGACGACGATCTGCGCGTGCTGCGGCTGCAGGCAGTTCAGCGCCGCCACGTTGTAGGCGGAACGCAAGTTCCAGAGGGTCTGCGCCTCCGAGATGCTGGTATTCACGGTCTGCCGCACGCCCAGCGCATCGACCGGCGGCACCACGAGATTCGGGGAAGCGCCGCGCGGCGGCTGCGGCTGCGGCGGAATGACGACCACCGGCGGCGGAGGGGGAGGCGGCGGAGGCGATTTTGACGCACAAGCCGAAAGCGCCGCGATTGCGGCAGACATACCCGTCGCTAGGAGAATCTTCCTCCCGTTCGAACCCTTCAAAACGCTCTCTCCTGTCAACGCAGCCCCACCCCTACCCCGTGTCGCGCGCAAAGAAAATGCCCGGCGCGGCAGGTAGCGCGCCGGGCACGATATTGTTCCGGGCTGAACGCGAGCTTACCAGCCCGCGTTCACCGCCAAATCAATCGCGATTGCCGAGAAAGCTCAGCAGGAACTGGAACATGTTGATGAAGTCCAGATACAGGCTCAACGCGCCCAGCACCACGGCCTTGCCGGCGAACTCGGTTCCCGCGAGCACGTAGTATTCCTGCTTCAGGCGCTGCGTGTCCCAGGCCGTCAGGCCGGCGAAGATCAGCACGCCGAGGATGGAAATCGCCAGCTGCAGGCCGCTCGACTGCAGGAACATGTTGACCAGCATGGCCACGAGAATGCCGATCACGCCCATGGCCATGAACGAACCCATCGCCGACAGGTCCTTCTTGGTGGTGTAGCCCACCAGGCTGAGGCCGGCGAAAGCCGCCGCCGTGGCGAAGAAGGTCGTGGCGATCGACGTGCTCGTATAGACGAGGAAGATCGTCGACAGCGACAGGCCCATGACCACGCAGAAACCCCAGAACAGAGCCTGCAGCGTGGACGTACGCATACGGTTGGCGCCAAAGCTCATGCCGAATACGAAGGCGAGCGGCGCCAGGATGATAAGCCACCTGAGCGGCGTGGCCATGACTTGCGCAGCGAAGCCCGAGCCTGCGAAAAGCATCGCGACGATGCCCGAAAGCAGCACGCCGGAAGCCATGTAATTGTAGATCGAGAGCATGTGCCTGCGCAGCCCGGCATCGTAGCCCGCGCGACCGACGGCACCGCCGTTCAGGCTCGGAGACGCTCCGAAGCCCGTCCGGGGCTGGGGGTCGTTCCAGTTCGCCATGATGAGTCCACTCCTTGTCCGTCATGGCAGGATGCCCGACGATAGGCCGAATATCGGGAGGAAACGTCAAGAATTCAAGAAAAACCGAGAGAGGGCAATTGTGTCAAAATATTGCAGAAAAGGCGCGGGTCAGCTTCTGGCGGCACGGGCCATTTCCGCGCCGCGATCACGCGCGGCGCGCAGCGTGGCCTCCACCAGGCCTGCGAGAGCAGCATCGGCGTCAAGCACATCGAGGCCAGCCTGCGTCGTTCCGCCGGGGCTGGCCACGCACCGCGCCAGTTCTCCCGGAGAGTATTCGGAACCAGCCGCCAGCAGAGCAGCCCCTTCAACGGTCGCCAGGGCAAGCCTATCGGCCTGCTCGCGCGGCAGTCCCAGCCGAGCGGCCCCGGCGGCTAGCGCATCGATGAAGCGATAGACGAAAGCAGGTCCCGAACCGGCGAGCGCGGTGACGATATCGAACTGCGGCTCTTCCAGCCATTCCGGCGTGCCCAGCGGCCGCATCAGGGCGGTCACCTCGTCCCGCGCCGCTGGATCCAGCCCTTGTGCCGCCAGGGCGACCGGCGACTTGCCGATCGCGGCGGCAAGGTTGGGCATGATCCGCACAAGACCTGCGGCTTTGGGGAAACGAGCCGCAAGGCTGGCGAGTTCCACGCCGGCCAGTATCGACAGTATGACGGTTTGCGGTCCGACCCGCGCCGCGACTTCCGGTGCGATCGCGTCCAGCATCTGCGGCTTCACGCCGAGCAGGATGAAATCGAAACACCCCTGCGGCAGGTCGCGCAACAGCGTCACATCCCGGGGAACTTCCGCCAGCACGGGATCGACCACGGTGAAGCATGAGGGAGCAATGCCGCCGGCAAGCCAGCCCTGCAACATCGCGCCACCCATGTTGCCGCAGCCAACGAGGAGAAATGAAGCCAAGGTATATCGCTCCTATCGCCCTCGCCCGCGGCAAGGGCCGCCCAGTATCCTACGCTTCGCCCACCGCATCGACCATGGCGGCGGCCAGCGCTTCCGCGGGCGTCTTGTCACCCCAGAGGATGAACTGGAAGACCGGATAGAAGCGATCGCATTCCTCTATCGCGGATTCCACCGCCACTTGCGCCTGGCTTGGGCTCAGAAGCCCTTCATCGCCCAGCATCAGGCCATGGCGATAGAGCACGACGCCGCCGTTCGACCAGATATCGAAGTGTCCCAGCCAGAGCTGCTCGTTGATGAGCGCGAGCACTTCGAACATGGCGGCGCGCTTTTCATCGGGCATGCGGATGTCGGGCAGACAAAGGATCTGCAGCACATGATCCTCGCGCCGCCAGATGCCCTGGAACTGATAGGTTGCCCAGCTTCCCTTGATCTCGCCGGTGATCTCGTCTTCGCTGACGAATTCGTATGGCCAGCCGCGCGCCTCGAACAGCGAGGCGAGCATATCGACCGGCGCGGCATCGTCGTCACGGTCCAGATTGTCCTGCCCCATTCTCATCGCGCCCATCTTCTATCCATCGCCATACGCCGGCTGGATGCCGTCGCCAGGGGTTAACAGACAATGTAGGGGCTGCTCTGGCCTGCGCAAAACTCGACAAGTCTGTTTACAAGGTGTGGACAAGCCCAGGCTGGACGACACGGTCAGGGTTTTAGCTCGTCGACGACCTGCCCGGCCGGGCTGGTCCAGACGAAAGGTCCACTAACGCTGGCACGGCGAAGCTGCGACACATAAGCGTTCGCGGCGGCCTCGCTCGCGAAGGGGCCGGCCAGCAACCGGGTGTTCTGCCCCCATGCGCTGACATGGGGCTGCTTGCCGCGGAACACCTCGGCGGACTGCCGCGCCATGCGGCGCCAGTCGAAAGCAAGCGCGGCTTTATCGCGTCCGGTCGCGATCTGAACCCATATCCGGCTTGGATGGCTCGGCGGCGGAGGCTTGGCGGGCGCTACGGCCTTGACCGGCTTCGGCCGCGCCGAACCCAATCCGCGAACGTCCACCGCTCCGGGAGCAGGCGAAGCGTCCGTGGATGGCGCGCCCAGATCGCCGAAGGCTTCGGCGAGACTGCGCGGCCGGACGGGCGGAACCGGTTCGCTTGGAGGCGGGGAAGGAGGAGACGAGGGAGCTGCCGCCGGAATGCCTGTCGGGGGAAGAGATGTCGCAGGCGGCGACGCGGCTGCCGAAGCGGAAGATACCGATGATGAAGATAAGGGAGGGGCCGGGGTTGAGACCGCAACCGCTGCCGCCGGCACAGCCCTTGCCACTTGCACCGGCGTCGGAGCCGCGACGGAAACCAACGGCGTGGCGACGGATGCCTCAGGCGGACCGGCTTCCTTGGTCGGCATCGGGTCGGGCGGCGCCATCCGCACGACACGCGTGTTCGCATCGACGGTTTGCGTCGCCGTCCTGACGCCCTTCCGATCCCGCGAACGCGACGACCGTCCCAAAGGCTCGCCGCGCGGCACCAGCGCCGTATCCGCGGACGCCAGGCTCGTCGATCGGCCCGCATAGGCGGCCACGCGCGGATCGTCCCGTCCGATTTCCGAAGCGCGGGGAAAAGCGCCGAAATTGGCGGCCGCGGCCTGCTGCGCCTTCGTCAGTCGGGGCATGTAACGAAGATAGGGCGCTATGCCTTCGGCGATATCGCGCGGGAGCAACGAATTGCTGATGCTTACCGCCTCTTCCGTTTTTCCCAGGATCGCCAGTGCGAAGGCGCGCGTGCGCCAGGCGGCCTGATCCCGGCGCTGGAGCAGCGGCGCGAGAGTGATTTCGGCGCCG
>DASWWL010000056.1:0-29978 GCA_036400975.1 Novosphingobium sp. | reverse complement strand
CGTGACGGACGACGGCGCGGAAACCGACCTCGACCTCGGTCATTACGAACGCTTCACGGGCGTCTCTGCGCGTCAGGCTGACAACATCACGTCCGGCCGCATTTATCGCGACATCATCGCCAAGGAACGGCGCGGCGATTACCTGGGAGCTACCGTACAGGTGATCCCGCACGTCACCGACGCGATCAAGGAATTCGCCAAAGCTGATACCGAGGATCTCGATTTCGTGCTCTGCGAGATTGGCGGCACCGTAGGCGATATCGAGGGCTTGCCGTTCGTCGAGGCGATCCGCCAGTTGCGCAACGAGCTAGGGCGTGAACAGACCGCCTTCGTCCATGTCACGCTGGTTCCCTATATCGCCGCCGCTGGCGAACTGAAGACGAAGCCAACGCAGCATTCCGTCCGTGAATTGACCGGCCTCGGCATCCAGCCAGATATCCTGCTCTGCCGTTGCGAAAAGCCCCTACCCGAGAGCGAGCGGGCCAAGATCGCGTTGTTCTGCAACGTGCGGAAAGAAGCGGTCATTCCGGCACTCGACGCGTCGAGCATTTATGCCGTACCGCTTCAGTATCATGCCGAAGGACTGGACGCGGAAGTCTTGCGCCATTTCGGAATAAGCTCACCCGAGCCGGAACTTGGCAGATGGTTTGATATCACGGAGAGATATCAAAACCCCGAAGGCGAAGTGACGATAGGCGTCGTCGGCAAGTATGTTGGCCTGCAGGATGCCTACAAGTCCCTCAATGAGGCCCTCGTTCACGGCGGCATCGCCCATCGGGTGAAGGTCAACGTCCGCTGGATCGACGCCGAACTGTTCGAAAAGGACGACGCGGAAATCGCTGCGCGGCTTGAGCCGATGCATGGCATTCTGGTTCCCGGCGGTTTCGGTGAACGTGGCACAGAGGGCAAGATCGCCTCCGTCCGTTTCGCGCGCGAACGCAACGTCCCGTTCTTCGGCATTTGCCTGGGTATGCAGATGGCCTGCATCGAAGGTGCGCGCAATCTTGGCGGTATAGCCGACGCCTCATCGACCGAGTTTGGCGAAACGAATGAGCCGGTGGTCGGTATCATCACCGAATGGATGACGGCCGAAGGTCTGGAAACACGGGCGGCCGGCGGAGACTTGGGTGGCACGATGCGGCTCGGCGCCTATGAAGCGAATCTGGCGGGTAACAGCCACGTCGCGGCGATATATGGTTCCACCACGATTTCAGAGCGGCATCGCCATCGTTATGAAGTCAATGGCGCCTATCGCGAGATTCTGGAACAGAACGGGCTGGTTTTTTCGGGCATGTCGCCCGACGGTCTGCTTCCCGAAATCGTTGAGCGTCCCGATCACCCGTGGTTCGTGGGTGTGCAGTTCCATCCCGAATTGAAGAGCAAGCCGTTCGATCCGCATCCGCTTTTCGCGGGTTTCATCGAGGCCGCGCTGCGTCAGTCCAGACTGGTCTGATAAGTTCACTAGTGGACTAAGACTATCTTAAGAAATTTCCTCGATTTCGTGGCGGTCGGGTAGCGAAGTGCCTTGATCCACAGGGCAGCGCGACCTTTTCCGGCAATGGGATCAGGAGCTTGCCCTCGCGGTGGTCGCCAACAGCGACCCGGACGAACCATCGCGTGTGCAGGGCGGCGTGCGAACGTCGTGGGGGTGGGGCCTTATCCCGGGCCCACCCCCAAAGCATCATGTCGGCCGGCCTGGATTCAAGCGGCCCTGGTCTTATCATCCTCGACGATAGCAAGGTTCGGCTGATCACCAATCGCTATCTTCTTCGGTTTCATTGCCTCTGGAATCTCTCGTACGAGATCAATTATCAGGAGGCCGTTCTCAAGGTCCGCGCTTTTCACACGCACATAATCAGCAAGTTCGAAGCGTCGTTCGAAACCGCGCTGGGCAATGCCGACGTGGAGGAAATCCCCTGACTGGGTCTCCTCGCTCTTCTTGCCCTGAACGATCAACAGGTTCTGTTGTGCGGTAATATCGAAATCTGTCGGTTTGAAGCCAGCCACCGCAAGCGTGATGCGATAAGCGTCGTCACCGCGCCGTTCGATGTTGAATGGCGGATAGTTGTCTCCGCTGCCGGCGCGTGTCTGGTTCTCGATCATGTCGAACAGACGGTCGAAACCGACCATGGAGCGGCGATAGGGAGTGAAGTCGATACGGTTCATGACCAAAATCCTCTGTAGAGCAATTTTCGGTTGGAGCCCGGTGGAACCGGCGCTCCGGCTTATGCGTCATGCCCGTGCGGCGCATGACACGGTTCTGGAGATATGTTAGCGCCGAATGGTTTCAAGACCCGGGAAGATGAGATCGATGTCCGAACCCAAAGTCGAAATCTATACAAAATGGGGTTGCCCCTACTGCGTTGCCGCCAAGTCGCTGCTGGACACCAAGGGTGTCGCTTATACCGAGCATGACATCACCATGGGAGGCCCTGGACGCGCGGAAATGCAGGAACGCGTGCCCGGTGCAGTGACCGTGCCGCAAGTCTTGATCGATGATCGTCCCTTGGGTGGATACGATGACATCAGTGCCCTCGATCGCCAGGGCAAGCTGGACTCGCTGCTGGGCGTGCAATGACCCGCATCGCGGTTTTACAGGCGACCAGCGGCATCGATCCCGAAGCCAACGCCGCTTTTATCGTTTCCCGCATGGACGCCGCCGCCAAAAGCGGCGCCCGAATGATGTTCACGCCGGAAATGTCCGGCCTGATGGACCGCGATCGCACGCGGGCCATGGGCAGGATCGTGTGCGAGGAAGAGGATATCGTACTTGCCGCCGTTCGTGATGCGGCCGCGCGCATGGGATTGTGGATCGCATTGGGATCGCTTGCTGTCATCCGGGAGGATGGGCGCTGGGCGAACCGTTCTTTCGTGATCGACGGGACGGGCTCGATCGTTGCCCGTTATGATAAGATCCACATGTTCGACGTAGATCTTGCCAATGGCGAAACCTGGCGCGAATCCAGTGCTTATGTTCCCGGCGACAGGATCGTCACCGTGGAAAGCCCGGTCGGCAAGCTTGGCTTGGCGATTTGCTACGATATCCGCTTCCCGGCCATGTTCGACGCGTTGGGACGCGAGAAGTGCGATGTGATCGCTATTCCGGCCGCCTTCACCGTGCCTACGGGCAAAGCGCATTGGCACCTGCTCCAACGCGCCCGCGCCGTCGAGGCGAGCGCCTATGTCGTCGCGGCAGCACAAGTGGGACTACATGATGATGGCAGGCGAACTTACGGCCACAGTCTTGTCGTGGATCCCTGGGGCGACGTTCTGCTCGACATGGGCGAACAGGCGGCCGGTGTCGCCTTTACGGAAATCGGCCCTTCACGCATAACCGAAGTTCGCGCGCAATTGCCAAGCCTTGCCAATCGGCGGACGATTACCAGCTAGGTATTAAGATGATCGTATTCGACCTTGCCTGCCATCCGGTGGGACATTGCTTCGAGGGGTGGTTCGGCTCTTCGGAAGATTTTGCCGCGCAGCAGTCACGTGGGTTGGTGTCCTGTCCGGAATGCGGGTCGACGGATGTCACGAAGGCTCCAATGGCTCCCAGTGTGGGACGGAAGGGAAATCAGCTTTCCATCAGCCCACCGATACAGGCGGTAAGCGGAGGAGCGCCGTCGACCGAGGCTGTTCGGCTGATGCAGGCGCTGCATGCCATGCAGACTAAGGTGCTGCAGGATTCCCGATGGGTGGGAGATGGCTTCGCCGAGCATTCGCGCGCGATGCATTACGGGGAGCGGGAGACCGAATCGATTCACGGCGAAGCCACGCTTCAAGAGGCGCGCGAGTTGCTTGAGGAAGGCATCGAGATCGCCCCTCTGCCGTTCCCGGTTGCTCCTCCTGGCACGAACAACTGATCCGTGGTGAACGTTGCCATGCCCGTTTAGTCGCCCTAAGACGCGCGTGGGCGCCCGTAGCTCAGCAGGATAGAGCACAAGATTCCTAATCTTGGGGCCACAGGTTCGAATCCTGTCGGGCGCACCATTTCTGAAAATCGGATAACTGCGATCCTTTCAAGGGAAGGCGGATTTAGGCACATGGGTGATGCGGCAAGCCAGGTCGGCTTCACCCGAGGCGACGATGAAATGATCGCCGGCATCGACGATGCCTGTCGAAAAGACCACGTCATGCACGTACATCTGTTCCGCTAGCGGCGCGGTGAGGGCAGGATTGGCTTCAATCAGAGGCATGTCTCCTGCAGCGAGCATACGCGAGGGTTCTTCGGGGTGCAGCAGCGACCAGTAGGTTCGGTAGATGCCGACAACCTCTTTCGGTTCCACTCCATGCCATAGTGTCAGCCAACCGCGTTGCCCGGCGACCTCGGTCAGAATGGGTGGAGTGCCGCCCCCGATGCGCGTCGTCGCCACAGTGCCTGAACGCGGACGGATTCCTGGCGCCAGATGCGGTTGCCAGTGGCGGCAGTCAGGGGACGAGGCGAGGTTTATCGATGGACCGGCGCGCCATTCGCTGCCAGGCGGATAAGCGAAATAGAGATCTCCCAGCGGCCGGGTTTGCGCCCAGTATTTATCGCCGATCAACCCTTCGAAGATCAGCATGTCCTTGTTCTGGTGATCGAGGATCACACCTTCGAAATTCCAGTCGAGAGCATCGTCCGAACTGTGGAGCGTCGTCGAATGGCGCTCGGGACTGACCGAACAAGTCGTCATCCAGTACCGCTCGCCAACCCGGCTGATCCGCGCATCCTCGATGCCGTAGCATTGCCAGCTTCCCGCCGGTGCGATCGCGCGGGCGTAATGGATTTCGACCAGTTCCAGTCCATCAGGCGACATTTCCACGGGAAGTAGCCACGACAGGGAAGTAAGCCCCATGATCTTCCACCCGCCGCCATGCAGCTGGAACTTGCGCGGATCGGCGGTATCGACAAGATCCACGGGCCATCCGTCCAGCACATAACGACCTTCGTCCCAGCGGATAGCATGTACCTGATCGCCAAATATCGGTTGCTGCAAGGCTTCGGCGATACGCACCATCAAGAGCAGGTTTCCATTCGGCAACCGTGTCATGGCGGGATTGAAGGAACCAAGGACGTATGTTTCCGCTTTGAGCAGGGAAGCGACCGGGGAGCGTGACAGATCGATCATGGAGGGAGTGACGACCAGCACATCGTTGTCGAACCCGGCCGTGGTTCCGTTTCCGGCCGTCTGGGGAGAGGGCGTTGTCTGGGGCATAGTCGCGGCCGCATGTTCCTTTGGAAGCGTCAGAAGATGGTTCGCTTCATCAACACCGCCAATGGGCTGACGTTCCGACGCTGCGTCTAGGTCCAATTCGCGCTCTTTCCGATGTGGAAGAACTCCGTCTGTCTTGCGTCCCGAAATGTAAGATTTCTGGCCTTTGGACTGCTTTCGGCGGTCGGTAGGATGAAAAGGAGGCCTCAAGGCCGTCTGATACAAAGCCGGTAGAGAGGATCGCCATGCTGACGATGGAGCAGAACCGCCTGCTGACCGAAGTGGAGGGCGATGCGCCCATGGGGCGGATGATGCGTGCGCGATACTGGATACCCTGTGGCAGGACCGCGAGTTTCGTAGCCGATGGCGCGCCGCAGCGGATCACATTGCTGGGCCGCCATTATGTTGCATTCAGGGCTACGGATGGCCGCATAGGCTTCTTCGATGAAGCATGCCCACATCGTGGAGTGTCGCTTGCCTTGGCTCGTAACGAGGAATGCGGCCTGCGCTGTATCTTTCACGGCTGGAAGTTCGACGTTTCCGGCAAGGTCACCGAAATTCCGTCAGAAGATGATCGCGGCGCCAGACTGGCGGAACGGGTGGAGGTGAAACATTATCCGACATTCGAGGGAGGAGGAATCCTGTGGGTGTTCCTGGGTGACGGTCGTCCTCCTCCTCGCCCCCCATTGCCTTTTCTGTCTCTCGACGAAGAACACATCTGGGTCAGTCGCAGCGTGACGCCCTGCAACTGGTTTCAGGGGGTAGAAGGCACTATTGATTCCATCCACGTTGGCACGCTTCATCAGAGCTGGATCAGGTCCAAGTCGCCCGACGGATCGAAGATAGGCCTCTCGCTGCAGAGCCATCCTCGTTATGAAGTGGAGGATACGTCGTATGGCTTGCGCGCGGCCGCGCTGCGCGAACTCGGCGACGGCAGGCAATATATCAGAGTCACCGAATATGTGATGCCGTTCGTGTCGCTCGTTCCGGGAGGTGGCGCCCGGGACGGGACGATTTTTATCGCGACGCCGATCGACAACAATTCGCACATGCTGTTCTGGGGTTTCTGGGATGAGGACAAGCCCCGGATTCATGCCGAGAAACGCATGACGACCGGCGCTCCGCGCGACGACGACAGCTATGCGCATGTCGCGCCCGGTCCGGACTGGACCTGGGGACAAGATCGGACGGCGATGGCCGAAGGGCATTTCACCGGGCTTACCGGTTGCATCCTCGAAGAAGATATGATCGTTCAAGCGAGCATGGGGCCGATCGTCGACCGCACGAAGGAAAACCTGTGCTCCAGTGATCTCGGCCTTGTGCAGGCAAGGCGGCGGCTTCTGGCCGAACTGGCAGCGTTCGAACGTGGCGAGGAACCCGAGCTGCTGCCGGAAGTCATCCGCCCTCTGGACACTATCGCCGATGCGGACCTGACCTGGCGCGAACTCGTGAAAGCCTGAGGTCCGCGCACCGGCCCGGCCATCACGCCTGGCCAGTGCCGGGAACTCCGGGATGCGTCATTTCTTCCTCGATTGCCCGCGCGGCTTCTTCGGCCTTTGGCTTGTGTCCCTTGCCCAGCATGAGCAACAGCACGGATCCGGCCAGCACAGCCGTACCTACAAGCCACAGATAGAAGTCGTAGCCGCCGGTCCGCGCCATGGTAATGCTGAGCAGTCCGGCGCCGGATGCGGTCGAAAACGATATTCCCGCGGCCAGCATACCGAGCACCGTTCCGTAGATGCGAACCGGGAAGTGGCGGGCGACAAGGAAAGCCACAATGTCTCCTTCCGCGCCAAAGGCGAAACCGACACAGAATACGGCGATAGTCAGCACGGAAGGCGCGTCATAGCTCGAGGCGATAATATAGAGGCCGAGGCTGGGCAGTCCCAACGTTATGAAAGACACGATGTGCGCGTTGTAGCGGTCCAGCGCGACACCCGCGACGAAGCGTCCCGCCAGCATACCCAGCGACATCGCGCTGAGCATGACGCCGGTTCCCTCGCCACTGACGCCATTGGCGAGCATGAGCATCTTGAGCTGCACGAGCGGGATGGTCTGCGGCAGATTGCACAGCAGCATTGAGACAAGCAGGAACCAGAATGCGCGTGAACGAAAGATCTCCGCATAATCCTCTTTGGCGCGCGGCTTGGCTTGAGCCCGAGGCATCGGCGACGCCTTTTCATGCGGGTGGGATGGAATAAGGAGAAATGTGGCAAGGCCCGCGATCAAGCTGAATACCGCCACCGCCTGATAGGCGGCACGCCAGCCGCTTACCTCGACATAGTGATTCAGTGCTGGTGCGAGCACGAGCCCGACAATGGCCGGGCCAGAGGCGACAATGGCAAGCGCCAATCCCCGCGCTTGCGTGATGTATTGAACGACAAGTCGCGTGTAGACGGTGGAGGTCGTGGTCACGCAGAACAGGGCCTGGATCACGAAGATCGTGCAGTAGACCCAGAATTCCCCGTTCATCATGCTGTAGGCGAAGTAGATCAGGGGGAGCAGCGCTTGTCCGATGAAGGCCGTCCAGCGCACGCCGATCATATCGACAAGGCGGCCGATCACGGGAAAGGAGACTGAGGTCAGGATGGAGATGCTGCCGACGGCGGCGAAGGTTGCCTTGGACCAGCCTACCTCGGCGATGAGGTTCGGCACGATGGTGCTGGTGACCGGGCCGACAACCGCCATCCCGCTGCCGAGCCCGATTGCCGCCGCCAGGAGCGGGCGCCAATTGTCACGCAGCTCGCTAAAATATTGCATTTAACGTCCCTCTCCCATCGGCGCACCCTGTCTGGCGGCTCATGTCGCGCGCCGGTTGTGGACGATGGCGCGCTGGTAGGAAAGGCGTCAATTTGGATAAATCGTTTTCAGGAAGGACGGTGCCGCCAGCTCTCGTAGGCGTGGATCAATCCCGCCGCTTCCGCCGGCGCTATCCCGCTGACTATCTCCGCGCCGTCCATCATGACGAACCACAGGCGCCACGCATTGCGCGTGTCCTCACGATGGTTTGACGCCATCTCGCGGATGGCATCTTCAGGCAATTCGAACATCACATCTACTGTCGTGTTGCAGCTGCCCACCCCATCGGTCGGCGGACAATGATCGGTCCCATGCTCAACCAGTTTGGGGGCAATGGTCCGGATCGCACCACCAAGTTCATAGCGAATGGCGCGAATGTCCATGCGCCGCCAAGTATGAACCAGTCGATGCCACACCTGCCAGGAGACCTTGCCGTTTCGTTCGTCAATCACGGCGCGAAAGTGCACATCTTCCGCGCGTGCGCCCTGTGCCGCCCGGCTACGCGTATAACCATCCTGAGTCGATAGGACGGTAATGCTATCTGACTGCTTGGATATGCTCACTGCCCTTGCGAAATCGGCAGGAGAAAGCCTGGCAAGTCCATGGGGAAGCTGCTCGTAGGCAACCGCCTGGGGAGCAGCACAGGTAAGGCTGGCGGCAAAAGCGAGCAGGATGACGCGCGTGTTCAAGGGATTGCCTTTGCGTTATAAGTGTTGAGGGCGTGGTTCTTCACGCCGTAAGTGTAGCGGTGGCGGTGTTGCGCCATCGGTTCGGGGTAATGACGAAGCATTGCTGCGTTTGTCCGAAGTGATGGCTTGATGGTTTCTATCGAGATGCGAAATCGCAACAAAATGTTGCTGATCGCGGCCTGCGGGGTGTCTGTCACATATATGTCATTTAACGGTAATAGCCGCCGGCACATCACGCTCTAGCCCTGGTTGAGAAAACGATGCGATCGCATTTCCTGACAGCTGTCGGTTCGACCGCGCTCGCCCTTGCTGGCATCCCTGCGGCGGAGGCGCAGACCATGTCGGCAGCCGAAGGCGCTGCCCTTCGCGACAAGGTGGCGACGCTGGAAGCACGTCTCGCCGAGCTTGAAAAACGACTGTCCAATCAGGCTGAAGCCTCGCCCGCCCAGGCAGCCGCGGCACCGCAGCCCTCTGCACCGCTCCTCAAGGTGGAATGGAAAGGCTCTCCCCGCTTCGTAGAGCAGGACCGGACATTCAAGGTAAAAGGACGGATTCAGGCTGACGCCAACTATGTGTCGGCGCCTGGTGAGCTGACGGACAAAGGGCTGGGCTTCTCGAGCGAATTTCGCCGTATACGTCTGGGCGGGGAAGGGGATCTGGGTGGCGGCTTCGGCTATAAGCTTGAACTCGAGTTGTCCGACAACAGCGTCGATCTCGTGGATACCTTCGTCACCTGGCGCAAGGGCCCCTTGCTTGTGACGCTGGGCAACCAGAATCAGTTCCAGTCGCTCGATGAGCTTACGGGCGACACCAGTGGAAGCTTTATGGAACGCGCTGCATTCACCGACGCCTTCAACTTCGAGCGTCGCCTTGGTCTTTCCGCGCAATACCGCAAGGGTATCGTCCTGACTCAGCTTGGTATATTCACCGATGATGTCACGGCGTTGGCCAACAGCAGCGACGGGCCGACCGGCGGCGACGAGAACAACGGCTATAGTATCGACAGTCGCCTGATGGTGGCACCAAAATTCGGCCCGACTCAACTTCATTTCGGCGCTTCCGTCCATTGGCGTCATCTGGGACGGATATCGGACTCTCCGGTACGCTACCGTCAGCGCCCCTATATCCATTCAAGCAACAGCCGGCTGATCGGCACCCGCGATCTGCGGGTGCAGCAGGAATTGTCGTATGGCAGTGAATTCGGTTTCGTCAGCGGCCGCTGGCATGGCGCGGCGGAGGCGCACTGGCTGCGTGTCAGCCGATTGGGTGGCGCGACCCCACGCTTTGGCGGCGCCTATGCCGAGATCGGGTATTTCCTGACTGATGACAGCAGACCATACGACAATGGCATCTTTGGCGGCACGAAACCACGCAATCCTTTGGGTAAGGGCGGTATCGGCGCGCTTCAGCTCAACTTCCGCTACGATTACCTGGATTTGAATAGCGGCGATGTTCGCGGCGGCACGCAAAATGCCTATCTGGTGGCCCTGGTCTGGACTCCCCTTCAATACCTTCGGTTCAATCTGAACTATGGCTATCTTGATTATAGCGGTGCGGCGCCTCTCCCTGATGGCCGCACCAGCTATGGCCTTCATGTGCTTGGCTCGCGTTTCGAGCTCGATTTCTAGAAGGTTTGAGGCGTCGCCAGCCCGACGCCCCAGTGGATCAGAATGACGCCGTCAGTGAGAAAACCACGGTTTCTCCGGCGATCGCCGAACCGTTCTTGGTCGAAGAGAAATTCGGCTGCAGATAAGCCGATTCCGCAGCTGAGATGTCGGTGTCGACATAACTGACGCCTAGCGTAAGCGGACCGAAAGCGGCTTCCGCGCCAATCAGCCAGTCTAGGTACTTACCTGTCGGCGCGACGCTGGTGCCATTGGGGCCAAGGCCGGAATTGCCATCCGAATAGCCAAGATGCGCCTTCAGCTTCAACGGTGTCGAGGGTATCGAATAGGCGACATCACCCCAGAGATAGAGGTTATCGTCCTTGGCGCCCGGAGCGTTGGGAATGCCGGTGGCATAATCGGCACCGGACAAGTACCAGCGGCCGAGGGCCTGCTGCTTGGGCGCATAGGCAACACCTGCGAGAAGCGAGACGGGGCCGGCGGTAGTGCTGACCTTGACATAAGGCTCAGCGAAGTCGGTTTTGTCTGCGCCGCCCGGATACATATACCAGGTCAAACCGACGTCGAGCGTTGCGCCGCCGATGGAAGTGGTATAGCCGCCGTAGATGTCCAGCTCCATGTTCGAGCCGCCAAAAGTGCCCCACCCGGAGAGGTTGGATGCCCAGGTGCCGACATAGAATCCGCTTTCATGACTGATGGTCACGCCTGCCTGCACAGCCGCTTCCTTGTCGCTCTGTGAAACGCCACGGAAGCGATAGTCGCTTACGATCGCGGCGCTGCCCGAAACGGAAATCGGCCCGGCCGCTTCTTCCTGTGCCATAGCCGGAGTGGCGACTGAAAAGGCCGCGAGTGCAATAATCGCTTTTTTCATTGGAACATTCCCTCATGATTTGAGAACGTTCCTCCTGCACTCTGAGGCCGTCGCCTCTTGATCGCCGGGGGAGGGCAATGGGCGGCGTGCTTCAGAGTGAGCCGAGATTAGACCAGCAGATTGGCTGTAAATTTTCCAAACCGTAACAAATCGTTGCAAAAGGAAGGGGTGGCGCGTGCGGGGCAACGCTTTGTTACGACCCTGCGCGTTTTCAGCAAGGCGGCGCTGTTATTCGCATGTCGAGCGCGATCGGTGTGCGATCGCAAACACTGGAGTTGCTCGATGAAGTCTCTGTCACTTCTTGCCGCCGTCGCCGCAGTTACCCTTGCCGTTCCGGCGCAAGCGGATGTCGTTCATCAAACATCCGTAGTCCACGAAGGACGCGAGATTGCGGTGACCTATGAGCCCCAGGTCGAAACGAAATTACGGCAGGTCGGCATTGGCCCCCGTTCCGTACTCAATTGCACATGGAAGAGTGAAGTCTCAGTTCGCCGCACCGCGCTAGATGCCAGTATGCGTCCGATAGCAGCCCTGACGCGCGTGGTCGATGGAGCTGCACCGCGCAGTGGCTCGCAACTTGGGCTTTGCGCTACGGTGTCTGCCCGGCAGACTTCTGCTTTTGGTGGCGATGAAGCCAAATTGCGCAGCTTCCTTGCGGATGTCGCTGCCAGCGATCAGGCGACATTGCGGACGGAGTTTGCCAGCCTCAACGCACTGCATCCGTCGAGCAGCCACGCACGTTGATGCGATGGATCGCGGCCGGCGTCATATTATTGGCGCCGGCGGCTCCTGCGCTTGCCCAGCAGAGCCCGGTGGTCGAGTTGTCGGTGCTCAGCGACTATCGGGAACGTGGGCTTAGCTGGAGTGAAGGCAAGGCTGCCGGGCAAGTCGTCGTCGATCTTCCGATCGATGGCGGCTTTAGTGCGTCCCTTCAGGCCACCACCCTCCGCCGATCGATGCGCCAGGGCGCCGCCGATAGTGAATTTCGAATTTCCGGAGATTACCGTGGTGCTCGCGGTATTCTGAACTGGCGGACCGGTATCGTCGGGCATTTCTTTGCAGGCGGCAACGGGTCGCTCGATTATATCGAATTCGATCTGGGAGCAGGGGCTGCGCTGGGCCCTGTGGAAATAGACGTGTTGGCGAGCTACGCACCATCGCAGACTGCAATCGGCGGCAGCAATCTCTATGGCAGGGCAAGAGCGCGTCTGGCGATCATCGGTACGCCGCTAACGGCTCGGGCGCATTTCGGGCACTCGACGGGCAGCATAAATGCTGCCGCACGATCGCAGCGTCTGCGTCCTAGTAGTGACTACAATGATTGGTCGCTCGGGATCGATTATGCGATCAGGCGCTTGGTGCTTAGCCTGACTTATAGCGATACCGACGTGAATCGCAGTGCCGTTTCCGACCCGGCCTTCGCTGGCCACGCCGACAGCCGGTTGGTGGTGGGGGCGCATCTTTCGCTTTGAAACATTATGATACCTTGTGGTTGCACATGCGAAAAAGCGTGATGTCAAATAGCCACGCCTGATGCCGTAATAGCGTTGGCCTGTGCCAATGCATGTGGCATGGGGATCCGACGTGAAGCATTCCATGCAGTTCGAAAACACATCCGAACCGACTCCGCTCGCCGAACAGACCATCCTCATCGTAGAGGATGATCCGGCCCTGCGCGTGCTTCTTGGGCGCCGGCTCCAGGAAAATGGCTTCAAGCCTGCCATGGCGCAATCCGCGCCCGAGGCTTGGCGCATACTCAAGGAAATGTCGGTCGATCTCGTGCTGCTCGACATCATGCTGCCGGGCACCAGCGGTCTGGACATCTGCAAGGCGATCCGCCGCGAAAGCGATATTCCGATCATCATCGTGAGCGCGCGCGGTGAAGAAACCGATCGCATTCTTGGCCTGGAGCTGGGGGCGGATGATTATGTTCCCAAGCCTTTCAGCACCAAGGAACTTATTGCGCGTATCCGCGCTGTTCTGCGCCGTGGCTCGCCGGATTGGGCCCCTAACCGTGAAACGCAGGGCATGATGCGCTTCAGCGGATGGACGCTGGACACTCGCCGCCACGAACTGATGGCGCCCGCGGGCGCGACCGTTGATTTGTCGGGTGCGGAATATGCGTTGCTCGTGGTTTTGCTCGACAATGCTCAAAGAGTCATTGGTCGCGAACGCCTGCTGGAATTATCCCGTTCGCGGCTGGGCGAATCCTCCGATCGCAGCATCGACGTGCTCATAAGCAGGCTGCGGCGCAAACTTTCACAGGACGATGCCGGCAAGGACCTGATCCGGACAATTCGCGGTGTAGGCTACATGATGACTGCTGCGGTGGAGCGCATTTGATCCGGGTCCACATTTGGCCGCGCGGTCTGATGGGACAGGTGATGGCCGTCCTCTTCGCGGCCATCTTCCTCGAATTTCTCGGCAGTACACTGCTCTATGACTATTTCGACGGGTACTCTGCCCGTGAGGAAAAGGCACAGCACCTTGCCGAGCAACTCGTAGTCGCGGATCGCATGTTGGCGAGTGCGCCAGCAACCCGTCGATCAACTGTCGCGAATCAGCTTTCATCCGATCATATGACCATCGCCTGGCGTCGTGAGCCGATAGTCGATCAGACCAAGCGTTCGGCCGTACTCCAGCGGATGCGGCAGGATATGCTGCACTGGGAACGCAACCTGGCGCATCGTGAAATTCGCTTGATGCTCGGGCGGGCGGACCATTCCATCATGCGCGGCACGCTTACCCTGGCTGATGGCAGCTACCTCCATTTCAGGACGCGTGTGCAAGGGCGATGGGAGACATTCTACAAATCGTTTATCTCGATCGGCATCCTCATCCTCGGCGTGGTGATCGCCTCAGCAATGGTCATACGCGCATTGAGTTCACCGCTGCGCGCCATGGCGAGCGCGGCGGACGCGGCGGGTCATGGCACACCGATAATGATGAGTGAGCGTGGCCCGCCGGATCTGCAGGTACTGGCGCGGGCCTTCAATGCGATGCAACTGCGGATTGGCAACCTGATTGCGAGCCGTACGCGGGCTCTAGCGGCAGTAAGCCATGATTTGCGCACGCCGCTGGCCCGCATCAAGCTTCGCTCCGAAGCCATCGATGATGGCTTCACGCGTGCCGCATTGAGCAAGGACATCGACGAGATGGAGAAGATGCTTGATTCGGTGCTTACCTATCTTGCGGGTGAAGCTGCGGGAGAAGAGCCGAGTCTTACCGACCTTGCTTCATTGGCCATGACCGTCGCCGACGAAGCGGCCGATACGGGACGCGACGTGCGCTATCGGGGGCCGGATACGCTCCATGCAAAGGTAAGCCGGTTGCGGGTGAAGCGAGCTTTGGCGAATCTCGTCGAAAATGCCGTCAAATATGCCGATAGCGTTGTCGTCACGCTTCATGAAAGCGCGGAAGGACTGCATCTTGCGGTCGAGGATGAAGGGCCGGGTATCCCGACCGAGTTGCTCCATACCGCGATCGAGCCTTTCCAAAGGCTCAATATGGAACGGCCGCGCAATACCGACGGACTCGGTCTTGGGCTTTCGATCGTTAATCATACGATGGAACAGGAACATGGCGAACTTCGTCTCAGTAACCGGGAACCGAGGGGCTTGCGCGCTGAAATGTTCTTTCCGCGTCGGGTAAATACCTCAAGAACAATTTGAAATAATCAAGCTGCACTGCAGCAAAGCTGTGTCCTTATCTGGCAGCGTCGCGAGCGTTTTCGTCTCTCGGCCAACTGCATAGCGACCGGAGGGGCATCCGGTCGCACCGCAACATTGCGGCGAAAGGATCACATGGACACTATTCTTGATCGAGCCAGCCGTTTTCGCGGCGACATTTTCGCCAAGGAAAGCGCTCTCTACCAGAGGCTTGCCCATGACGGGCAGAATCCCAAAGTATTGATGATTTCTTGCGCGGATTCGCGCGTCGTTCCCGAGATCATTACGCAGGCGCGACCGGGCGACCTGTTCGTATGCCGAAACGCGGGCAATATCGTGCCGCCGTTCTCACAGGCAAACGGCGGAGTCTCCTCTGCGGTCGAATATGCCGTGGTGGCGCTGAAGGTGCGCGATATTATCGTTTGCGGCCATTCCGACTGCGGCGCGATGAAAGCCTTCCTTCATCCCGAGGCGCTTGCCGAGATGCCCAATGTGGCGACTTGGCTCCGTCATGCGCATGCCGCCGAATGTGTGGTCAACGCCGCATATCCCTCGCTTGAGGAAAAGCACAAGGTCCACGCGCTGGCGATGGAGAACGTGATCACGCAAATCCATCATTTGCGCACGCACCCGTCGGTCGCGGCCGCTCTCGCGCGCGGCGAACTTTCGCTTCATGGCTGGTTCTTTGAAATCGACAGCGGCAACATCCTTGCGTTCGATGGGACCACTCGGAAATTCGTCGCAGTTGAAGATGATGCACCTTTGCCGGTTGCGCTTTCATCGGATGAAGCCGTGGCTCCGCAGATGCGTTGGGCAACCGGCCGATGAACGGTACAACATCGCAGGCGAAAGGCTGGCTCCCCGCCAGCCTCGGGCGTGATTTCATCGCTTCTCTGGTCGTTTTCCTCGTCGCCCTACCGCTTTGCATGGGTATTGCCGTGGCTTCCGGCATGCCTCCCGAAGCGGGGCTTATCACCGGCATCGTCGGTGGCATAGTCGTTGGCCTGATCGCAGGGTCGCCGCTGCAGGTCAGCGGTCCGGCGGCGGGCCTTGCCGTTCTGGTGTTCGAGATCGTACAGGAGCAGGGCGTTGTTGCCTTGGGCCTCATCATCCTGCTCGCCGGCGCGCTTCAGATCCTGGCGGGCATACTGCGGATCGGCCACTGGTTCCGCTCGATCTCCCCGGCGGTCGTGCACGGCATGCTGGCGGGCATCGGTTTGCTAATCGTATTAAGCCAGCTTCACGTACTCATCGATCGCAATCCGCTGCCGAGCGGTCTTGCCAATCTCGCCGCCATTCCTGGCGCATTCATTGATATTTCGCCACTTGCTTCGGGATCCACCGAGGCGGCGCTCATGCTTGGTGCGGTGACGATACTCTCCTTCCTGGCGTGGGAGAGGTGGCGGCCGCAACGTCTCCGGCTAGTGCCTGGCGCACTGGTTGGCGTTGTGGTCGCCACGCTGATCGCCTACGTCTTCGGGCCTGACGTTAAGCGTGTCATGGTGCCGGAATCGCTGATCGACAGTCTTGCCATTCCTGGCATGGCGGAGCTGGCGCGCCTGACCGAGCCGGCCATCCTGCTGACCGCAGTCGTCATCGCCTTTGTCGCCAGTGCGGAGACTTTGCTTTCCGCTGCCGCGGTGGATCGCATGCACGACGGGCCACGGACCAAATATAATCAGGAATTGGTCGCGCAAGGCGTTGGTAACATGGCTTGCGGTTTCCTGGGAGGTCTGCCGATGACCGGCGTCATCGTGCGCAGTTCGGCCAACGTCCAGGCAGGCGCCGTGACGCGTATGTCGGCGGTACTTCATGGTCTATGGCTTCTCGCATTCGTGGCTCTGCTTCCCTGGTTGTTGCGGGAAATGCCGACAGCGGCGCTTGCGGGTGTCCTGGTCGTGACGGGCTGGCGTCTGGTCAGTGTCGCCCATGCCAAGCACCTGTTCGAACGTTACGGTGTCCTGCCGGCAGCGGTATGGGCGATCACATTCGTGATGGTGGTGGTGACTGACCTGCTGACCGGCGTTCTTGTCGGCCTTGCCTTTTCCTTGCTGGAACTGTTGCCGCACGCCCGGAACATGAAGTTGCTGGTCGAACACAAGACCGAAGAGGATGTCTCGAAGGTCGAGGTTTCGGGTGCGGCAACTTGCGTCAACCTTCCGAAGCTCGCCAGGCAGCTTGATGAGGTGCCGGATGGAACGCCTGTCCGCATCAGCTTCCGCAACGCGATCTGTCTCGATCACACCTGTGCGGAAATGATCACCGAATGGGTGGCGCGCAAGACGCGGCGCGGTAGCCGGGTTGAATACGACCTTGGTGAAAATACCCGTTTCGCGCGGTTGTTGCAGGCGCATTGAGTATACTGCATCCTGTAACGCCCGGGCGTTAATCATCCGGGGCTCTCCTTCGACTGGCCAAAGCCGATTGCAATTGTCCTTCCCATACGGACAAAAACAGTAGCGGCAAAAGCAGGTCGAGGGAGAGCGGGATGATCAGATTGGCCCAACTCTATACGGGTGGTGTGGGTGCGGAAATCGTCCGCAGGCTTGCCGGCCATCCCCAGATCGAACTTGTCGCCGTCCTCGTGCATTCCCCCGAGAAGGGGGGGCAGGATTCCGGCCTGCTTTGCGGTGGCGCCGCCAACGGCATAATCACCACAACGAGTCTGGACGAAGTGCTGGCCACCAGACCGGACGCCGCGATATATTCGGGCCTCAATCCCGATTTCCCTTTTATCGCGAACTTGCTGCGCCAGGGAATCAACACCTATTCCGGTGTCGGCGGTTTCTATCTTCCCGGCACCCCGGAGTTCGAACTGATCGATCATGCGGGACGCGAGGGCAATGCATCCTTTACCGGAGGCGGCAACATTCCCGGACTGGTAGCCGATGTCTTTCCGCTGTTCCTTTCCGGGTACACCGGGAACATCACTGAGATTCGGTGCAGGCAGTGGAACGATGTCAGCACCAATCCCTCTGCCGTACAGATCCATCTCCGTCTTGGCATCGGGAAGGGCCCCGATGAGGATCTCGAGATGGCCCGCGCGGTCGATGAAGGCTGGGCGAGGGGTATGCGAAAGTCCGCGCAGATGGTTGCGGACGTTATGGGTATCGAACTGACCGACATGGTTCTTGAGTCCAAGCGCATCGCGTTGGCGCAGGAGGATATCCTGCTCCCCAATTGCGGGTTGTTGGTGAAAAAGGGGACGGTCGCGGGGATCGAGTGGAACCTTGTCGCCACGAGCCATGGCAGGCCGTTCTATCGCCTTACCAACCAGCAGACCGCCGCGCTCAAGCTGGGCGAGGGCTGGCGCCAGACGCATGACGAGCCAGCCTGGCGCATCGAAATCGACGGGGATCCACCAATCGTGGGTACTTTCGGATGGCCCGTGGACGTTGATCCGGGTGCGTCGAACTACAAGCTGAATTCCCTGCGGGCGATCAACACGATTCCCCGTCTCGTTGCGGCTGAGCCGGGTGCTGTCACAACGCTTGACTATGCGGCGCCCATCGCGAGCGATGGCATCAGGTTCGACGGGGTGTAGGGCTTTCTATGAGACATCCGCCCTGTGATAGCATGGGGCCTGAAGCGGTTTTGGGGCTAATCGGTTCGTGAAGCCGGGCAACATCGGCGATTTCTGGAGAGCAGGATGATCGACAGGTATTCTCTCGACGGCAAGGTCGCCATCGTTACTGGCGGCGGTGTGAGTCCCGGTGACGTGGCTAGCATCGGTGAGGCGACATGCCGTCTGCTCGCGGAGCGTGGCGCCAGAATAGCTGTGGTCGATATCAATGCAGATGCCGCCGCAGCTTGCGTCGCACGTATCGAGAGCGAGGGTGGGAAGGCCATGGCGGTCCTTGCCGATGTCTCGAGCGAGGGCGATTGCCGCCGCGCGGTGCAGGAGGTCATCGATCGCTGGGGCATTGTCAGCATATTGGTGAACAATGTCGCGATCGTGGGCGGTGCGGTTGTGACGAAGACCGAGGTCGGGGACTTCGATCATCAGTTGGCCGTCAATCTCAAGAGCGCCGTATTGATGGCGAAGCACGTCATTCCTGCAATGACGGAGGGCGGGTCGATCGTAAACGTATCGAGCATAGCGGTGGTGCTGCCGACGTGGAGCCTTTCCTACAGCGTCGCGAAGGGTGGGATGGAAGCGATGACCGCGCACATCGCGATACAATATGGACCGGATCGAATCCGCTGTAACACGGTGCGGCCTGGCGAGGTTTGGACCTCGATGGTCGCACGACACAGCCCGACGCCTGAGATGGCGGACAAGATTCGGGACGACAGGGCCCGCCGCGCGACGCTTCCGCGTCCGGGTGATGCCTGGGACGTGGCTGGTGCGATTGCCTTCTTCGCGGGTGACGAATCGAGCTGGGTTACCGGACAGACCATGACCGTCGATGGTGGAGGAGCCTTCATCGGCCCCAATCCGGACTGGCTTAACCACCCCAGTTATTGGAAAGCATCGCGAAGTGGCGGAAAACTGTGAAATCCGCTTGAATCACCGGGTTAACTGTGATTCTATGGCAGGCATGAAAAAGTCCCGCTCCGAACCCCGGCTGCCTCGCGAAAGCATGATTCAGGGTATGGCGCTTATTTGCCTTCTGCTTCTGGGCGGCTTTGCGCTTGCGGGACCTAGCGGAATTCTGGCCTGGAGTGAAAACCAGCGCCTTTTGGCCGAGCGTCACACCGAGATAGCGCAACTCGCGAAGGAGCGGGATGAATTGCGTAATCGCGTTGCCCTTCTGGATCCTCGGCATGTCGATCCAGATCTTGCGGGCGAACTCCTGCGCCGCAACCTGAATGTCGCGCATTCCGATGAAATGGTGATGCTCATCCGTTAAGCGGAGTGGATGTCGTACGGGAAATCGTACTGCGGAGTTCCGCTCGGGCGAGCTTGTCACTATACCCCTTGGCGAATCTCATAGGGGACCCCGAATTGGTCAAATCCGCCAGCAGTAGTGCCTCGGCCGCGAAGCCGCGCACGGCATCCATCAAAAGCGGCTCGTCGTCGATCAAGGCGCCGGCAAAGGTGGGAGGGACAACGAAGAAAAAGTCCGCCGCCAAGGCGCAGCAGGATGAAAACTTCGCTCTTCGCAGCTTGCAGGACACCCATGGCGCGGACCGTCGCTATAAGGCCAGCGACGAAGAACTGCTGAAGTTCTATGAGCAGATGGTCCTGATCCGCCGCTTCGAGGAGAAGGCGGGCCAGCTTTACGGTCTCGGTCTGATCGGCGGCTTCTGTCATCTTTATATTGGCCAGGAAGCGGTCGCGGTCGGCTTGCAGTCAGCGCTCGACAACGACAAGGACAGCGTCATCACCGGATATCGCGATCATGGCCACATGCTCGCATACGGTATCGATCCCAAGATCATCATGGCTGAGTTGACTGGCCGCGAGTCCGGCATTTCCAAGGGGAAGGGCGGCTCGATGCACATGTTCAGCGTCGAGCATCGGTTTTATGGCGGCCACGGCATCGTCGGGGCGCAAGTGTCGCTGGGTGCTGGCCTCGCCTTCGCGCACAAGTATCGTGAGGACGGCGGTGTCTGCATGGCCTATTTCGGCGATGGCGCCGCGAACCAGGGGCAAGTCTACGAAAGCTTCAACATGGCTTCGCTATGGAAGCTGCCGATCATTTTCGTGATCGAGAATAATGGCTATGCGATGGGCACCGCGGTGAAGCGCAGCTCCGCCGAAACCGAGTTCTACCGACGTGGCACGGCATTCCGCATACCCGGCATGGATGTGAACGGCATGGATGTGCTCGAAGTACGGCAGGCGGCAGAAATCGCGCTCGACTATGTGCGCAAGGGCAATGGCCCGGTGCTGATGGAGCTCAATACCTATCGATATCGCGGCCACTCCATGTCCGATCCGGCGAAGTACCGCAGCCGCGAGGAAGTGCAGGAGATGCGCGAGAAGCACGATCCGATCGAGGGGGCCAAGGCCGAATTGCTGTCGCGGGGCGTGCCCGAGGACAAGATCAAGGAAATCGACAAGCGTATTCGCGCGGCCGTCGCGGAATCCGCCGATTTTGCGGAAAATTCGCCCGAACCGGAAGCCGATGAATTGTACACCGACGTACTGGTGGAGCGCTACTGATGTCGATTGAACTCAAGATGCCCGCGCTCTCGCCCACCATGGAAGAAGGGAAGCTGGCCCGCTGGCTGGTCAAGGAAGGCGACAGCGTTTCCTCCGGCGATATCCTGGCCGAGATCGAAACCGACAAGGCGACCATGGAGTTCGAAGCCGTCGATGAGGGCACGATCGGGAAGATCGTTGTGCCCGAGGGTAGTGAAGGCGTGAAGGTCGGTTCGGTGATCGCGCTGATCGAAGGCGATGAAGAAGCTTTGCCCGCGAAGGCGAATGGCAGCGCGGCGAAAGCGGAAATCGCCGTAAAGGCTGAGGTTCCGAAGCAGGCCAAGGCGGAGAGCGGCTCTGCTCAGCTCGAGGCCGACGCCAAGCCGGCTGCCGATCCGGCAATCCCGCATGGCACGAACATGAAGTCCGTTACCGTTCGCGAAGCCTTGCGCGATGCCATGGCCGAAGAAATGCGCCGTGACGAACGCGTGTTCGTAATGGGCGAGGAAGTGGCGGAATATCAGGGAGCCTACAAGGTCACCCAGGGGCTTCTGGAAGAATTCGGCGCGAAGCGGGTGATCGATACGCCGATCACCGAATACGGCTTTGCGGGGATCGGCACAGGTGCGGCCATGGGCGGGCTGCGTCCGATCGTCGAGTTCATGACGTTCAACTTCGCCATGCAGGCGATCGACCACATCATCAATTCCGCCGCCAAGACCAATTACATGTCGGGCGGCCAGATGCGTTGCCCTGTCGTGTTTCGTGGGCCGAACGGCGCCGCCGCGAGGGTCGGCGCGCAGCACAGTCAGAATTATGGCCCCTGGTACGCCAGCGTGCCGGGCCTTGTGGTGATCGCGCCCTATGATGCTTCGGACGCCAAAGGATTGCTGAAGGCGGCGATCCGCTCGGAAGATCCCGTGGTCTTCCTCGAAAACGAGCTGGTCTATGGCCGCAGTTTCGAACTGCCCGAACTTGACGACCATGTTTTGCCGATCGGCAAGGCGCGCGTGGTTCGTAAAGGCAGTGACATTACCATCGTGTCCTACTCGATCGGAGTCGGTCTTGCGCTGGAAGCGGCCGAGCAATTGGCTGGGGAGGGGATCGAGGCGGAAGTGCTCGATCTGCGTACCCTCCGTCCGCTGGACAAGACAGCTATCCTCGAAAGCCTGGCCAAGACCAATCGGCTTGTCGTGGCGGAAGAGGGCTTTCCGGTCTGTTCCATCGCATCGGAAGTCATCGCCATTTGCATGGAAGAAGGATTCGACAACCTCGATGCTCCCGTGCTGCGTGTCTGCAATGAGGATGTACCGCTGCCTTATGCCGCCAATCTCGAAAAGGCGGCACTGATCGACGCGGCCCGCATCGTCGCAGCCGCCAGGCAGGTCTGCTATCGCTGAGTCTTCGTCATGCGTGGTGACGATGCGCTGATCGAATCCCTGCCGCCGTTGCAACGGTTGGCGCTGGCCTATGCGCCGAAGACAGCGCGTGCGCCAACCCTGGCTCTGCTGGCGCTGGATACGCGACTGGCGGGCATAGTCCGCCATTCGCACGAGCCGATGCTCGCGCAACTGCGTCTTGCATGGTGGCGGGAACAGCTTGCCGCCGATCCAGCGACATGGCCACGGGGCGAACCGCTGCTCGCCGCGCTTGCCAGCTGGCGAGGGCACGAGGCAAAGTTGGTCGCATTGGCGGAAGGATGGGAGCAGCTTACCGGGACGGCGCCTTTGCCCGCTTCGGCGATCGATGGCTTCGCGGAAGGAAGGGCGCGCGGTTTCGTCGCTCTCGCCGATCTACTGGAAACGCGTGATAAGCTGGCCTCTGTCCGCTCGATGGCGCGAGTCTGGGCGCTTACCGACCTTGCCGACCATGTCGGCAACGCCGAAGAACGCGTAAGCGCCGAAGCGCTCGCCGGAGTTGAGATGTTGGAAAATACCTCCCTGTCACGCCCGATGCGCACACTTGTGGTGTTGCACAGCCTTGCGCAGCGGCGTGCCACAGGTGGCATCAGCGCATTGATCGCGACCTTGCGGCTTGGTCTTTTCGGACGCTAATATCCGCCGTCAGGGGGGTATAATGAACAGGATATTGCTTGGCGCGCTTGGCGCATTGCTGCTCATCGGCATCGGGTTGTTCTGGTGGCAGGGCCGCGCGGAAACGGAAGCGGGCGCTCCGCCGCCTGAGCCTGCGCCTGAAATAGCGGTCCCGGGACCTTTACCTAGCGCCAACATTGCCGGAATGCGAGGCCCTGCGCTGCCCGAGGCCAGCGAGGTCAGCAAGGAACAACGGCGTTTCGGTCGTATGGATCGCGATGGCGACAACCGCATCACCCGTAACGAGATGATGTCCACCCGGACGGCAGATTTTCGCAGGCTCGACGTCGATGGCAATAACCTGCTGACATTCGAGGAATGGGCGGTGACGACAGCGAACCGCTTCAAGTCCGCCGATGCCAATGGAGATCTTTGGCTGAGCCGTGAGGAATTCTGGACGACCCGGCCGCGCGAGCAGCCTAGGCCAAAATGCAAATGTTGAGCCGCCGTTCAGGCCAGCTCGGCTGACCAGCTACCGAAATCGACTTTCGCTCTGGTGGTGTAGGCCTCCTTGCGCTGCTTTTTCTTCACGGTCGGGTCTACCGGGGGAAACAGCCCGAAATTGACGTTCATCGGCTGATAGCTTTCCGCTTCCGCATCGCCGGTGATATGCGCCAGAAGCGCGCCCATTGCGCTGGTGCGGGGGGGGGCTTGCCATTCACGGCCAGCGAGTTCGGCCGCCGCCATTAGTCCGGTCATCAGACCTACCGCAGCGCTTTCGACATATCCCTCGCATCCCGTGATCTGCCCCGCGAAACGCACATGGGGTGCAGTCTTCAAGCGCAACTGGCGGTCGAGCAGCACGGGCGAATTGAGGAAGGTGTTGCGATGCAGACCGCCCAGACGAGCGAACTCGGCATTCTCGAGACCGGGAATCGTCCGGAACAGGCGCACCTGCTCCGCGTGCTTCAGCTTGGTCTGGAAGCCCACCATGTTCCAGATCGTGCCGAGCTTGTTGTCCTGCCGTAGTTGCACGACGGCATGAGGCCAGCGACCCGTGCGGGGATTGTCCAGCCCGATGGGTTTCATGGGGCCGAAACGCAATGTGTCCACGCCGCGTTCGGCCATAACCTCGATCGGCATGCAGCCCTCGAAATAGGGCGTGTTCGCCTCCCATTCCTTGAACGCCGTCTTCTCGCCAGCGATCAGCCCGGCATGGAAGGCCAGGTATTGCTCGCGATCCATCGGGCAGTTGATGTAGTCTTTGTCGCCCTTGTCCCAGCGCGAGGCCATCCAGCAGATGTCCATATTGATGCTGTCGCGATAGACGATGGGGGCGATGGCGTCGAAGAATGCAAGGCTATCCGCGCCGGTGGCCACACCGATGCTGGCGGCAAGAGCTTCAGCCGTCAGCGGGCCGGTGGCGACGATCGCCATGCCGGCAGGGGGAAGGGCGTCTATACGTTCCCGGACGATCTCGAGGTTCGGCAGCGCTCCGAGCGCGGTCTCGACCTCAGCCGAGAACACGTCACGGTCCACAGCCAGTGCGGACCCTGCCGGAACCTGAGCTTTTTGTGCCGCCGCCATTACCAGCGAGCCGCATTCGCGCATCTCGTGATGCAGCAGGCCCACTGCGTTCCTGTCACTGTCGTCGGAACGGAAGCTGTTCGAGCACACCAGTTCGGCCAAAGCGTCGGTCTGATGGGCGGGAGTACGTTCGCCAGTACCCCGCATTTCGGACAGGCGTACGCGAAGGCCTCGCCTGGCCAGTTGCCAAGCGGCTTCGCTCCCGGCCAGTCCGCCGCCGATGATATGGATGTCGTGATTCATTGGCGTTGCTCTAGCGGCGCCCGGCTCATCCCGCCACCGGCAGCTTCAATTTGCCGTCGCCATCGCGTTCGAGAGGGGAATGGGTAATAACGGCCGAGAGCGGTAGTGATGCGTAGATATGCGGAAATAATGCCACGCCTCGGGATATTTCCCATTTCACCGCATTTCCCAGCGCCTGAAGATTGACGGCGGCGATATGCAAGTCGCTTTGGTTGGCGAAATGCTTGGCTACCGTTTCTTCGAGTTGATCCGCCGTGGAGAGGTGGATGAAGCCGTCGGCCAAATCCACGGGAGCACCAGCGAAGATGCCGTCCTTTTCGAGGACGGACATCTCTTCACCGGTCAGAACCTTGTAGCCGGTCTCGGGCAGGTTCACGCTTCTTCGGGGTCGCCGCCCATATCTTCGTCGCGCACCGGCGTGTCGATGACGGGGGTCTCCTCCGTGCGGCGGGCCACCAGCTCCTCGGCGACAGCTTCCTCGGCCGCGTTTTCGGGCTCTTCCTGCTCGTCGAGGCGCACCGCGCTGACCACATGTTCCTCGTCGGCGACGTTGAACAGGCGTACGCCCGCCGAGCCGCGCCCGATGACGCGCAAGGATTCGAGCGGCAAGCGGATCAGCTTGGCCTGATCGGTCACCAGCATGAGCTGGTCGGCCCGGGTGGCGGGGAAGCTGGCCACGACCGGTCCGTTGCGGGCAATGTTGTCAATGTTGGTGATGCCCTGACCGCCACGGCCCGTGCGGCGATACTCGTAGGCCGAGGACAATTTGCCGTAGCCATTGGCACAGACGGTGAGAATGAACTCCTCGCGTTCCGCCAGTTCGGTGAAACGCTCTGCCGGAAGTTGCGGCTCGCCATCGCGCTCCGCCTTCCACGGAGCAAAACGGACGTATTCCTCACGCTCCTCGGATGTCGTGCCGACGCGGTGGAGAATCGACAGCGATATCACCTCGTCATCGCCCTTGAGCATCATACCTCGAACGCCGGTGGAGGTGCGGCTCTGGAACTCGCGGACATCGTCGCCGGCGAAGCGGATCGCCTTGCCCTGACGCGAAGCGAGAAGGATATCGTCGCTCGGCTCCAGCAGGGCTACGCCGATGAGGCGGTCGTCCGATCCTTCCTCGAAGCGCATGGCGAACTTGCCGTTCGACGGGATGTTGGCGAACAGGTCCATGCTGTTGCGGCGAACGTTGCCCCTGGCCGTGGCGAAGACGACGTGGAGCTTGCCCCACTCGTTCTCGTCCTCGGGCAGCGGCAGGACGGCGGCAATGGTTTCGCCCTGGTCGAGCGCCGGAAGCAGATTGACGATGGGCCGCCCGCGCGTCGCCGGGCCGCCCTCGGGCAGCTTCCATACCTTGAGGCGATAGACCTTGCCTGCAGTCGAGAAGAACAGGACCGGGTTGTGCGTGGAAGTGACGAACATCGTCCCGACCGCGTCCTCATCTTTGGTCGCCATGCCGGCGCGGCCCTTGCCGCCGCGGTTCTGTGCGCGGAAGGTCGAAAGCGGGGTCCGCTTGATATAGCCGTCGAGCGTGACCGTCACGACCATCTCGTCGCGCTCGATCAGGTCTTCATCCTCGATGCCGTCCCAGGCTGGCGCGATTTCGGACAGGCGCGGCGTGGCGAAGGCGTCTTTCACCGCGACCAGCTCCTCGCGCATGACCCTGTAGAGCTTCACGCGGTCGGCCAGGATCGAGAGATATTCTTCGATCGCCGCGGCCAGTTCCTTCAGTTCGTCGCCGATCTCATCACGGCCAAGCGCTGTCAGCCGGTGCAGGCGCAAGTCCAGGATCGCCTTCACCTGCAGTTCGGACAGGCGATATGTGCCCCCTTCCTGCTCGGCGTCGGGCTCGATGGCTTCGACCAGGCGGATATATTGCGCGATGTCGCCGATCGGCCATTCGCGTGCCAGCAGGGCGGCGCGGGCGGCGGCGGGATTGGACGCCCCGCGGATGATCTTCACGACTTCGTCGAGGTTCGTCACCGCGATCACCAGGCCGAGCAAGATATGCGCCCGGTCGCGCGCCTTGTTCAGCTCGAACTTAGTGCGGCGGGTGATGACCTCTTCGCGGAAGGTGATGAAGGCCTGGATGATGTCGCGCAGGCCGAGGATCTCGGGGCGGCCGCCACGGATTGCCAGCATGTTGGCTGGAAACGACGATTGCGCCGGGGTATGCCGCCAGAGCTGGTTGAGAACGACTTCGGGCGTCGCGTCGCGCTTCAGGTCGATGACGACGCGCACGCCCTCGCGGTTCGATTCGTCGCGAATGTCGGAAACGCCCTCGATCCGCTTGTCCTTCGCCGCCTCCGCGATCTTCTCGACCAAGCCTGACTTGCCGACCTGGAAGGGCATTGACGTCAGCACGATGGAGCGGCGATCGCCGCGGCCTTCCTCGATGGCGTGGCGGCAACGCTGCAGGATCGATCCGCGTCCCGTGACATAGGCCGAACGCGCTCCCGAAGAGCCGAGGATCAGCGGCGCGGTCGGAAAGTCCGGGCCGGGAATGATCTCGAAAAGCTGTTCAGCGGTAATCGCCGGATTCTCGATCATGGTCAGGCAGCCGTCGATCACTTCGCCCAGGTTATGCGGCGGAATGTTCGTCGCCATACCCACGGCGATGCCGCCGGCTCCGTTGACCAGCAGGTTCGGGAAACGCGCCGGAAGGACCGAAGGCTCCTGCCGCGAACCGTCGTAGTTGTCGTTGAAATCGACGGTGTCCTTGTCGAGGTCGTCGAGCAGGCTATTGGCGACGCGAGCAAGACGCGCTTCGGTATAACGCATCGAGGCTGGCGGATCGGGATCCATCGAGCCGAAATTGCCCTGGCCGTCGACCAGCGGCAGCCGCATCGACCAGTCCTGCGTCATGCGCGCGAGCGCGTCATAGATCGCGGCGTCGCCGTGCGGGTGATAGTTGCCCATCACGTCGCCGACGATCTTCGCGGATTTGCGATAGGGCCGCCCGGCGACCATACCGCCTTCCTGCGCGGCGAAGAGAATACGGCGATGCACCGGCTTGAGGCCGTCGCGCACGTCGGGCAGCGCACGGCTGACGATCACGCTCATCGCGTAATCGAGGTAGCTCGTCTTCATCTCGTCGACGATATCAACGCGCTGGAATTCGCCGGCGGGGCCGGGGGAATCGATGATGTCGGTGTCTTCGCTCACGCGTTTATTATCATTTCTGTTGTGGGGAACGGGCGTTCGAACGGCCTAGGGCAAAGGTCATGCGAATGCCAGTCAAACGCGCCTTTGCCGCTGTCGCGGAGCGGGTTTTTCCACATCTGCCGATGCATCGGATCGCGGATGCGGTGAATGGTATTCAATCGCCGTTCAGTGGTGCATCGCTAGCGGCGGAACGGTTGCCAAGCCCGCGTTTCGTCGCCACTACCGGGTACGAATGGAAAAAACCCGCCATTGCTGCGGAACCGGAAATGAAACTTTTGAGAGGAGTTGGCCGGAATGGCTCGTAAGATTCTGATTTCCCGTCTTGCTCTGGCCATTGCTTTTTCTGGTGCGATGGCTGTGGCTGCTCTGCCGCTTCCCGTCATGGCGAAAGACAAGGCGCCGAAGATCGAATTCTCTCCCGCCTTTTCCAAGGCGGCCATGGAATTGGACAAGACCATTGCCGGGGCCAGCAAGAACCCGGCGGTCACGGCCGCGGCCGACAAGGTCAAGGCGGCTTCGGAGCCTTCCGCGAAAGCGGCGGCGCGGGCGGAGCTCGATGCGGCCCTTGGTGGCGCCCGCGCCCGGCTCGACCAGGTCACTGCCATTGCCACCCCCGCCGGCGACAAGCTCAAGCTTGGTGAAATGAAGCGGATCGTGGGCATCCTTTATGATGACGCCGCTTACCAGCATCAGGGGCTGGTGCTGATGATCGAAAGCGGGGGCCTTCAGCCTGCCCAGCTTGGTCAGGTCCAGTTCCTAGCAGGCGTTACCGCATATCAGTCCGCCGATTATCAGGGAGCGATCCGCTATTTGAGGCCCGCACTCGATTCCGGTTATCGCGATTCCCAGGGCCTGATCGATCGCGTGCTGGCGGATGCCTACAAGCGCACCAACAATACGGCCGCCGTCGCCGAACTGGCCACGCGCGAACTGGCTGCCGCTAAGGCCGCCGGTCGCCAGCCGAGCGAAACCGCGATCCGGGGCGGACTACAGGCTGCCTATGATGCCAAGCAAGTGCCGCAATCCCTTGAATTGGCTACTGATCTGGTGAAATATTATCCCAACCCGACGAGCTGGAACACATCGATCATGGTCGTTCGCGCGCTGTCCCAACTCGCGGCGCAGGACAATCTGGACCTGATGCGGCTGATGGCCCGAACGGGGGCAATGCGGGAACGTGGCGACTATGTGGAATACATCCAGAACGCCGATCCCCGTCGTCTGCCCGGTGAAGCGTTGAAGCTCGTGGATGCGGGCGTGTCATCCGGCAAGCTGCCCGCTTCCGACGCTTTCGTGACGGAGGCGCGCCAGATCGCAAATGGACGCCTTTCAGCCGACCGTGCCTCGCTCGCCGGTCTCGAACGCGATGCTCGTGCCGGTAGTGCGACAGGGGCGGTGATCTCGGGCGCGGCCGACGCTTTTCTCAGCTACGATCAGCCGGCCAAGGCGGAGGAACTCTATAAGCTCGCCCTCGCGAAGCCGGGTATCGATAAGGCGCGCGTGCTGACCCGGCTCGGCATCGCCCAAGCCGATGGCGGCAAGTATGCGGAGGCCCAGCAAAGCTTTGCCCAAGTCACGGGTCCCCGTGCACCGGTAGCCGGTTTGTGGGCCGCCTATGCTGCCGGCAAGGCCGGTCGAGCGACACCGGCTGCCGCTCAGTAGCGCAGCGTATCATCGCAACATGACAAGCAAGGGCGGTTCCCAAAGGAGCCGCCCTTTTCTTGGCGGGTGGTTCCTGGCTGCCCCAAGGAAACACGCGCACTATTCCCAAGCAGGCGCTTGACATGTAGGAATGTTCTACATACGTTCCGTTGATGTCAGTTACCAGACTGGCACTGTGACGGGTGCGGGGGCGCAAGCGCTTCGGCTCTGCTTCCTCGCAGTGCGGTCGGCGCCCGCGCGGTCCGGACAGGCCGCCACGGGATGCGGCGGATGGACAGGCCGGTGAATGTCACACCGGCATGGACGAAACCTCGGGGTATGCCCCGACGCAAGGCGGCAAGGCAGCGAGCCCGTCC
>DASWWL010000055.1:0-5719 GCA_036400975.1 Novosphingobium sp. | reverse complement strand
GGACCGCGCGGGCGCCGACCGCACTACGGGAGACAAGAGAAGCGAAGGCCTTTCGCGTCTCCCGCACCCGTCGCGGTGTGTCAGTCTGGGGCCTGACACACATGGAACATGTAAAGAACATTCCTACATGTCAAGCGCATGCGCGGGGTTTTTTGGCTGTATGCCTGATTCCCCCGAAGGACGTCCTGGCCGTGCCGCAATTCGCTTCGTGGCAATCGAGTTGCTCGTTTCGACGGGAAAATCGCCCCGTTCCGGAGTGGAGACGAACTTTCCGGATGTGTGCTGCAAATTTTAAGTCGCCCGCCTTGACATAAAACAGAAAATGTTTTGCTATTGAAGTGCAGGGGCGGCAAAATCAGGCTCCGCTGGGAGAAAAGGATGTCACGAATGGACGGCGGTGGAATTCCGCGCGGTCGTTTCCATTGGCCGCGATTCGGCTGGCTCGCCGGGGCGGCGGGTGCCGCATTCGCCGCGATTCTGGCCGGAGCGGCGCCGGTGCAGGTCTCTTCGGCCGAATCGGCCACCGAGCCTCTGGTCGCTGGCGGACAAACCACCGTGCGCCGGTTGAACGAAGCGCAGTATCGCCGGTCGATTCAGGATATCTTCGGCGTCGGGCTGACCGTGCCGGGACGTTTCGATCCGCCGCTGCGCGATGGCGGGCTGCTGGCTATCGGTTCCGGCAAGGCTACCGTTTCGACATCGGGCTTCGAGCAATACGAATTGCGTTCGCGCGAGATCGCCGCGCAAGTTCTGGATACCGCGCGCCGCGATGCCTTGCTGCGGTGCAAGCCCGCATCGCCGAAAGCTTTCGACGCAGAATGCGCCGGCAGCTTCATCGGCAAGTACGGGCGCCTGCTTTACCGCCGGCCTTTGAGCGACCACGAGAAAGCGTCGGTCATGGCGGTGGCGAAAGCTACGACTACCCAGACCGGTGATTTCCATCAGGGAATGCAGGCGGCTCTGGCGCGGATGTTGTCTTCGCCGAACTTCGTCTTTCGGGTCGAACGCAGCGAACCCGATCCGGCGCGGGCTGGCACGCGCCGGCTTGACGGGTTCTCGCTCGCCTCGCGGATAAGCTTCCTTTTATGGGACGCGCCGCCAGACGAAGCGCTTCTGGATGCGGCTGCCAGTGGCGCGCTGCGCGATCCGGCGGTGCTGAACCGCGAAGTAGATCGGATGATCTCCTCGCCGCGCTTCACCGAGGGCGCCCGCGCCTTCTTTGCGGATATGTACGGATTGGACCGTTTCGCCGGACTGACCAAGGACCAGGCGATTTTCCCGAAGTACACTCCCCAGTTGGCCAAGGACGCGCAAGAACAGCTTCTTCGGACGGTTATCGATCATCTGGTCGCCCACAATGGTGATTATCGCGCGCTCTTCACCACGAAGAAAACTTTCATGACCCGCAGTCTCGCGTCGCTGTACCGGGTGCCGATGCCCGATGGCGGGGCGCAGGGCTGGGTTCCCTACACGTTCGGCGACGGCGATGCGCGTGAGGGGATCCTGTCGCTGGCCGGCTTCCTCATGCTTGACCCGACGCATGAAGGCCGCAGCTCTCCCACCATTCGCGGCCTGTCGGTGCGGGAACGCTTCATGTGCGAGCCCGTGCCGGTGCCCCCGGCGAACGTGAACTTCTCGATCGTGCAGAACACGAACGATCCCTTGCACAGAACCGCGCGTGACCGGCTCAAGCTCCATAGCGAGGACCCGTCCTGTTCAAGCTGTCACAAGATCACCGATCCCATCGGCCTTTCGATGGAGAACTACGATGCGATCGGCGCTTTCCGCACGCATGAGAACGGGGCGTTGATCGATGCCAGCGGCGAGATCGGTGGGCGCGGTTACCAGAACCTTCTGGGGCTTACCTCGATCCTGCACGAGAACGTCAGCGTGGCGTCTTGCGTGGTGCAGCGGGCCTATGAATATGGTGTCGGCCGAACGCTCAGCGATGACGAGAATCGCTGGCTGGATTATGCCATCGGCCGCTTCGCTCAGGATGGCTATCAGTATCCGATGCTGATGCGGCGGATTGCGACCAGTCATGTTTTTCAATCAGTGGAAGGCCAGCCGCCGATGGCGGCGCGGGCCGGTTCGGTTACGCAGGAGCTACGGCGATGAGCAATTGGTCTCGGCGCAGGATATTAAGGGGCGCGATGAAAGGCGGCGCGGTCGCGGTCGCCCTTCCGTTCCTCGATCTTTTCCTCGACAATCACGGAGAGGCATTGGCCAATGGCGCGCCGCTGCCGACGCGCTTCGGGACATGGTTCTGGGGCTGCGGCGTGAACGAAGCCCGGTGGATGCCCGACAAGTTGGGCGTCGGATATGACATCAAGGAGGAATTGCGTCCGATCGCGCCTTTCCGTGACAAGGTTACGGTTCTCTCCGGGTTCAACGCCATTCTCGATGGCAAGCCCAACCTCGTGCACTGGTCCGGCATCATGTCGACGTTCACCGGGGCGGCGCCAACCCGGGGCGGGCAGAACGGCGGCACCGCCGATGCGCCGACGCTCGACACGCTGGTCGCCGACGCGATCGGCGGCAATACGCGCTTCAAGTCGCTGGAGATCGCTTGCACGGGCCAGTCGGACGTCAGCTATTCGATGCGCGCCGGCTCCACGGTCAACCCCAGCGAAGTCGATCCGGTGAACTTGTATCGCCGTATCTTCGGCACTGGTTTCCAGAATCCGAATTCGGCGCGGTTCACCCCCGATCCGGCGGTCATGCTGCGCAAGAGCGTGCTGAGTTCGGTCAAGGACGATCGCGAGGAGCTGCTGCGCACCGTGGGCGCGGCGGATCGGGCCCGGGTGGACCAGTATTTCACCTCGATCCGCGAAGTGGAGCAGCAGCTTGCCCACATGCTCGAGAAGCCGGCGCCGGCGGAGGCATGCGTCGTGCCTCAGGAACCGGGGCAGATTCCCCTGGGCCCTACCTGGGAAATGGCGGTGAAGACGCATGAAGCGCTTGGCCAGCTTCTGGTGCTTGCGCTTGCCTGCAACCAGACGCGCGTCTTCAATATCGCCTTGTCGATGGCGGCATCGAACCTGCGCCGCGATGGCCAGCCGATCTCGTTTCACGAGCTGACCCATGAAGAACCTGTCGATGCGAAGCTCGGCTATCAGCCGGAATCCACGTTCTTCATGGAACGCAGCATGGAAGCGTTCGGCGCGTTGCTGAAGATGATGGATGCGATACCCGAAGGAAAAGGCACGCTGCTCGACAACAGCCTCGTCTTCGCCACGTCGGAAAGCAATTTCGCGAAGCTGCACACGCTCGACAATCTGCCGATCATGATCGCCGGCTCGGCTGGCGGGAAATGGCGGTCGGGGCAGCATATCACCGGCAAGGGCGATCCCACTTCGCGCGTCGGCCTTACCGTCCAGCAAGTGCTCGGGATGCCCGTGAGCAGCTGGGGTGTCGGCGCCATGGAGACGTCGAGCGCGATCAGCGAGGTGATCGTCTGATTTTGCGGCCTGTGCCAAATTCTGGAGATGCCGGATGTCTGGAAAATATCAAATGAAGCGAACATTCCGTGGGGGCGCTCGCCGCGCCGCCGCCCTGTTGGGCGCGACAGCCTGCGCCGTGACGGGACTGGGCGTCAGCCACACTTCCGCCGCCGCTCAGGAACGGGCTGCCTCGGCGCCCTCGAGTCAGGCTGAAATCCAGGCTCAGGGCCTGGCCCGGCGGCTCAATCGGGACCGGGGATATATCGGGCCGTCCTATCTCCAGATCCCTTCGATCCATGGAAGCGAAAAGGGCGGCGCCCATAAAGGCTGGCTCCGCGCCGAGGCGCATTACTGGAAGAACGGCGGCGCGGTTCCGCGCGGACGTGGCCCAGGGCAGGAGGGCGGGCCGGGACCAGGCCAGGGACAGGGTGGACAAGGGCAGGGCGCTGCCGCTCAGGCTGCGAGCCAGGGTAATGTCGCGGCGGCGGCGGCAGGTCTTGCCGCTGCGAGCGGAGCGCGGCCGGGCGGTCTCCAGCGGCGGATCGCGTTCTTCACTTATCCCGCCGCGCCGAAGCAGGGGAAGGGCGCCTTCGTCATGTCGGTAGACAAGCGAAGCGCTGACTTCGCCGCGCTGGCGAACATCTGCAAATCCGGTGCGACGCTGCCGGAAATGACATACGCCGTATCGGCGGAACGGTCGCGTTCGACGTATGACGGCGGAGTGATTCCCGCCGGAATTCCCGAATATTTCCACTATCGCCTAAAAAACGTCAGGTTGAGCGATTGCGTCGATATAAGTGGTGCGCCGGAAGGGGCCTTCACCGTTTCTTTCGATGACATCGAATGGCTCAATGCCGCACAGCCAGCAAATCTGGTGGTCCCGACGGTGATGCACCCCGCCACCCTGCCTCCGCTGCCCGCCAGGCTCAGCGGTGAGTCCCGCGCTTGGGTGGCTACATGGGTCGGCTTCGCCAATGACGTGGCCGACGATCAGTGCCCGAAGATGAACGTTCGCCCCAGCCAGGACGACTATTACACTTACATGCAGCCCGAAGAGGCCGCGAAATTGCGCGTGGCGCTGAAGGATCAGGGCGGCCCCAACTATCAGAGCGGGCAGATGGGCGAGCGCGGACCGAACCGGATCAACGTGACGCTGCTGCCGGGCGTGGTTCCCGATCCCGGCTTTGCGGAACCGCAGACGAAGAGCGCGCGAGGCCTGAATCTCGACGGCGATAACGGGCGGCGCGCGAAACACGCGAATTATGCCTCGGCGGACGGCAAGATCAGCGGCATCGACAACCAGATCTACCGAACGCTCGGCTGCGTCGCCGCGCAGCAAGGGCACAAGGGCTTCATCACCCAGTTCGCCAACAATCAGATGCGCGATGGCGAGCTTTCCATCCTGCTGCAACTGGACGGCATCGACGACCTGCGGAACGACCCTGAGGTCTATCTGACGCTGAGCTATAGTCACGACGATCTCGCCAAGAGCAGCTCCGGCTCGGAACTACTGCCCGACTACACGTTCAGGATCACCGACGACGATCAGTTGACCCCGTTCTTCACCCGCGTGAAGGGACGGATCCGGGACGGCGTCCTGATCACCGACAAGCTTCCCGAGTTTCAGATGTTCCTCAGCAATTTCGGGGACACGCGAATCCTCTACGCGAAGGACTGGCAACTGCGGCTGGAGCTTAAACCCGAAGGCAAGATCGCCGGCGTGTTCGGCGGTTATCGCGACTGGCGCGAAATGCCGACTACCCAGTCCACGTCGGGCGTTGAGTTCTATTTCGGGTATCAGCAGCCGGGCCTTTACAACGCTCTGCGGCGCAATGCCGATGGCATCAAGGATCCGGTGACCGGCGAATATGATGGAATATCGTTCGCCTACGACATCGAAGCTGTTCCAGCCTTCGCGGTAGGCACTGCGCTGGCGTCGGGCACGAGCAACGGCGGGAAAGAGGCCGGAGCGCGGTGAAGATGGCGCGGGCGCGGTCCGGCTATCATTATCGCCGGATGCTCAATTCGCCTGAATGGATTGTGTAACGGCATCCTCGGCAAGGTTGCGGGCGATTCCGGCGGAAACCCGACGATGTCGTTCGAGCGCGATCTCGGTGGCTTTCGCCTGGTCGCCTTCGATCAGGGCCAGAGCCATCGATACGCGCAGTTGACGCAGGCTTTCTACGGCTTCGCTGGACGCCGCCCGGTGCTGGGGCACGGTTCGGCCGAACTGGAAGAAGATCGCATGCATCAATTGCAGTGCGCTGTTTCCGGTC
>DASWWL010000054.1:0-50380 GCA_036400975.1 Novosphingobium sp. | reverse complement strand
CATATACATTTCTTTCTTGACGGCCAAATTCAGATATATCCATTCCTTCAATAACGGTATTAGTACCGTTTATATATATTCCATACTGACGGCATAACCCAGCGCGCCCACCTCGGAATTTGACACTATCCATCCCGGATTGAATTACAACCGCATGCGTGTCGGCATTAATTGTACCTACTCCGGTCGTATTACTGAAATCACAAGCCTCAAATTCAAACCTATGACCTTTATCAAGAACGGCGCTGCACTCTGAAGCCCGATCAACCTCGACGACGCGAAAGCGATGAAATGTTGGAATATTCGCGGCACCATTACCTGCGGATCCACTCTGGATGCCTCGAACGACACCAAGCAGACCTACGCGATCATAATTTCCTGTATGCACTCGACCTTGAATCGACAAACCTGAACCTCCTCGCTCCAGATATTGCACCGTGCATCGAATCACATCCACGTTATCGCATCGGGCATTAGGATCATTTGGATCACTGTAAAAAGTAATACCTGTTCCAGTGACTGTACCTGTACTAGGAGCAATAAACATACAATCTTCAATCAGGATTGAATTCACATCCTGGCACAAAACTCCATCCCATATATCCCGTGCAATAATATTTCTTAATTTACACAGACTCGCCTTTTTCATAACAACAATGGAACCAGCAGTACGGGCACTCGAAAATTGTCCTAGATAAAAATTCTCAAGCGTAACATCGTATACCGGGTTTGATCCATTTCCTATTACGATCATATTACCAGTCGTATTTTGCCAATTCATTATGGATTTTTCACCACCACCACGCAACAATAGATGGGACGATTGATAGCCTGATTTGTGACATACGATCTGACTGCCAATCTTCCATTCGGTGAGACCGGAAATCAACACCATGCCTCCACCTGCCGTAATCACACGATCGATTGCTTGGTTAATATAAATCGAATGGTTCGATGCATTAGCTGTAAATCCTGGAATCATCTGAGGCGTAAGGCCAATTCTATTAATGATCTGCCCAAGTGTGTATTCATCAGTAGCATCGTCGAGCGCCAATAATGCGTTTTCGATCGTATTTTTTGCTTGAGCAGGTACAGTGTCAATTTTATCTTGAACGGTACCACTGCCTGCTGTTCCAATCATGCTGGCACCACTGGAACTGGCCAGTTCATCGCGTAGAGTAGGATCGGTCATTTTTTGCTCTCTCCATTCTGTCCTGAAAGATCGCTTATTTTTCCAAAGCGAATCGGAACATAAATGGAACATTCCTACATTTCAACGTATTCTATGCCGAGCACCTTGCGATCATTTTTGGCTTTCGTGAATTCTGCATTGCAAAGAGAATGAATCGGGAGCGAGCGCCTCACACCACCTAACCCCCCCTTAACTCCCGCCTGCTAAACCTCCCGCGCATGTCCAACCCCGCCACCATCCTCGTCGTCTTCGGCACGCGCCCGGAAGCGATCAAGCTGTTCCCCGTCGTCGCGGCGCTGAAGGCGGATGCGCGCTTCGACGTGCGCGTCTGCGTTTCGGCGCAGCATCGGGGGATGCTCGATCAGGTGCTGGAGATCGCCGGGATCACGCCCGATCACGATCTCGACGTGATGAAGCCCGATCAGAGCCTCGACGCGCTCACCGCCAATCTGCTGGTCGGGTTGGGCAAGGTGATGGACAAGGTGCGGCCGGACCGCGTGATCGTGCAGGGCGATACGGCGACGGCGATGGCCGGGGCGCTGGCGGCCTATTACCGCAAGATTCCGGTCGACCATGTCGAGGCCGGGCTGCGATCGGGCAATATCTATCACCCCTGGCCCGAGGAGATTAATCGCAAGATCATCGGGTCCATGGCCTCGCTGCACTTCGCGCCGACCGGAACTTCGGCGGCGGCGCTGCGGCGGGAGAATGTCGATCCCGCGCGCGTGCATGTGACGGGCAACACGGTGATCGACGCGTTGCACTGGGTGACGGCGCGGATCGAGGCGGAACCGGCGCTGGCCGGCGGACTGGCCGATCTGGAAGCGCGCTTTGCCGGCAAGCGGATCATCGGCGTCACCAGCCACCGGCGGGAGAACTTCGGCGGCGGGCTGGAAGCGATCGCCGAGGCCATCCGACGCATCGCCGCGCGGCCTGACGTCGCCCTGATCTTTCCGGTCCACCCCAATCCCAACGTGCGGCGGGTGATGGACCATGCGCTGGCGGGCCTGAACAACGTCGCGCTGATCGAACCGCTGGACTACCCGCACTTCGCCCGCCTGCTCGGCCTTGCCGAGATCATGCTGACCGACAGCGGCGGCGTGCAGGAAGAGGCGCCGGCGCTCGGCAAGCCGGTGCTCGTCATGCGCGAGACGACCGAGCGTCCCGAAGGCGTGGAGGCCGGCACCGCGAAGCTCGTCGGCACCGACAGCGACCGGATCGTTTCCGAAATCTTCACCCTGCTCGACGATAAGGCCGCTTACGAGGCCATGGCGCGCGCCCACAATCCCTTTGGGGACGGGCACGCATCGCGCCGTATCGTGGAGCTGCTTGCGCATGAAGTTCGAAACCAAACCTGACGTCTGCGTGGTCGGCCTCGGCTATATCGGACTGCCGACCGCCGCGATCATCGCCCGTTCGGGCAGCAAGGTGCTGGGCGTCGACGTTTCGCAGAAAGTGGTCGACACGATCAACCGGGGCGAGATCCATATCGAGGAAGTCGATCTGGACGGGCTGGTGCAGGGCGTCGTCCAGCGCGGGCTGCTATCCGCCTCGACGCAAGTCGCGCCGGCCGACGTCTTCGTGATCGCCGTGCCGACGCCGTTCGACAAGGACCACGCGCCCGACATATCCTATGTCCTCGCCGCCGGCCGCTCGGTAGCGCCGGTGCTGAAGGCCGGGGACGTGGTCATCCTGGAATCGACCTCGCCGGTCGGCACCACCGAGAACCTGCGCGACCTGATCGCGGAAATGCGCCCCGACCTGAAAGTGCCCGGCGCTTCGCGCGAAACCCCCGACATCTCGATCGCCTATTGCCCCGAACGCGTGCTGCCGGGGAAGATCCTGGAAGAGCTGACCAACAACGACCGCTCGATCGGCGGCATCACGCCGCGCTGCGCGCGCAAGGCGCTGGCGTTCTACAAACGCTTCGTGCGCGGCACATGCGTCACCACCGATGCCCGTTCGGCCGAGATGACCAAGCTGGTCGAGAACGCCTATCGCGACGTGAACATCGCCTTCGCCAACGAGCTTTCCATCGTCGCCGACAAGATGGGCCTGGACGTATGGGAGGTGATCCGCCTCGCCAACCGGCACCCGCGCGTGAACATCCTTTCTCCCGGTCCCGGCGTCGGCGGCCACTGCATCGCGGTGGACCCCTGGTTCATCGTCCACGGCGCACCCGAAGAAACTCCGCTGATCCGCACCGCGCGCGGCGTGAACGACGGCAAGATCCGCCACGTCATCGCCCGGGCCGAAGAACTGGTCGCCGTGCATCCGGAGGCGCGGGTCGCGTGCCTGGGCCTGGCGTTCAAGGCGAACATCGACGATTTCCGGGAGAGCCCCGCGCGACTGGTCGCGGCGACGCTGGCGCGGCGCTTCGGCAACCGCATCCATGTGGTCGAGCCCTATGCCGCCGAACTGCCGATCGAATTCACCGGCACCGGCGCGACGCTGATCGACATCGATACCGCGCTGGAGGAATGCCAGGTGCTGATCGTGCTGGTCGATCACGACATTTTCCGCGTCGTGCCGCTGGCCGAACGCATCGACAAGCAGGTCTATGACACGCGCGGAATCTGGCCCGATCAACCCGCAGCTACGGCAGCCGAAATCGAGGGACTGCGGTTGGCGAGCTGATCGCGTAGAGAGAAAGGCGCCGAGTGCCGATCGATGGGTCTTCCCGGCGCCCTCGTGAACTTCAGCCCCGGCGGCCCACGTCCTTGCGGGCGAGCGAGGTCGTCAGCTTGCCGCCGGCATCGGAAAGCGTCGCGGCGGGAACGGTGACGAGGCGGCCGTCGAGGATCACTTGCGGATCGCCCGAAGCGTTCACCCGATAGACCTTGCCGATGCGCAAGCCCGCTGCATCATAAAGCATCATGCCTGCACTTACCGACACCGTCGTCGCGGCCTGAGCAGCAACATGCACCGGCGCGCCAACGGCAACCAGCGCCACCGCCATGGCGAGCGGAGCAAAGCGTTTCATATGTCTTCTCCCGTTTTTTTGAGGCACCAAGGCCCGATCCTAACCTTGGTTAGCATAAATCCTTCTGTCAACGAGAGATGAGTCCAAGTTGAAGTGATTTCACGATTTAAGGGTTGGGTCTCAGCCGGGCTGGATCGGCGGCTCCACGGTCCAGCCATGATTCTCGACCACGATCGCCTCCACCGCCCGGCCCGATCCGTCGCGCGCGGGGCGAAAGCGGAAGCGTTTCCGGATCAGACGGCAGGCCATGGCATCGACGGAAGCGATGCCGCTGGAAGTCTCTATCCTGCAATCGCCGACGTGCCCGTCGGTTCGCACCGTATAGCGTACGCCCACTTGGGCGGTGCCTCCGCCGACCAGAACGTCGCCGGGCAGATCGGCAAAGGACAGGCGCCCGCTGACATGGCGGGGACCAATGACCGCACCGCCACCATCTCCCCCATTTCCGCCGCCGCCGTTGCCGGTGCCCTGACCGCCCGCGCCCTGACCGGGGCCGGGTCGGTCGGCAGCGCCCGTGGATCGCCCATCGCCGATGCCAGCCTGCGTCGCGACGACGATCGGCGGAGGCGGCAGGATCGGTATGCGAACCGGCGGCGCGACGACAGGCGTGGCCCGGTTCCGGAGATTGGGCGGCGCCGGTGAACCTTTGGGCGCATCGTTTTCAGCCTTGATGGTGGCTTGCCTGCGTTGCCCGACCTTGGGAGGAGGCTCTGGTCTGAGTAGCACCGAGACCAGCGCTCCCGCCTCGCGCACGCCGCGATTCACTTGCAAGCCGAAGACCAGCATACCGGCGATCAACGCCACGATGACCGATGCCGCCAGCGCCGAGGCGGACTTTTCGCGAGCGGATACGTGCATGGGTGACACCCGGTTTCCGTAAACGCGTGGCGATATCCCTCGTTCCAGAAAAAGCGCAGGGAAACGCGTGGTCGCCCGGCACGGCTTACATCAGATGCCGGCGTACCATTCGTAGTTACCGGCATCCTCCCAGTAACCGCCCTTGCCGCCATAGAGACCGGCCAGCGTGGCCCGCGCCTCGATCCGCATGACATACTTCGCATGCTTGTAGCCGAGCTGGCGCTCGACACGCAGGCGCAGCGGCGCGCCATGCGCCTCGGTCAGCGGCGCCTCGTTCATGCGCCAGGCAAGGATCGTCTGCGGGTGGCAGGCGTCGATCAAATCGACGGACTCGTAATAGGGCGTCGCACCGAACCGGTCGGCGCAGTGAAACACCATGTAGCGGGCCTCGGGCAGCAGTCCGGCCATCTCGAGAATGCGCGAAAGCTGCGGCCCCTGCCACTTGCCGATCGCGCTCCAGCCTTCGACGCAATCGTGGCGGGTGATCTGGACGCGCTGCGGCAGCGCCATGAGCGCGGCCAGCGGCAGCGCCAGCGGACGACGGACAAGGCCGTCGATGCGCAGGGACCAGCCCACGAAACCCGCCGCCGCCTGCGCGCGATAGGCCAGGTCCGCCACTTCGCGATTGCCGTTGGCGCGAAATACCGGAGACATGTCCGCTTCGGAAAACTCGCGGGCAAGCGCTTCCCGGCCGACGAGCAGGCGTTGCGAGGCCATGTGCAACTCTTCGCCCCGCTCGATTATCCCGCGAAAGGCGGCGCTCCGGTTCAGCCTGTCGCAACCGGCGAGCAGCAGACCGCCGCCGGTCAGCGCGCCTGCACCCAGAAGGCTGCGGCGGGTAATCATTCCGCCCGCTCCTCCGGCACGCGATACCAGCCGGTGATCATGGACCGCAGTCCGTTCACCGGCCCGGCGAGCAGAACCATGACGATATGGACCACGAAGAAGGCGACCAGCCCGAATGCCGCAAGGAAATGGACCGACCGCGCCGATTGCCGCCCGCCGAACACTTCGGTCAGCCAGGGATAGCCCGCATCCATGCCAGGCGACATGGCGAGGCCCGTCACGATCATCAACGGCAGCAAGCCGAACAGAACGCCGGCATAAGCCAGCTTCTGCAGCCCGTTGTAATGCAGCGCGGCCGCCCCGGCGGGGAAGCGTAGCCGGGCATGATCCTTCACCTCTCGCCAGAGATGGGAAGGCCGCCATTCGGCGCGTGAGACATGGATGTCGCGGCGCAAATGACCGTTCGCCAGCGACCAGAGCAGGTAGAGCAACAGGCCAAGCGCCAGCACCCATGCGAAAGCGAGATGCCATATCCGCGCCTCGGCCAGGCTGTAGGAGGAAGGAATGGTCGCCCAGTGCGGGAACGCGATATCCTGCAACTGCCCCGACGCATCGCGCGACACCCCCAGCACGCCGGTAGCCGGAATCCGGTAATCACCCACGCGCAAGAGACCCCGGCCCGATTGCGTTGCGCCGATCTCCAGCCAAGCCTGATCGAAATTGGCGCCATATTCGCCCCAATAAAGACGCGGATGGGCATTGAATATCATGAGGCCGCTCATCAGCAAGGCCAGCAGCGCGACCGCGTTCACCCAATGCCACAATCGCGTCGACAGCCTGTGCCGGCGCACCAGCATGCCGTCCTCGCTTTGCCCTTCAGGATCGGTCGGCGTCGTCATGCCGCAAACATACATCCGTCCCTAGCGATAGCCCAGCCCCGGATTGTCGTGCGCCAGCCTCATCCGCAGCGAATTCTGCTGCATGGCGGTCGCGACATAGTGACCGATCAGGACGGGAAATTCCATCAGCTGCTGTTCATTCCAGCTCCTCGCGAGAACCGCCCAGGTCTCATCGGAAATCATCTGGCGGGCATGAAGCTCCTCAACGCCTTTCATCAGCGCATGATCGTGTTCACTCCAGCCTGCTGCCTGTGAGCCTTGCGTGCACCGTTCGACCTCCTCGGCGGTCACGCCCAGACGCTTGCTGATGTCGACATGCTCGCCCCATTCGTAGGGCGCGCCGCAAAGCCATGCATTGCGCAGGATCGCAAGCTCTCGGTCACGCGGCGGAATGGTTCCCTGCCCGGCAAGCTGCTTGCCCATTTCCACTTGCGCATGGAACAGACCGGGGTGCAGCAGCATGGTGAGCAGGACTTCGGGAACATCGCCCTTCTGCGGAATGCCGAATGCCTCACGCAGTTCGATCGTAGCCTTGCGGCTTGCTTCGCCCAGTTCATCTTCACGTGGCGGCTCGATACGCTGCGGCTTGCCGACGATTTCGGCCATGCGCTTCTCGATATCGAAGCTCATTTTCATATTCTCCTATTCCCGGAAGCTAATTACCGATCAGGTGAAGCGCTATCTCGCGACGATGCGGCGCGCGGCGATGCTCGGCCAGATAGATGCCTTGCCATGTGCCAAGCAGCATTCGACCGCCCGCAACCGGGATCGAAAGGCTTACCCCGGTCAATGTCGCGCGCAGATGCGCGGGCATGTCATCTGGCCCTTCGTCATCATGCGCATAATCCTGGCCTTCGGGCGCGAGACGGTCGAGCCAACGCGCAAGATCCTGCCGGACGGCGGGCGCGGCATTTTCCTGGATCAGAAGGGAGGCCGAAGTGTGGCGGCACAGCAGCGACAGCAAACCCTCACCAATGCCGGCATCGGCCACCCAATCCGCCACGTCGCGCGTGATTTCCATAAAGCCACGCCCCGGCGTCGCGAAGCTGAGGATCGTCGATTGTTGCCGCATCGCGTCATTGTGCGGCAAGCTGCAACAGCGATCAATGCACGGCGGACAAATCCGCAGCGCCTTCCTTGGGCCGAGGCGAAAGCCAGACCAGCCCGGCCGCGATGAACAGGACGATCGCGGTGACGAAGAAGGTGTGATCCACCGCCAGCGCCATCGCTTCCTGGTCGGTAAGGTTGGAAATCAACTGTCGCCCCTGTTCGATCGACAGGCCAGCGTTGGACAAGGTATTCATCGTTTGATCCGGCTGAAGCTTGCCCACCAGCTCGCTGCGCGCGATGCGCTGTGCATCACCCCATATAGTCAAAGTCAGCGAAGTGGAGATCGCAATCGCCATCGTGCGGAGGAAATTCTGAAGCCCAGCCGCCGATGCCGTTTCCTCCGGTCTGACCGAGCTCAACGACAGAGTGGTCAACGGAATGATGAAGAAGGACAGCGCGAAACCCTGGATCAGTTGCGGCGTCGCCAAAGTCCAGAAATCGGCGCCGCTGGTCCAGGTCGTGCGCCATAGCGACATGAAGCCCAGCCAGGTTACGGCCAGGGAAATCATCAGGCGCGGATCGACCTTGCCCACCAACCGACTGACGATCTGCGAGGTGAAGATCGCCGCGGTGGCGGTAAGGGCCGTAATGAAACCGGCCTTGGTCGCCGTGTAACCGAGCGAAGTCTGCAGCCATTGCGGGATGATGACCACGCTGGAAAAATAGGCTCCGAAGCACAAGGCCAGCGTCGCGACCGAATAAGAAAAGCCGCGATGCCGGAATATCCTGAGATCGACGATCGGATGCTCCTCGGTCATCTCCCATATGATGAACACGCAGAAGCCCAGGAAAGCCATGACCGCCAAAGCGACGATCAACGGATCGCCGAACCAGTCGCGATCGCGGCCGATATCCAGCATGATCTGCAGACAACCGATCCAGAACACCAGCAGGACAAGCCCGACCATGTCGATCGGCAGCTTGAGCGTAGGGGTTTCCACCGGGCGCAGCAGGACTACGGCGGCGACCGTGCAGGCAGCGGCGACGGGCAGGTTGATAAGGAATATCCAGTGCCAGCTGTAGCTGTCGCTGATGAATCCGCCGATGATCGGCCCCAGCGCAGGGCCAAGCAGCGTCGTCATCGCCCATATGCCCATCGCCATACCGCGTTTCTCGGGCGGGAACACACGCAGCATCAGCGTCTGCGACATCGGCATGAGCGGTGCACCGCAGATGCCCTGGCCGATACGGCAGGCGACGAGCATTCCCAGCGTGACGGACATGCCGCACAGCAACGAAAAGAAACCGAAGCCCATCATCGACAGTACGAACATGCGCGCCGCCCCGAACCGTCCGGCCAGCCAACCGGTCAACGGCACGCAGATCGCCTCCGCCACGGCATAGGACGTGATGATCCAGGTGCCCTGGTCAAGCGAGATGCCGAGGTTTCCGGCGATGTGCGGCACCGAGACATTGGCGATCGTCAGGTCGAGCACGACCATGAAATTGCTCAACGCCAGCACAAGCCCCGCCAATATCTGGCGCCGTGGCGACAGCAGGGTGTGGCTGGCCGGCGCGGCGCTCGCGGGAGAGCTCACGACCGCGCGCTCACTCGCCCGACAGGTCGATCTCGACCTCGGTGGAGAGGCCGACACGCAACGGGTGGGCGGCGACTTCCTTCGGATCCAGCTCGATCCGCACCGGCACGCGCTGGACGACCTTGATCCAGTTGCCGGTCGCGTTCTGCGCCGGGATCAACGCCATCGAAGCGCCCGTTCCGCCCGAAAGACCTGCGACACGCCCGTGATAGACGACGCTGCCGCCATAAATGTCCGCCGTTACCGTGGCGGGCATGCCTTCGCGCACCCGGCGAAGCTGCCGCTCCTTGAAGTTGGCATCGACATAAACCCGGTTGACCGGGACGATCATCATGATCGGCTGCCCCTGCGTCACCCGCTGGCCAAGCTGGACCTGTCGGCGCGTGACGACGCCGTCGATCGGCGCGCGTATCACCGTGCGATCCAGGTCGAGCTTCGCCGCATTCAACTTGGCCTGCGCGGCCAGCACGCCGGGATCGGACGCTTCGCTGGACCCGCCGACCAGCGCCTCGTTCGCCGCGAGCTGGCCTTCCGCCGACTGGCGGGTGGCCCGGGCCTGCGTCACCGCCGCCTGCGCCGTCGCGACGGCAGCGCGCGCCGAAGCGAAAGCCTTCTGCGCCGCGGTCAGTTCCTCACCCGAAACGGCACCGTTGCCGGAAAGCGCCTGACGGCGCTGGAGATCGATGCGCGCCTTTTCGAAATCGGCCTGCGCGGCGGCGAGTTGCGCCTGAGCCTGCGCGATATCCGCTCCGCGAGCCGATACCTGGGCCGAAAGCGCGCCGCTGGTGGCCACCGTCTGACGGAAACGGCGGCGCGCCTCCGCCAGATCGGCCTCGGCCTGCGCCAGCGCGATGTGGACGTTGGCGGGATCGAGCCGCACGAGGATATCTCCGCGCTTTACCGGCTGCGTGTCCTTGACCCGCACCTCGATAGCGCTGGCGGAAAGCAATGGCGTGACCTGCGCCACCTCCGCATTCACGTAAGCGTTGTCGGTGCTGACGTGATTGCGGCCCCAAAGCAGGTAATAGGCCAGCCACAGCAGCGCCACGATCAAGACAGCGATCGCCAGCCGCATCAGCCACTTCTTTCGTACCGCCAGCCTCTGCTCACGCTTAGCGGCTGCCTCATCGGCCTCCCGGTCGGCGACCTCTGGCGGAGTGAACTCAAGATCGGCCTCAGCCATGCGAAGTATCCTTGGAAGTATCGCCCTCGTCGGCGAAACCGCCGCCCAGAGCCCTGATCAACGCGATGTCCGCACTGCGCGCCGCACCTTCCAGCCCGGCGACCGCCAGTCGTACCTGCAACAGTCGGTCATGTATCACCAGCACGTCCAGATAGTTCGACAGACCGCCTTCATAGCGCAACCGCGCAACCTTGTACGCATCCTCTGACGCAGCGAGCGCCGAACGTGCGTCCGCCAGCCGCTCATTCACCTTGCGGCTGGTCGTTACCGCATCGGCCACTTGCTGGTACGCACCAAGCACGGTGCGGTCATAATCGGCCACGGCGGCATCATAATCCGCCCGCGAAACACGATAGCGGCCCCGCAACTCCCCACCGTGGAAGACCGGAAGAGTAAAAGCCGGACCAACGCTGCCGAAATCTGAGCCACCTTTGAACAGGTTTTCAAGTCCCAGTGACTGCACGCCGAACAGCGCGGAAAGACGGAGCGCCGGAAAGAAATCCGCCCGCGCCATCCTGATGCGGCTGGCCGCCGCCTCCATGCGCTCGCGCGCGGCAACCACATCGGGGCGACGTCCGACCAGATTGGTGGTGAGGTCGGCAGGCAGGCCGTCCGGCCGTATTTCAGGCAGTTTCGGCCGAACAACGGTGAGACCGCGGTCAGGACCAGCGCCGATCAGCGCCGCGATCTGGTTGCGCCTGAGCGTGATCGCCTCGTCGGCGGCGTTCAGCGCGACGCGCGCATTCGCCAGTTCGGCATCGGCCTGACGCAAGGTGCCGCGCGTTTCCAGACCATTGGCATTGCGATCGCGGATCAAGTGCTGCGTTTCGATATAACCTTCAAGCTCCGCCGCGCGAATGTCGCGCTCCAGATGCAGCCGCGCGAGATCGACATAGGCAGAAGCGATGCCAGTGGCGAGCATAAGCCTTGCCTGCCGAGCCTCGATAGCGGCAGCGCGTTGTTCGGACGTGGCGGCGGCCAGGCCCGCCCGGTTACGGCCCCAGAGATCGAGATCGAAATTGAAGGCGCCCGCCAACTGCCCGGTATCCTGCCAACCCTGCGGCAGGAATTCGCGCGGGAAGCCATTGTTGTAGCTCTGCTTCTCCAGATTGGCGTCGCCCTGCACATCCAGGCTCGGCAACGTCGCCGCCCCCGCCTGCCGCGCCAGCCCGCCAGCACGGCGATAACGCGCGGTCGCGGCGGCGACGTCCGGCGAATTGCGCAACCCTTCCTCGATCAGCGCGGCCAGCTGGGGATCGCCATAAGCTTGCCACCAATCCTCGCGCGGCCACTCCCCCGCGGCCTGGGGCGCAAGGCTCCGTCCCGCGGCGATATTGGCGAGCGCGATCGGCGCAGGCCTTGGGCCAAGATCGGGGACCGCCGCGCAACCGGCCAATGCCAGCAATACGATAATGCCTGAAAACGGGCGAAGAGATTGTAGAGGCAAATCCATCTCAAAACCGTACCGAATGGTATGAAAATGCCACATCCCATCACTCCGGAGACTTGTCAACACAAAACCGTACTATATAGTACACCTATGTCCAGCACACTCGAAACGCTGCCAAAGAGCCGCCGGGAGGCACGGCGCCTGTCGCGTCAGGAAGCGATTCTCGATATCGCCACGGGTTATTTTCTCGAACATGGCTACGATGGCACGACCATGTCGGGAATCGCTGCCGCACTTGGTGGTTCCAAAGGAACACTTTGGAGTTACTTTTCCTCTAAGGAATTGCTGTTCGGCGCAGTTCTTGACCGGGTGACGAGCGAATTCCGCACGCAGCTTTCGTTGATCCTCAACCCCTGCAACGACATCGCCGGTTCACTTGTCCGTTTCGGGCGGGAATTCCTGCACAAAGTGACTTCGCCCGAAGCCATCGCGCTGCATCGGCTGGTCGTGGGCGAAGCCAACCGCTTTCCCGAAATGGGGCGCATCTTCCATGATCGCGCGCCCCGCCAGACCCAGCTACTGCTCGCCGACTATCTTTCCGAGCTGATGGAGCGCGAATTGCTGCGGCGCGACGATCCCGTTCGGGCAGCCCGGCAATTCCTCAGCCTATGCATGTCCGGCTGCCATCAACTGTTGCTGCATGCGGTTCAGGACACCGCCACCACCGAGCAGATCGAAGCCGATGCGCACCATGCGACGGAGGCTTTCCTGCGGGCCTACGCGATTTGAATGAAAAGCAAAAAGGCGGTTTCCGTTTTCTCGGAAGCCGCCTTTTTGCTTATACCTCAGAGTGAAGGTCAGGGCGCCGCACAACGGCGACGCCCTTTTCACTTCTTTCAGTTGCCGAAGCGATACTTCAGGCGCGCACCGAACATGCGGGGCTCGCCGACACGACCGACTTCAAGCGGTGAAGCCTGACCGACGCCCGGCGTGAACACCAGATACTTTTCCTTGGTCAGGTTGGTGACGAACAGCGACAAGTCGATCGGTTGGCCGGCGATCGAGTTCCAGTTCAGGTTCAGGTTGACGAGATTGTAGCTCGGCAAGATCGAGTACTGGCGCAGGTTGGCGCTGGGCGACAAACGATCCTTGTAATTGCTGACCTGGTTGCTGGTGTAGCTATAGGTCGCCGCGAAAGTGATATCACCCACCGACTCATCGACCGGCAGCTTGTAAGCAGCGGTGATCGAAAGCTTGTGTTCGGGTGCGAGCACAAGACGGTCACCCGGACGGAAATCGACGAAGATATCATAACGCGGATCCGCTGCCGCCAGCGACGAGATATCGGGCACGCTTTTGATCTTGGTCTTCAGCCAAGTATAGCTGCCGTTGAGCGAAAAGCCCTCGAACGGGCGCAGGCCGGCTTCGACTTCGATACCATAGATTTCCGACTTACCCGCGTTGATTGCAGAAGCCGAGCGCGGCAGGCCGGTGAATGCGGGCTTGGGCGTGAACGACAACTGGATCTGCTGATCGGTAAAGTCGTTATAGAAGCCTGTCACGTTGAACATGCCGCTCACCGCACCGTCGAAGCTGGACTTGAAGCCGACCTCGTAGAAATCGACCTTCTCCGGACGGACCTGGGTAAGGGCCAGAACCGGATTGGTGGCCGAGATGATCGCGGAACGATAGCCACGACCATACTTGGCATAAGCCATCAGGTTCGGGGTGGGCTGGTACACGAGATCGAGCACCCAAGTCGGCGCATCCGACTTAGCATCAGGGAACGCAAAAGTACAGTCAGCGGCAGTAACAAACGACGCCGCGCAGGTGAAGGGAGCGCCATTCTGTAACCGCGTGCCATAATCCGGAAGCGGCTGGAATTGGAACAAACGAGCCTGGGTAGTGTTCTTCATCGTATCCCAGGTATAGCGTAGACCGCCCGTCACCTTCAGCTGGTCAGTAAGCGCGTAAGTCGCCTGACCAAAGACCGCATAGTTGTAGAACTTGATCTCGGACTGCTGCACACCCATCGAGCCGATTGCTGTCAAACCAGGACCGTTCCGGTTAGGAATAGCCAATGCCGCCTGAAGCGGATCGCTGCAATCCCGGGTGGCGAAGTCACGGCAAGTAATCAGAACGGGCGGGCTATTGCCAGCCTTGCCGAGCGGCAAGCTGTTTTCCATGTAGAAGCCAGCGACCCAATTCAGGCGATTGTCGAAAGCCTTACCCTGGAATTGCAGTTCCTCGGAAAATGTGGACTGGTTGGTCAGGTAGCCACCCTCGATGCCGCCGATGCTGGCGAAGCCGAAGTGCACCGGCGTCTGCGCCGGGCGGAAATCAGTGCTGAGGAAATCCGTACCGAAGAAGTCGGTCAGGATGCGCTGGGTGAACTGCGCATAGCTGGCGATATTCTTGATGGTCAACGTGTCACTGACGTTCCAGGTCGTCGTGTTGATGACCTGCCACTGCTCGGTGATCGAGTAGGGGTTGTCATGCGGATTCATCACACCGTAAGCATCACCCGGACGGCCTGCAGCCGCAGCTCCAGCTTCGCGGCGACGAATGTTGCCGCAACCAAGCGGCGCGAAGGCAGTGTTAACGGGGTCACGCGGGCTAGAGTAATTCGGATTGCACGCAAGGACCTGATTCACACCCGGCACGATGTCCGAATGGCTGTAGGTGACGACCGTGTAGTTCTCGAGATCAGGCGTCAAGTCGGCGACCAGGCTACCGCGCAGGGCGATATAATTGACGTCTTCCATCTTCGAAGGACCGACGCCGCTGTAGTTGTTCTGCCAGCCGTCGCGCTTCTGGCGATCAACGCCGAAACGCAGCTTGAAGGTGTCGTTGACCGGAATGTTGATCACGGCCTGGACGCGCTTCATGTCATAGTTGCCGATCGAGCCCTCGACGAAGCCCTCGAGCTTGTCGGTCGGCTTCTGCGGCACGAGCAGGATCGCGCCGCCGGTCGTGTTGCGACCGAACAGCGTGCCCTGGGGACCCTTCAGGATCTGGACGTTCTGAAGGTCGAAGAAAGCGCCGGGGCCGGCGCCGTTACCGGCGTTGACCGAGTTCGCCGCGCCGCGCGGAACGACCGCGTCAGCGAAATAGATACCCACGGACGGGGCTGATTCCGCTTCCTGCACGAAGCCGCGGATCTGGAAACGAACGTTGTCGCCACCGAACGTGTTGTTCTGCGACAGCGACGGAGTGTAGGTTACGAGGTCGGCCGCGCGCGAGATATTGCGGTTGGTCAGTTCCTCCTGATTGAAGACCTGGATCGACAGCGGAACGTCCTGCAGGCGTTCTTCGACGCGGCGTGCGGTAACGACGATGTCGCCGCCTTCCTGCGCCAGTGCCGGCGCAGTCGAAGCAGCCAGCATGGAACCAGCCAACAGAATGGCCCTGTACCTGTAACCCAGCATCCTAAATACCTCCTGTTAACTCAACCAACCGCAACCCGAAGAAGCGCCGAAAAAATTCAGGCATCTGGCCACCAAAATCACTCACGTACATTCGCTTGTCGCAACGACGATTGTCATTGCCGCCAATGAGCAGTGAAAATTCAAGGATAGTTATGGAGTAAGCCCCAAACCCTCGCCTGATATATTATTTCTTTTGGCAGCAGATCGCCACAGCGGCGGATACATAGTTCCTAAACCGTGCAGGTCCAGTGAAGCCCCGCTTTCCGATACAGATGTCTATCCGCATCACCGTATATCGCTGATTTCGGTCACTTTATCCGATTGAAACCGAAGACACAGCAGCGATTGCGACAGGACCAACTTGCTCGCACGCGCTACCGTACCGTCTATCGCTGCGCCATCCGGCTGCTATGGCCGACATGGAGGTAGTGCATGGGCGCCATAATGCTGCAGGGAACCGGATCCGACGTCGGGAAATCCGTGCTGGTCGCCGGACTTTGCCGGGCACTGGCCAATCGCGGCCATTCGGTGCGTCCGTTCAAGCCACAGAACATGTCCAACAATGCCGCCGTTACCATCGACGGAGGCGAGATCGGCCGGGCCCAAGCCTTGCAGGCAATCGCCTGCCGAACCGGGGCGCATACCGATATGAACCCCGTCCTGCTCAAGCCCCAGGCCGACATGACCGCGCAGCTGATCGTCCACGGCAAGGTGCGCGGCACGCTCGGCACCGGCCAGTTCCGCCAGGGCCGCGCGGCCCTGCTCGACGCCGTGATGGAAAGCTACCATCGGCTGCGCGCGCAATGCGATGTGGTCGTGATAGAGGGCGCGGGCTCTCCGGCGGAGATAAACCTGCGCGCCGGAGACATCGCCAACATGGGATTCGCGCGCGCCGCCAACGTGCCGGTCGTGCTTGTCGGTGACATCGACCGCGGCGGCGTGATCGCGGCGCTGGTCGGCACCCGTGCGGTGATCGACCCGGCGGACGCCGCCATGATCCGGGGCTTCATCATCAACAAGTTTCGCGGCGATCCCGCCCTGTTCGAGGACGGCTACCGCCAGATCGAGGCGCTTTCAGGCTGGCGCGGATTCGGTGTCGTCCCCTGGCTGCCGGCGGCCGCGCGCCTGCCAAGCGAGGACGCCGTGGCGCTGGAGCGCCGCGAGCGCCGGACCGAAGCGCGCCTGCTAATCGCCTGCCCTATCCTCCCGCGCATCTCGAATTTCGACGATCTCGACCCGCTGAAGCAGGAATCCGGCGTCGAACTCGCCATGATACCGCCCGGCGCAGCGATCCCTGCCGAAGCCGCGCTGATCGTCCTGCCCGGATCGAAAGCCACCATCGCCGACATGGAAGCGCTGCGGCGGCAAGGCTGGGACATCGACATACTGGCGCATCACCGGCGCGGCGGCACGATCCTGGGCATTTGCGGCGGGTACCAGATGCTGGGCCGTAAAATCGCCGATCCGCTCGGCCTGGAAGGCGATGCGACAACGGTTCCCGGCCTTGGATTGCTTGATGCCGTCACCACGCTCTCGCCCGGCAAGGCGCTGCGCGAGGTCAGCGGAACCGCGCTGGGTGCGGAGTTCTCCGGCTATGAGATGCACATCGGCGAGACTACGGGGCCCGACTGCGCGCGCGCCTTCGCCCGCATCGACGGACAGCCGGATGGCGCGATCAGCGCCGATGGACGAGTAATGGGCACTTACGTTCACGGCGGGCTCGCCAGCACCACGTTCCGCGCGGCGCTGCTGCGACGACTGGGCGCGCACTCTGACGGAGGAGACCATGCAGCGACCGTCGATGCGGCGCTCGACGAGATCGCCGAAACGCTCGAACAGCATCTGGACGTGTCTGCGCTGCTGGAACTAGCCTATGAAAACTGACGCCAGACGCCAACGTGTTGACGGCGACCTGATCGGCGTGGCACTGGGACGAAGTCTGGCGACGGTTGCGGCGAGCAGCCGAGAATGACAGACAAATCGAGCCTCGGCGCTTGAAATGCGGGTGTAGCTCAATGGCAGAGCAGAAGCTTCCCAAGCTTACGACGAGGGTTCGATTCCCTTCACCCGCTCCAGCGCCCAATCCAAAATCACCCACATTAGTCTAGAAGAACGGCGGATTTTCGCCTATTATCGGCACTGGCCAGTCCAGTGTTGTCCAAACTCGTCCACATGAATCTAGTGGGTTGTGGGGGTCACACTGGGGGGTCACGGAAACCGCCACGATTGGAGTGACCCCCAAAGGCTTTGTCAGACACCGCAATCAGGGCCGCAAAGCCCCGGGAGAAGCAATACAAACTGAACGATGAAAAGGGGCTCCTGCTGATAGTTCGCCCTACTGGCGGCAGGCTTTGGCGGCTCAAGTACCGCTTTGCCGGGAAGGAACAGCAGTTCACGATCGGCACCTATCCGGAGGTCGGCCTCAAGGAAGCACGCGAGCGGCGAGACGTGGCTCGCGCGCTCCTAGCCCAGGGCAAAGACCCCAGTGCCGAAAAGAAGCGCGAAAAGGTCGCCGCTGCGATCAGCGCGGGCAACACCTTCAAGCTGGTGGCCGAAGAACATATCGCTAAGCGCCAGCGCGAGGGTGCAGCGGCCGCCACCATTGCCAAGGCTCATTGGCACCTCTCTCGACTTGAGAAACTGCATAATCGCCCAATTGCCGAGATTGAGGCATTCGAGGTGCTGGATGTTCTCCGTAAGCTGGAAACGCGCGGTAACCTTGAAGCCGCCAGGCAAATCAGGGCCTTTGCGAGCCGCACATTCCGTTACGGTGTCGCCACTACGCGATGCAAGGCGGACCCGGCAGCCCTGCTGGTCGGCGCGCTGATCGCGCCACGGTCAAGAATCACGCCGCCATCACTGACCCCAAGGAAGTCGGCAAGCTGCTCCGTGCCATCGACGGATATGAAGGACAACCGTCCACACATTTCGCCCTCAGGCTCGCTCCGCATGTTTTCGTCCGTCCCGGCGAATTGCGGCAAGCTGAGTGGAGCGAGTTTGATCTTGAAAGCGCAGTTTGGACTATCCCTGCCAGCCGCACAAAAATGCGGAAGGAACACGCGGTGCCGCTTAGTCGGCAGGCATGACAGGACTCTCTACACAAGCAACAGCGTGTGAAAGTCCTCGTCAGTCGGCGCGCAAATCCACCACCACCAGCGATTTCGCTAGGATTTGAGGGATTACCATGTCGTCAGCCTATATCCGCTCCTTGCAGCGCACCCTCGAAACCGAGGATGCGCCCCAGCAACTATTCAAACCGGACCTGAAACAGCGCTTCATTGAATGGTTCGCGAGCGTGCCGGAGATCAGCCGGATAGGCGAACGCGGCGAGCTTACCCCAGCAGTCAGCCGCCAGTTCGAGATTGTCGCTCGCTTCGGCAGCGCGAGCGATCTTCACCAGTTCAACGGCTGGCTCGGCCCCTTCGGCGTCCAGCCGCTCCCGGACAAGCACAATCCCGCGATTGGGGGTTCCCTTAACCCGCCCCCCTCGACGCTCGCCCGGCGCTGATCCTCGCGACATACGTTGATTGCCCGCTACGTTTGCAACTTTTGCAGACGTACAGGACGATGGTTGCCGTCATCACCGCAAGCCAAATATGCAGTGTGGCCTGCCGAAACTTCCGGTCGACATCCACGCTATCCTCGCCGGATATGGCAAGCAGGCGCTCCGCGATCGCCGCCTGATCGGCACACCCACTAAGACGAGCATCCCCGATTATGGCCAGTGACTTCCCAATGAGAGGCGCGAGGCCAAAGTTAGTTGAGGCTGGCGAGCGTGGGCGCGGCAACGTTCTCCTGCCCAGCAGGCCGGTCAAGATGCCCGTAGAGGTTGCGCGCAAGCGCTATGCGGGCGAACCATTTTGTGCTTCCTCGGGACCTGCGTGCGAGAACCACATCGACATCAAATTGTCTGCAGTCTAAGGTCTACAATTCACTGTTCTTGCGGTGAAGCAAGCCGCGGATCGTAGTCAGGGGAAGCACTGTTGAGGAAGTTGTCTAAATATCGCAATCTGTTGCAGAACCTTGAAGCGATACCGTCCATTCAGGAGCAGGTGGCTAATATCGCATCAAGCGTCCGCGCTCTCAACGAACCGCTTCTGACGAAAGATGGTGACCAAGTTCAGCAGTGGTGGCTTGATCAATTGAAGGCAGGGAAGCTCATCCAGCTGGAATATCCCGTCCTTCCTCGCCTCAGGCGCGCTGCAAACGAGCCCATCACTCCCCGGCTTGGACAGCATGTCCACGCCAGACAAGATTCCTTCTTGGATGTGATTTCAAGCTTTTCGAGGTTTAAACCGAATTTCGAAAGCATCCCTATGGAGCCAACGGGCGCTGCGGAGCCATCTTGGCTTAACCCTTGGATCCCTGCCCTGGATGGGATTTCGCTATATTCGTTCGTAGCTGAGAAAAATCCTCAAATTTACATGGAAATTGGATCAGGTGTTTCTACGACATTTGTGAGGCGAGCGATCCGAGATCACGGTCTTCAGACCAAGATAATCTCGATTGATCCATTTCCTCGCGCGGAGATTGACGAAATCTGCGATGAGGTTGTTCGACTTCCCCTTGAGCAATGCGATCTTGCAGTGTTTGATCGCTTGTCCGATGGGGATGTGCTATTCTGCGATAATAGCCATCGAGGATTCCAAAACTCAGACGTCACAGTTTTCTTCTCAGAGGTCATCCCCCGGTTGTCCGGGAAAGATATTCTCATTGGCGTGCATGACATTTTCCTACCGTTCGATTATCCTGAAGATTGGCTCGGTCGCCATTACAACGAGCAATATTACATGATTGGCTCGTTGCTGGGAGATGCTTGGGAAACCGTTCTGCCGTCATTTTACTGTACGATTGAGCCGTCTTTGAACGACGCCATAAGGAAAATAGCGGATCTATCGGTTTTGGCAGACCAATTGCACCGCCCAGCGATTTATTGGTTTAAGCAAGTCATTATCTGATCTGACAGCTTGGCAGCGATCATGATCGCTGCCAAGCGCTGGTCGGCGTAGAGCAGATCCAGCAGAGATTCCCGGTCTGCCGCCGTCGTGCCTGGCTCGCGCTCTTCGTAGTCCGAGACAATCGGCGCAGCAAGGCCCCGGCAAAATCCGTCCGCAAGCTGATCGCTGATCCCAGGGGGCCGAACTCCAAAGCCCGAGCAACATAGATTCAGACTTTCGCCGACTTGAGAATCCCCCGTAAATCAGCTACCATCCACGTTGGTATGACAACCGATGAGCAAAGCGCCAGCTCCCCAAGAGCCTTGACCGCCGCATCGGCTGCGAGGTGCCGTAGTGGCGTTCGATCATTTCCGCGGTTGTTGCTGAAATCTATGCGATCGTCAGCAGAGGCAGCCCCGCACCCAGTAGGTCCGTGATCGTGCGCTTCACCCGCTCCATATTGCTTCAACTTCGTCCCGATCTGTAATGTGCCCGCCGTGGCGGGTGAAGGCCCCGATGCGGGACTGGGATGATCTCGACACCCTGAAGTTCATCGACGAGGGCGACCTCGTCGGCGAGTTGATCGCCGCAGCACCGCTTGACGATAACGCCCGCTCCAGCGTCCATCTGGAAGCAGTCACGTTGGTCGAGCAAGCGCGTGCTTCGTCGCGGCGGCAGGGGATGGTCGAGGGTTTCCTGCAGGAATTCTCGCTGAATTCGCGCGAAGGGCTGGCGCTGATGTGCATTGCCGAGGCCCTGCTGCGCATTCCCGATGCGGATACGCGCGACCGGCTGATCGCCGAGAAGATCGGCGCGGCGGACTGGGCAAGCCATCTCGGCCATTCTGACAACCTTTTCGTCAATGCCTCGACCTGGGGACTTATGCTGACCGGCCGGCTGGTTGAGATCGACACGGAAGCGAAAACGGACATCGGTGCCTTCGTCAGGAAACTGGGCGCCCGGCTGGGCGAACCGGTCATCCGCCGCGCGGTGACTACCGCCGTGCGCATCATGGGCGAACAGTTCGTGCTGGACCGCACCATCGGGAACGCGCTGGCGCGCGCGGAGCGTGAAGGCCTGACCTGTTCCTTCGACATGCTGGGCGAAGGCGCCCGCACGGTGGCCGACGCGGAGCGCTACCTTGGCATCTATGCGGAAGCGATCGAGGCCGTAGGCGCGGCTTGCAAGGACACGGGGCCGGAGACGGGACATGGCGTCTCGGTCAAGCTTTCGGCCCTGTGGCCGCGCTACGAGGCCGTGCAGGAGGCGATGGTTCAGGAACAGCTCTATCCCCGCCTTCTCCATCTCGCGACGCTGGCGGCCCGCCACGATCTCAATCTCGCGATCGACGCCGAGGAAACCGACCGGCTGGTATTGTCGCTGAAACTCGTCGAGCGGCTGGCGCGGGAACCGGTTCTCTCCGGCTGGGCGGGACTGGGCGTCGTCGTACAGGCATATCAGAAGCGCGCCCGCAGGGTTATCACGGCATTGGACGCACTGGCAGCGCGAACCGGCAGGCGCATAATGGTAAGGCTCGTCAAGGGCGCTTACTGGGACAGTGAGATCAAGGCCGCGCAAGTAAACGGAATGCCGGGTTATCCGGTATTCACGACGAAGCCGGCGACCGATGTTTCCTACCTCGCCTGCGCCGAAGCGCTGATCGCTGCGAGCCCTCGTCTCTATCCGCAATTCGCCACGCATAACGCGCATACCTTTGCAGCGGTGCGTCACATGGCGGCGGAACACGGCGTCACGATCGAGCATCAGCGGCTGCACGGCATGGGCGAGGCGCTTTATACCGCAGCGGCGGAACTCTACGGACCGCTACGGCTGCGCACTTATGCGCCGGTCGGTGGGCACGAGGAACTGCTACCCTATCTGGTGCGCCGCCTATTGGAAAACGGAGCGAACAGTTCTTTCGTCCACCTGCTGCTCGACGAGGACATATCCGCCGCCGAAGTCGCGAATGATCCGTTCGACCGGCTAATCCGCAATCCGGGTCCGCACCCGCGTATCCCCCTGCCCAGGGATATATATGGCCCCTTGCGCCGGAATCCGCCTGGACGCGACTGGAGTCAGAAAACAGTTCGATCCGCCTCGGCCAAGGCTATCGCAGCCCTGCGGCGCGAGACGCCGCCCGATGCGAATTGGTCAAGCGGATTGGATATCGAAGCCGCGGCCGCGACGGCGCTCGAGGCGCAGCCCGCCTGGAACCGCGCCGGCGGCAAGAAGCGCGGCATGGTGCTGCGGGCAATGGGCGACGCATTGGAGCACGCAGGCGATCGGCTGGTTGCCCTGTTGACGCTGGAGGCGGGAAAGACCGGACCCGATGCGGTTGCGGAACTGCGAGAGGCCATCGATTTCTGCCGCTATTACGCGGACCTCGCCGAACGCCATTTCGCCGCACCCGAACGCTTGCCGGGCCCGGCGGGCGAACGTAATTTCCATGAACTGACCGGACGCGGCGTCTTCGCCTGCATATCGCCATGGAACTTTCCGCTGTCGATCTTCACCGGTCAGGCAGCCGCCGCGCTGGCGGCCGGCAACGCGGTGTTGGCCAAGCCGGCCGAGCAGACGCCACGGATCGCCATGGAAGCCGTGCGACTATTTCACGCGGCCGGATTGAAGCCCGCCCTGCTCCAGCTTCTTCCAGGCGAAGGCGCCACGGTCGGCGCGGCGCTCGTCGCGCATCCCCTGATTGCAGGTGTCGCCTTCACCGGCGGCACCGAGACCGGCTGGACGATCAATCGCACGCTGGCCGCCCGCGATGGCCCGATCATTCCCTTCATCGCCGAGACAGGCGGGTTGAACGCGATGTTCGCCGATACAACAGCGCTGCGCGAGCAGGTAATCGATGACGCCATCCTTTCCGCGTTCGGATCGGCTGGACAACGCTGCTCCGCTCTAAGGATGCTGTTCGTGCCCGAGGAGAACGCCGAGGTGCTGCTGGAAGGGCTGGCAGGCGCATTGATGGTCCGGGTGGTCGGCAATCCCGCGCTGCCGGAAACCGACATCGGCCCGGTTATCGACGCCGATGCGATGGCCGCGCTGGAAGCACATGTCGTGCGGCTGGAATGTGAGGCCCGCATCATCGCGCGCCATCCCGTAAGCCGCAGCGACGGCCATTATTTCGCCCCCGTCATTGCCGAGGTCGGCGAACCCGACTTCCTCGAAAGGGAGGTCTTCGGGCCGATCCTGCACGTCTGCCGCTATGCGCCCCGTCAACTCGACGAATATGCCAGCCGCCTCGCCGCGCGCGGATACGGGCTGACGCTGGGCATCCATAGCCGTCTCGACAGCTTCGCACGACGAGTGCAGGCTCTGGTGCCGGCCGGGAACGTCTATATCAACCGCTCGATCATCGGCGCGGTGGTGGGGGTCCAGCCCTTCGGCGGGATCGGGCTGTCGGGCACCGGTCCGAAAGCAGGCGGGCCCCACGCGCTGCTACGTTATTGCAACGAACGCGCCGTGGCCCGCAACATCATGGCCGAGGGTGGCGATCCGGAGTTGCTGGGCCTTTAACCCTCACCCTTGCGGATCATGTCGAAGCCATAAAGTAGATGATCTAGCTGGCCGTCCGGTACGGGCGGAAACACCAGCGGCGAATCCGCCCGTCGAATGCCTGCGATCTCGGCGCCGAAGCTTTCGATCGACCAGTCCTGATGGAAAACGCCGGGACTTTCGGCGACGAAAGCCCGGGCCATCCGGCCACCCATCGCGACGATCATCTCGCCGCTGATCGAGCAGTCCTCGTGGCTCAGCCATGCCACCGCCGGCGCGACAGCCTCGGGCTCCATCGGCGGGAACTGGCTGGTGTCGATGCCTTCGGACATGCGCGTCACGGCGCCGGGAATGATCAGGTTGCTCTTGATATTGCTGGCCGCGCCTTCGATCGCGACGGTATTCGACAAGCCCATCAGGCCCGCCTTCGAGATCGAGTAATTGACGTTGTTCGACTTGCCGTAGAGCCCGTTGATCGATCCGGTGAGAACGATACGACCGTATCCCCGGTCCTGCATGTGCGGAAATGCGGCGCGCACGACATGGAACGCGCCGCGCAAGTGGACATCGAGCACCAGTTCGAAATCCTGCAGCGAAATCTCGCGTACCGTACCCCGCCGTACATTGCCGGCGCTGTGGATCAGGATGTCGGCGCTACCGAAAGCGTCGAGCGCGGTCCTGACGATCGCCTCGCCGCCTTCGGGCGTGGCGACAGAATCCAGCGAGGCGACCGCCTCCCCGCCCAATGACCTGATCTCCTGCACCAGCGCGTCGGCCGGGCCTTCATCGGTCGCGTCACCCTTCATGTTGACGCCAGGGTCGTTGACCACGATCTTCGCCCCGCGCGAGGCCAGCAGCAGCGCATAGGCCCGGCCAAGGCCGCGCCCCCCGCCCGTAATCACGGCAACGCGGTTGTCGAATCTCAGCTCGGCCATTTCAGTCTCCCTTTGCGGGCGCCGCCTTAGCTGACGGCCTTTGACGCACGCAACCGTTCGATCTCTTCCACTGAAAGACCGAGCACTTCGGCCAGGATCGCATCGGTGTGCTGGCCCAGGACCGGCGGCGCGGTGGGCTTCGGCTGCCGCTCGTCGAATTTGATGGGGCGGCCGACGATGGGAATCGTGCCGAGCGTCCGATGCTCGACCTCGACGACCATCTCGCGCTCCGCCGCCTGCGGCTGCGCCAGGGCATCGCGGACGCCAAGGATCGGCGCGTGCGGCACTTCATGTGCCGTGAAGATCGCGACAAGCTCCTCGACCGAATGGCACGAAGTCTGCGCCGAAACGCGTTGGTTCACCAGCACCCGGTTGTCGCGTCGCTGCTCGATTGTCGCGAAACGCGGATCATCGACCCAGTCGGTCATTTCCAGCGCCTTGCAGATACGTTCCCAGAAGCCGTTCATCAGACAGGCGATAACGATGGAACCATCGCTGGCGGGAAAGATGCCATAAGGCACGAGGTTCGGATGCTGCGAGCCCTGCGGCTTCGGGTCTTCGCCGGTGAAGAAGGCAAGCTGGGCTATATAACCGAGCAGGCCGATCATGCCGTCCATCAGGCTAATATCGATATAGCGTCCGCGCCCGGTCGCATGGCGCTCATGCAACGCCGCCAGAATCGCGGTCGGTCCATTGATGCCGCCGACGAGATCACCAAGCGGAATGCCAAGTTTTGTGGGTGGCTGTCCCGGTTCGCCATTGACGCTGAGCGCGCCCGACATAGCCTGCAAGACGATGTCGAAGCTTGGCCGATCGCGCAACGGTCCGGTCTGGCCATAGCCTGATATCGCGCAGTAGATCAGGCGCGGGTTGATCGTCGACAGAACCGCGTAGCCAAGCCCCAGCCGGTCCATCACGCCTGGCCGATAGTTCTCGACCACCACGTCGCATTGCGCTGCAAGGTCCTTGGCCAGCGCCACGCCTTCGGGCGACTTCAGGTCGATAACGATGCTCTTCTTGCCGCGATTGACGCCGAGGTAATAGTGGCTCTCGCCGTCCCGGATGGGTGGGAAGATGCGCGTTTCGTCACCGTCGCCCGGCGGCTCGATCTTGATGACTTCCGCACCAAGATCCGCCAGCGCCAGCGAAGCCGCCGGCCCGGCGAGCACACGCGTGAAATCGAGCACGCGAATGCCCTGCAAAGGACCGGCCCAGGTTGGAGATTGGCTATCGGTCATGCCGCGTTTCTGCTCCTTCAGCCGCTTGCCATGCAAGGGGGAGTCTGATTTAAGTCACATACCTTAAAGCTTCGGAGTGAAATCTCATGACATCGCCCCCCATTGCGCCCGGCACCAGGCTTGAGCGTGACAGCGAAGGCACGATCAGCGTCCAGCCGTTTTCCTATCCGCTTTCGGCGGCGCTGAGCCCGCAGGCGCGTGGCATGCTGGCTGCGGCCTTTTCCCGGCCAGCCGGCGCCGGCGACATGCCGAGCCCCGGCAATTGCACCAGCGAGGAAGAATACCGGCAGAAAGTCGATGCCTTCCGCATCCAGCTCGACACGATGATGGCCGGGCCGATGATCGACCGGCTGCTGCAGGCCTATCCAGTGCGCATCAGCCAGGGCAAGATCGCTGGCGTGAGGGTCGAGGAATTCGAACCCGAGGAAGGCGTGCGCCGCGACCGGGTGCTGATAAACCTGCATGGCGGCGCTTTCTGCTGCGGTGCGGGCACCATCGGCCGGGTGGAATCGATCCCCGTCGCGCACATGGGCAAGTACCGGGTAGTTTCGGTCGATTACCGACAGGCCTATGAACATCGCTTCCCGGCGGCGAGCGAAGACGTCGCGATGGTCTATGAGGCGCTGCTGAAGGACTATCCGGCAGCAAATATCGGCATCTACGGCGCTTCGGCGGGCGGTTCGCTCGCTTCGCAGGCGACCGCGTGGATCATCGACAAGGGCCTGCCCGTGCCCGGCGCCATCGGCATCTTCGCCGCAGGCACCGGCGGGGCGGGCGACAGCGACTGGATCTCGCAGATCGGCACCGGTAACCACCCGCCATTCCATGGCTGGTCGGGGCTCAGGAACAGCGACATCGGCTATTTCGCCGGCACCGATCCGACCGATCCGCTGGTCGATCCCCGGCTCGCTCCGGTCGAGTTCCGCGCCAAATTCCCGCCGAGTCTGATCATCACCGGCACACGGGCATTCGATCTCAGCCCAGCACTGGCGACGCATCGCGCGCTTTGCCAGGCGGGAGTCGATGCGCAACTGCATGTGTTCGACGGCCTGGGCCACGCGTTCTTCTACGACGCGATGACGCCCGAAAGCCTCGACGCCTATGCGACGATCCTTCGCTTCTTCGAAAGGCATCTCGGCGCGTAGAACAGCGTGGGAGGCGGATCGCTCCGCCTCCCATACCGTCAGGCCTTCGAGGGCAGCTCGGCAACGGCCGTGCCGAACGCCGAAAGCTCGCCGCGATGCGTCGTCGCCTTCTGCTCCACCTCAACGTACTTCCTGCCGTTCTCCTCGAACTTGCGCGTCACCTGACCGTCGATGAAGATCACGTCGCCGTCCGGGTTGTGGCGGCGGATCTGGCAGCTCGACTTCTGCAGGAAACCGTCGTCGCCGATCCAGTTGGTCATATGGTGCGTCAGCCATGAGCAGCGCTCCGGACCGTAGTCATATGCGCCCGGCGCGCCGACTTCGAGGGCGAAGGCTTCGTCCCAGTGCACGCGCTCGGGGCAGTCCGGCACGTTGAAGCGGTTCTTGATTCCGAGGCCCGGATGCGCCTGCTGCATCTTCCACGCCAGCTTGTTGGCGCGGATGTAAAGACCGCCCCAGCCCTGTGCATAGCAGATGAAGCCCGTGACGGTCATCGGCCCCTTGACCATGCGCGGCAGGACATCGCCGACATTGACGTCTTCCCAGAAGCGCGGCGTGGAACCACGAACTTCCTCGTTGGCGTAGAGGTCCGAGTATTCCTGCAACTGCTCTTCGGTGAAAGGCTCTACGCGGCCGCGCGCCTCGGTGTACTTGGTGCCCTTCTCACGCGCTTCGTCGCGATCGGTACGGAACACCCAACTATCCGCACCGGCGACATGATCGCCATGCTGGTTGTAGAAATCGACATGATAGATCTGCTGGAATGAACGTCCGGCGAACTTGGTCTGGTGCTCGACCAGATCCTTCAGATAAGCCTCAGTGCGGATCACATCGTTGCGCAGCACCGGCTTGTGCCAGGTCCAGTCGGCGCCCGCCCACATGGCGTGGACGCCAGAAAGGCCGCCGCAATAGCCCGAGACGATGCGGCTGGTAGTGAACAGGAAGCTCGGCAGCGCCACGATCGACCCGTACTTCGTGGTCGCGGCGTATTCGGGATCGCACCACAGGCGGTTGTCATCGCCGATACCGTGCGCGTAGTGGCGGATGGCGTCACGTGTGGCTTCATAGTTCCACGGTTCTACGGTGTTCTCGATCTTGACGCCGATGCGGCTGCGCAGGTCGTCCAAACCCAGCTCGGTGATTTTGGGAAACTTGGCTGACATGGGTTTTCTCTCCTGAAAATCAGTTGGCGGCGGCAGCAGTCTTGGCCGCCTCACGGTCGCGCAGGACTTTGCGATGGACCTTGCCCGCCGGGGTCTTGGGCAATTCGCTGACGAACTCGACGATGCGCGGGAACTCGTGCTGGGCAAGCTTCTCGCGCGTGAAATCCTGCAATTCGCGCACGAAGGCATCGTCGCCCGAACGGTTGGCGATGACGAAGGCCTTCACCACCTGACCCCGCTTCTCGTCAGGCACGCCGATCACCGCACATTCCAGCACGTTGCCGTGCTTCAGCATGGTGTTTTCGATCTCCACCGCCGACATCGTCCAGCCGGCGGAGATGATGACGTCGTCGGCGCGGCCGCAATGGTAGAAATAGCCGTCCTCGTCCGTCTTCGCGCGATCCTTGGTGGTCATCCAGCCATTACCCCGCCACAGCATCAGTTCGCCGATCTCGCCAGGGTCGGTCACGCTGCCGTCGGGACGTTGCACTTCAAGGCGCTGACCCGGCACCGCCTTGCCGAGCGAGCCCGGCTTCACCACGAAGTCCTTCGCGCCGGGATAATTCACCAGCACCACGCCGATTTCGGTCGTGCCGTACATCGAACAGGCCGGGACCTTGAAGTATTCGTCGATCCATTCGAGCGTCGCCGGGTCGATGGGTTCGCCCGTGTAGGACAGCTTGTCGAAGCGGAACGTGAAGTCGCCGCCCTTCCCGCTGTTCTTCATCATGCGGTAATGAGTTGCCGCGGCCGACATGTTGGTCACGCCGAAATCTTCCAGTGCCTTCATCAACCGCACCGGATCGAAGCGGCCAGCGAACGTGCCGGTCGTCACACCCATTGCCAGCGGCGCGAGCGTGCCGTGCCACAGGCCATGGCCCCAGGCAGGCGACGACGGGCAGAAGAACTCGTCACCGGGACGGATGCCAGTGCCATAGAGCCCGGCGAACATCAGCGTCACCAGGGTGCGATGCGAATGCTTGACCGCCTCCGGCAGCTCACGCGTCGTGCCTGATGTATACTGGAACACGGCCATGTCGTTGGCCTTGGTCTTGGACGTATAAGTCGCGGGAAATTTCGCAATGTCGTCGAGCAGCCCCTCGTCGGCCACCACCACGCGGGGACCTTCCACCGAGCGTGCCAGCTCAGCCTTCTCGGCATTGGTGATAAGGATCGTGGGATTGCAGTCACCCACACGCAGGCGAAGCGCATCGGGGCCGAACAGGGTGAACAACGGCACCGAGATCGCACCGGTCTGCATCGCGCCGAACAGGCAGACGTAGAAGGGCAGCGAAGGCTCCAGCATGAAGGCGATGCGATCGCCGGGTTTTACACCCTCGGCATCGAGCCAGTGAGCGAAGCGGGCGGCGCCAGCGGCGATCGTGTCGAAGCTCAATATCTCGTCCGAACCATCGGCATGAGCGATCCGCACGGCCACACGGCCAGAACCATCGGCATGACGCGTGATACACTCATGCGCGATGTTGAGATGCTCGCGATCGCCGTCGAACAACTTCCACAGCGCACCGGACGAGGCATGCGCCTGGGCATCCGCATAGCTCGTATAATCGGTCAGCCTGATCATCGTCCGTCCCGCAACCCCGAAAGGCGCCGGCGCGAGAATCGCCGGCAACGTTACGCGGAAGCCTATTGCAGATTGCGCTTGATATTTCAAATATCGAATGATATTCAATATATTGAATGAAACAGCCTATTGAAAATCTGTCCTACACCCCGCTCACCAAGGCCGTGAAAGACAGCAAGGCACCCGCGATCTCGCGCGCGGCCGCGGTGCTGCGTCTACTGGGGAAGAGCGACACCCCGCTCAGCCTGCAGGCCATCGCCCGAGAGTTGGGGCTGGTGCCCAGCACCTGCCTCTACGTGCTGCGCGCGCTGGTGGCGGAAGAGTTCGTCGCCTTCGATCCCGCCACGAAGCGCTACACGCTTGATGCCGGGGTGCTCACGCTCGCGCGGCAATGGCTGCGGCGCAATGAGTTCGCCGAACTGGCCCAGCCGCTGCTCGACCGGCTGGCGCAGGCGCACGCTGTCACCATGCTGGGCGTGCAGATCGTCGGGCTTGAGCGCATCGTCGCCGTCACCGTATCGCAATCGGCTGGCTTCCAGCTCAGCGTGCAAGTGGGCAGCCGCTTCCCGGCACTGATCAGCGCGACCGGCCGCTGCATCGCCGCCTTCGGCGACTACCCGGAGGCGCAACTGCACACGCGGTTCGAAACATTGCGCTGGGAGGAGCCGCCGACCTTCGACGAATGGCTCTCGCAAGTGCGCGAGACACGGCGACAGGGTTTCGGCATCGACGAGGGCAACTACATCAGCGGCGTCACCGTTCTGGCCGCACCGGTATGGAAAGCACCGGGTCGGCCAAGCCACGCGCTCGTCGCGATTGGCCTTGGCGCAGCGCTGCGGCGCGGCGGCCTCAAGGAACTGTCCGAAGCCCTGGTATCAGCCGCGCGGGGTCTCACGCAGCAGTTGGGCGGTTCGTCTTAATAGCCTTGGCTGTTTTTCAGCAGCACGGTGCGCAGGCACGACAATGCGATCTCGCCGCGCTGGTTGGTCAGTTCGTGCTTGAACACGACGATCCCCTGTCCCGGCCGCGACTTCGACTCCCGCTTCTCCATCACTTCGGTGGAACAGGTCAGCGTATCGCCGATGAAGGTCGGCTTGGGCGTCACCACCTTGTCGAAACCCAGATTGGCGACGAGCGTGCCTACCGTCGTATCGGCGATCGATAAACCGACGGCTAGGCTGAAGGTAAAGGTCGAATTGACCAGGATCTTGCCGAACTCGCTCGCCTTCGCCGTCTCGGCATCGAGATGCAGCGGCTGCACGTTGTGCGTCATCGCCGAAAACAGCAGATTGTCCGTCTCGGTCACCGTGCGGCTGGGCTGATGGACGATGCGATCGCCAACCTGCCACTCATCGAAGAACCGTCCGGCCATCAATTCTCTCCCGCCTCGATCCGCGCCAGCAGCGCCTCGACCTGCACTTGCGCACCTGCCACCGCATTCAGTTCCGCCACCACGCCGTCGAAGGGCGCCGTCAGCGTGTGCTCCATCTTCATAGCCTCAAGGGTGAGCAGCTTCTCACCCTTGCTCACGCGTTGACCTGCGGCGACTTCCACCGCGATGACCTTGCCCGGCATCGGCGCGAGGATCACCCCGTCGCCTGCTCCGCCATGATGGCGACCATCGACGCGCCAGGGCAAAAGCTCGCGCACCAGGCCGCCTTCGGCGATCAGCATCGATGGCGCGGGCTCCGCCACGCCTTCTCCTTCGAACGCGATCTCGACCGGCTCGCCATCGAGCAGGAACTGCGCGCTTCGCCGCGCGGGCGCGTTCAGGCGAAAACCCGGAACGAGCGACACTGGCACCAGCGCCGCCGCCGCCTCGGCCAAGGCATCGGGCGACGGCGCGGGTTCCTCGGCCATCGCCTCGCCATCGCGGCCGATCAGGCCCGTATCGACCTCGCCCGCAACGAACTCGGGATGCGCCAACGCCTTTGCAAGGAAAGCCGCGTTGGTCCGCACCGGCCAGACCGCGCTGTCCTCGATCATGTCTGACAACCGCTCGCGCGCCGCCTCGCGCGTGTCGCCATGCGCGATCAGCTTGGCGATCATCGGATCGTAGAAGAGGGAAACTTCGGCGCCTTCGTAGACTCCGGTATCGATGCGGCCGCCTTCCGCCTCGCCCAGTTCGAACACTTCCAGCGCACCAATGCCCGGCAGGAAACCCTTCGCCGGATCCTCGGCATAGAGCCGCGCCTCCATCGCCCAACCGTCGATCGAAAGCTCCGCCTGCTTCTTCGGCAACGGCTCGCCGGAGGCAACACGCAATTGCCACTCGACCAGATCGACACCGGTAATCTCTTCGGTGACCGGATGCTCGACCTGCAGACGCGTGTTCATTTCCATGAACCAGATACGGTCGGCGCGCAGCCCTTCGGAAGCGTCGGCGATGAATTCGATCGTGCCCGCGCCGACATAATCGACTGCCTTTGCCGCACGCAATGCTGCGCAGCATAATTCCTCGCGGGTTGCAGCATCCATACCCGGTGCAGGGGCTTCCTCGATCACTTTCTGGTGACGGCGCTGCAGCGAGCAATCGCGCTCGAACAGGTGCACGACATTGCCGTGCATATCGCCGAACACCTGCACCTCGATATGGCGCGGCCGCTGGATGTACTTTTCGATCAGCACGTGATCGTTGCCGAAGGACGCCGCCGCCTCGCGCTGGCAAGAGGCGAGCGCATCGGCGAAATCCTCGGCGTTTTCGACCAGCCGCATGCCTTTGCCGCCGCCACCCGCGACGGCCTTGATGAGGACCGGAAAGCCGATCTCCTCGGCCCGGTCGGCAAGGTAGCCAGGTGACTGCTCCTCGCCCATGTAGCCGGGCGTCACCGGCACTCCGGCCTCGGCCATCAGTTTCTTGGCCGCGTCCTTCAGACCCATGGCGGTTATGGAGGACGGCTTCGGCCCGACCCAGACAAGGCCCGCATCGATCACCGTCCGGGCGAATTCGGCGTTCTCAGACAGGAAGCCATAGCCCGGATGGATCGCTTCCACTCCGGTCGCCTTGGCGGCAGCGATGATCTTCTCACCCACGAGATAGCTCTCGCGCGCTGGCGACGCACCGATGTGCACCGCCTCGTCCGCCTCGCGCACATGCAGCGCCTCGGCGTCGGCATCGGAATAGACCGCAATGGTGCGAATGCCTAGTTTCCGCGCGGTGCGGATGACGCGGCAGGCGATCTCGCCGCGATTAGCGATGAGGAGGGATTTGATCATTACATCCTCGTCCGTTTCGGAGCGGATTCGCATCTAGGCGAAGCAGGCCGTGCTAGGTTGCAATTCCTCCCCGGCACGGGGAGGAGGACCACCCGCAGGGTGGTGGAGGGGCACAGGCGATGATAACCGGACCTCGCGACACGCTCAAACGCGCGAGAAAGCTGCGCAGCGAGATGACGCTGCCGGAAGGTCTGAAGTTCCGCCGGCAGCATCCGGCCGGAGTCTATATTCTGGACTTCTACTGCGCGGCAGCAAGGCTGGCGATCGAAGTCGATGGCTGGGCTCACGACATCGCAGAGCAAGCGAAACGCGACGCCGCGCAGTCGCATTTTCTGCGCTCGCAAGGCGTGGCGACGTTGCGCGTGCCCGCGAAAGCCGTGCTGGACGACATGCCTCGCGCCGTTGCACGCATCGTGGAGGTATGCCTGGCGAGAGTGCCCCTCCACCATGCCGGGGCGGAATTGTAGCCCCATCACATCCTGAACACCCCGAAGCGGGGCGCCTCCGGTATCGGCGCTTCCAGGCTCGCCGCCAGCGCCAGCGCCAGCACATCCCGCGTCTGCGCCGGGTCGATCAAACCGTCATCCCACAGCCGCGCGGTGGCGTAATAGGGATTGCCCTCATCCTCGTATTTCCGGCGGATCGGCTCCTTGAAGCATTCGGCCTCTTCCGCCGTCCATTTCTCGGCATCGCGGTGCACGGTGGCGAGCACGCTTGCAGCTTGTTCGCCGCCCATCACGCTGATGCGCGCGTTGGGCCAGGTGAACAGGAAACGCGGGGCATAGGCGCGGCCGCACATGCCGTAGTTGCCGGCGCCGAAACTGCCGCCGATCAGCACGGTGATCTTCGGCACGGTCGCCGTCGCCACCGCCGTCACCAGCTTCGCGCCGTGCTTGGCGATGCCTTCCGCCTCATACTTGCCGCCGACCATGAAGCCCGAGATGTTCTGGAGGAACAGTAGCGGGATCTTGCGCTGGCAGGCCAGCTCGATGAAGTGCGCGCCCTTCTGCGCGCTTTCGGAAAAGAGCACGCCGTTGTTGGCGAGAATCGCCACCGGCATGCCGTGGATATGCGCGAAACCGCATACGAGCGTAGAGCCATAGAGCGCCTTGAACTCGTGGAATTCGCTGGCATCGACGATCCGCGCGATCACCTCATGCACGTCGTAGGGCGCGCGCACGTCTTCGGGGATGATCGAATACAGTTCCTCGGCCGCATACTTCGGCGGGCGCGGCTCCATGATTGCCAGGCCGTGCTCATAACGTGGCCCAAGGTGCGAAACGATATCGCGCACGATCGTCAGCGCATGCTCGTCGTTCTCGGCAAGGTGATCAGCCACACCTGACTTCTTCGTGTGCAGTTCGCCGCCGCCCAAATCCTCGGCGCTGATCTCTTCTCCGGTCGCGGCTTTCACCAGCGGCGGACCAGCCAGAAAAATCGTGCCCTGCTTCTTCACGATCACCGTCTCGTCGCTCATCGCCGGAACATAGGCGCCGCCCGCCGTGCAACTGCCCATCACGCAAGCGACTTGTGCGATGCCCTTCGCGCTCATCTGCGCCTGGTTGAAGAAGATGCGGCCGAAATGGTCGCGGTCGGGGAAGACTTCCGCCTGGTGCGGCAAGTTCGCGCCGCCGCTGTCGACCAGGTAGATGCAAGGCAGGTTGTTGGCCTCGGCGATTTCCTGCGCACGCAAATGCTTCTTCACGGTGAGCGGGTAATAGGTGCCGCCTTTCACCGTGGCGTCGTTGCACACGATCATGCACTGCCGGCCGGAGACGCGGCCGATCGCCGCGATCACGCCGGCGCCGGGAATGTCCTCGCCATATTCTCCGAAAGCCGCGAGTTGGCCGATCTCGAGCAGCGGCGATCCTGGATCGAGCAGCCGCTCGACGCGCTCACGAGGCAGCAGCTTGCCACGCGAAACATGCCTTTCGCGGGCCTTTTCCGGCCCACCGAGCGCCGCCTGCGCCACACGTTCGCGCAGCTCCAGCGCCAACGCGAGGTTATGCGCGCCGCGCGCCCTCGCTTCGGGGCTAGCCAGGTCGATCGCGCTATCGAGGACGGGACCACTCATCAATGCCTCTCCCTTCCCGCGCGTCCAGGCACGGGGCGCAACAATCTAGCCATGAAGCGCGGTCAGCGAAAATTGAAAGATTGGCGGACACGTGATAGACAACATCTATGATAGATCAGTATATGCTGCGCTATTTCCTGGCCGTGGCGGAAACCGGCAACTTCAGCCGCGCGGCGCGGCGGGTCAGCGTGACACAGCCGACGCTTTCCGCGGGAATAGCCAAGCTGGAGAGCCAGCTGGGCGCGCGGCTGTTCGACCGCGACCGGCAAGGCGTGGCCCTGACGGCGGCGGGCAATCGCTTCCTCGCCCGCGCCCGACGGATCGCGGCGGAATACGACCTCGCGCTGCAGGACATCCGCCATGTGCCCGAACCGAGCCTGCTGCGCGTGGGCCTGCTGCATACGATCCCGACCGCGACGATCGAGATGGCGCTGGCGCGCGGCGGTAGCGGTGGCGAAATGCTGGAATTGCTCGACGGCAACGAACGCGAACTGGCGGAGCGGCTCGATCGCGGCCGGATCGACGTCGCGCTCACGATCATTCGGCCGCACCATGCCCGTTTCCGGCCGGAAATACTGGCGACGGAGCGCTATCTGATGGTGCTGCCTGGCGACCATCCGCAGGCCAGCGCCGCTTTCGTGCAGGCGGAGCAACTTGCCGGCGATCGCATGGTCGTGCGCCGCCACTGCGAGGCACTGCCCGAGATTAGCCTTTTTTTCACCACGCGCGGCGTGCGTCCGCGCTTCGTGCTCAAGACCACCAGCGACCAACGCATGCTGGCCGTGGTGCGCGCAGGGCAAGGCATCGGCATGATGCCCGAAAGCTTCGCGCAGACGGGACTGGCCTTCGTTCGCGTCGCCGACTTCGACTTGTCGCGGGAGCTGGGCCTGCTGCACGCCAACGCTGAAGCCGTCGGTCTGGCGGCCGCCAGTCCCTTCCTCTCCGCCCTGCGGGGACATTACGCCATGGCCCCGTCACGGCCGGCTTGACTTCGCGCTGCTTTCCGCCTCCCTGCGCCCATAACACGGACAGGGAGAGCGGGCTGACATGATGGCGCCATCGGACATGACGGGACGCGTCGCGTTAGTGACCGGCGCGGCGAGCGGCCTTGGCCAGGCGAGCGCAGTGCGGCTGGCCGAAGTGGGGGCGGACCTCGCCATCCTCGACGTCAGCGCTCAACGGCTGGAAGAGACCGCTGCCTCGATCCGCGCCCTCGGGCGCAAAGCGCTGATCCTGCCGATGGACCTTTCCCATCGCGCCAACTGCCGCGACGCGGTGGCTCGAACGGTCGAAGAATTCGGCCGCCTGGACGCACTGTGCAACGTGGCGGGAGTGCTGCTGCCGGGGCAGACCACCGCGATCACCGACGAGGCATGGGACCTGTCGATGGCGGTGAACCTCGAAGCTCCGTTCTTCCTGATCCGCGCCGCGCTGCCACACCTGCTGGAAGCGAAAGGCGCAATCGTGAACGTGACGTCCTGCGCCGCCTTTCAGGGACAGGCCTACTTCGCCGCCTATTGCGCCACCAAGGCCGGGCTTACGCATATGACCAAGGCGCTGGCGATGGAATACATGCACCAGCCGATCCGCATCAACGCGGTGGCGCCGGGCGGCATGATGACCGGGATCATCCAAGCTATGGCGTCGCTGAAGGATCTCGACCAGTCGCTCATTTCACGCATCGGCTCGCCACACGGGCTGTGCGAGGTGGAGGACGTCGCCGAGACGGTCGCCTTCCTGGCGACCGACGCGGCGCGCGGCTATCACGGCGCCTGCATCAGCATCGATGCGGGGACGACCGCGGGATAGCCGCGCGATAACCGCAAGCGCGCCGGATCAGGCGGCGGCCGGTTCCTTGTCCTTGGGCAGAGCGGCCAGCGCCTGCTTCAGGCGCGGCAGAGTCTGCTCCAGCAGCTTCAGGCTTTTCCAGCCCTGTTCGGGCGCAAGGCCGCCCACGAGCGGCTGGAAGGTCAGCGTCGTGCCGTCCTCAAGGCTCGATGCCCTTTCGATAAGCTGATCGGGCGTCCAGGCGGCGAACATGCCCGAGCGCTTCAGCGCCTCGACATTGGTCAGCGCCTTGAACGGCGAATTGGAATTCTCGCCTTCCTGCTCCGCCCACTTCGCATATTCGACGACCACATGAAGCGCGTGGCGCTCGATCGCCGCCCAGCCTTCTTCGGGGTCTTCGCACAGATGAATGGCGAAAGGCGCGCCAGGCTTGGGCGCGGCGACGAAACCCGGCTCGCGGCCCAGCGCGCGGCATTCCTCCTCATAGATCGGGATGATCTTCGCGGTCATCGGTCCCAGGCCGAGACCGAGCCGCGCCGCGCGCTTCGCCGTCGCCGGAACGCCGCCGCCGACGAGGACGATATCCTCGGGACGTTGTACCGGCAGCGGACGGATGAAGACAGGACGGCCATCGATCTCGAAACGTTCGCCCTTCAAACCGCGCAGGATGATCTCAAGGCCCGTGTCCATCAGCTTGGCGCGGTCCTTCAGCGACTTGCCAAATAAGTCGAACTCGTAAGGAACATAGCCCGCCGCCAGCGTCACGCGGATGCGGCCGTTGGATATCTGGTCGGCAATCGCGATCTTCTCGGCGATCATGACCGGATCGTGCAGCGGCAGGATCACCGCGCCCAGCGCGAAACGGACCTGGGTCGTCACCGCCGCCATTGCCGCCGCCAGTACGAAAGGCTGCGGCAGATAGCCGTCATCCGAACCGTGATGCTCCATCAGGCCGATCTGGTCGACACCGATCTGATCCGCGAAAGCGGCCATCTTCACGGCGCTGGCGTAAAGCTCGTTCGTCGGCGTCGCCCATTCGGGCGATCGCATGTCGAACGCGACGTTGATCTTCATGGTACGCATGGAAGCCTCTCGAAATCCGATTAATGAAACGATGCGGTTTCACCGTGTAGGAAGGCCGGCGTCAACCTTCGATGCGCAGAAATCGATAGGACGGGTCGTTTCGATCCCGAGCAGAACGCGTGGTCTGCCCCATCGTGCGGGTATCCCGCACCTCGTCAAGGTCGAACACGACCATGCGATGCACAATGCCCCAGCGTCCCTTGCGCCGTTCCCAGCTATCGAGATAGCGCCCCCATACGCCGATCTGCGTGATCCCATGCTTGCCATCGCGCTGCAGGACGGCATGGACATAGGCCTCGCTGCCGGCGCGATCGCCGTCGAGCGTGATGAGGATGTTGGTGACCTGGTGCGAATGCGCGCGCAGACCCGCATGCGAGGCGCAGATCTTGTCGATCACACCAGGCCCCGGCCCCTGATAGAAATCGGCGCCGTAATCGGCGTGCGATCCTTCGTGCCAGATCGCATGACCCAGGGCCACGTCGATCCGGTCCACCGCACGGCAATAAGTATAGAGCAGTTCGGTGATCGCCTGCTTGTCGGCAAGCTCACGCAACAGATCGGTGTCGGTCATGCCGGATTCCCCTTGAGATAGGACATCGCGCGTTCGGAAGTCTTGACGATGCGATCGCGCCGTGACGCCGCCGAGCCGCCGAAACGTTCCTCGTCATCGGCTTGTCCCCAGTTGGCGACCGGCCCGTGCGGCAGGCGCTCCAGCCCCAGCGCGGCGACATCCTCGGCGGAGGCCAGATCGTCCGGGATCGACATGCCGATGCGCTCCATCAATTCTCGATGGGCCGGCGTGTCGGTGCGGTTCATGATGAGGCCCAGCACATCGACGCCGTGCGGCCGCAGCTCCGCCCACAAACCCTCGCCCAGCATCAGGTCGAAAGCCTTGGTCGCGCTATAGGCGGCGATGCCGGGCAAACCGCCATAGCACGCCCCCGAACCGACCAGGATGATCCCGCCCCGCTTCCGCTCGCGCATGACCCCCGCGAAGTGGTGGACGCTGCGCATCACCGTCATGACATTGCGCATGGCAAGCGCATCCCACGCCTCTATATCGCGGTCGAGAAACTGCGAGGCATTGGGATCGGCGCCGGCGTTGCTGACGAACAGCCCGACCTCGCGCCCGGCCACGGCATCGATCATCCGTGCGGTCGCGTCGTTCGCGCCGAGATCCACCGAAGCGGTCACGCACTCGACGCCATGGTCCGCGCGCAGCCTGTCGGCGAGCGCGGCAAGCGGCCCTTCGCGGCGCGCGACGAGGATGAGGTTCAGCCCCTTTTCCGCAAGCTGCCGCGCAAAGGCCGCGCCAGTACCTTCGGATGCACCGGCGATCAGCGCCCAGGGACCGTATTTCCGCCTGAAGTCCATTACCACCTCTCCCTTGCCGCCCGAGACGGTCTGCGGAGGATAGTGCGCAATTCGCGAGTGCGAGGCAACGGACTTGGGCAGCGCTCGTGCGATCAGGGGGCAGAGCGCTGCACCGCATCCACCGGACCGGCCGCGGCCAGGCTCGCGACGAAACAGCGCAGCCACCAGTTCACATCCTGCTGGCGGACATTCCCTATAAGCGCGTTCCATCGGCGGATGCGTTCGGCGCGCGGCATGGACAGCGCCTGCGCCAGCGCATCGGCCAAGTCTTCGGCGCTATAGGGATTGACCAGCAGCGCTTCGGCCATCTGGGCCGACGCGCCAGCGAAATGCGAGAGTATCAACACACCGGGATCTTCCGGATCCTGCGCGGCGACATATTCCTTGGCCACGAGGTTCATCCCGTCGCGCAGCGGTGTTACCAGCCCTACCTTGGCCGCGCGGTAGATGCCCGCGAGCGCATCACGCGGATAGCCCTTGTTGACGTAGCGGATAGGCACCCATTCCGCGCTCGCATATTCGCCGTTGATACGGCCGGTCAGTGCATCGAGCGAGGCGCGGATCTCCTGATAGCTCTGGACATCGGCGCGCGAAGGCGGTGCGATCTGCAGAAGAAAGACTTTCTCGTGCAGATCGGGATGAGCCGCCAGGAAGCGCTCATAGCCCTGGAAACGTTCCTGCAGCCCCTTCGAATAGTCCAGCCGGTCCACGCCGACGATCATCGCGCGGCCGTTCGCGCTGGCCATCATCGCTTCGTACATGCGCGAAGCGGTTTCGCTTTCGGCGGCTGCCGTGAAATCCGCCGTATCGATACCGATCGGACAGACGACCGCCTGAATGGTCCGATCGCCATAGCGGACGATATCGCCGGGGCCGATTTCGGCATCGAGCTGCGAGCTTGCATAGTCGAGGAAAGAGTCCAGCCAGTCTCGCGTATGGAAGCCGACGACGTCATAGGCGAACAGCGATTCCACCAGCTCGCGGTGGCTCGGCAGCGAAAGCAGCAGACGCATCGGCGGCCAGGGAATGTGCAGGAAGAAACCGATGCGATTGGCGCAGCCCCGCGCACGCAGCTCACGGCCCAACGGGATCAGATGATAGTCGTTCACCCAGACGAGATCGTCCGGCGCGATCAGGGGTATCAGCGTATCGGCGAAACGGGCATTGACCCGCTCATAGCCGCCGGCGAAGCCCCGTTCGAACTCGGCCAGATCGATACGGTAGTGAAACAGCGGCCACAGCGTGCGGTTGGCGTAGCCGTTGTAATATTCCTCGATATCCTGGGCTTCCAGATTGATCGTCGCAGTCGTCACCCCCAGCGTCTTCTGGAAGTTGATGTCGCCGGTAAACTCTTCGGTCTCCTCGCCCGACCAGCCGAACCAGATGCCGTTGCTTTCGCGCAGCGCGGCCGAAAGGGCCACGGCCAATCCGCCCTGGTTGGCGTTCGCTTCCTCGCTGGGAGGCTGGACGCGGTTCGAGATGACTATCAGGCGGTTCAACGTATGCTGCTCCATGGCTTGCTCAGCAGGACCGCGCAGTTGATCAGCCCCACCAGGGAATAAGTCTGCGGGTAATTGCCCCACAGTTCGCCGCTGAGCGGATCGATATCCTCGGAAAGCAGGCCCGCCGCCGTCCGCCGGCTCAGCATCTCCTCGAACAGCACGCGCGCATCCGCATCGCGGCCGGTGAAATGGAGCGCCTCTATCAGCCAGAAAGTGCAGACGTTGAAGGCGGTCTCCGGCAGGCCGAAATCGTCCTCGGTCGCATAGCGGAGCATATGGCTGCCACGCCGCAGCCCCTCTTCCACCGCCGCCAGGGTGCCATGAAAGCGGGGGTCGCCCGGCGGCAGGAAACGCAGATCGAGAAGTTGGATCAGGCTGGCGTCGAGATCGTCGCCCGCGAAAGTCGCGGAAAAGCGATTGCCCTCCTCCCGCCACGCGCTGGCCTCGATCGCCCCGCGGATTCTGTCGGCGCGGTCCCGCCAGAAGCTTTGGCGTTCCGCAAGCCCCAGCGTATCGGCGGCATTGGCCAGACGATCGCATGCCGCCCAGCACATCGCCGCCGAATATGTATGGACATGGCTCCTGGTGCGCAGTTCCCACAGCCCGGCATCAGGTTGGTCATAAACCTGCCATGCCCGCTCACCCACCGTCTCCAACGCTTCGAAATCCTCGGCACCGCTCATGCGGTAGAGTCGCCGGTCGAAGAAGGACTGGGTGCTGGAAAGCACGATCTGGCCATAGGCGTCGTGCTGGACCTGTTCATAGGCCTGGTTGCCGATCCGCACCGGCCCCATGCCGCGATACCCGGAAAGACCTGTAGCGAAGCGCTCTTCCAGCCGCTCCTCGCCGCCGACCCCGTATAGAGGCTGGATATGCCCGCCCTTCGCGTTCTCCACGATGTTGCGCAAATACTCGAGATAGCTTTCGAGAACGTCGAGCGCGCCCAGTCGATTGAGCGCCTGCACCGTGTAGTAGGCGTCGCGAATCCAGCAAAAGCGATAGTCCCAGTTACGCTGCGAGCCGGCATGCTCGGGGATCGAGGTCGTCAGCGCCGCGACGATCGCACCGGTCTCTTCGTGCTGACAGAGCTTCAGCGTGATCGCCGCGCGGATCACCGCGTCCTGCCACTCCGGCGGGGTCGCTAGCCCGCGCGACCAGCGCCGCCATTCCTCCACCGTGCGATCCAGCATGGTCTCGATCGCAATGCGTATGTCTTCGGAAAAGCTTTCGTCGGGGCCGAGGAAGAAATGCAATGGCCGCTCGACCCGGAACAGGCGCTCGCTTTCGATCCAGCCGACCGGCGCGTTGGTAGTGAGGCGCAAGGTCAGCTCGGACAGAAGATAGCGGATATGGTTCGATCCACGTGTACACGGGGCGTCTTCGCCGCCCCAGTTCCGCGCCGGACGCAAGCGCACCCGGATGCGCGGAGAGCCCCGCACCGGCCGCACGATCCGCACATAGGCGACCGGCCGGTATATCCTTCCACTGCGCCGGAAACGGGGGCAGAAATCGATAACGTCGATCGCATTACCGTGGGCGTCGGCATGGCGGGTGACGAGCACCGGCGTATTGCGCAGATAGTGCTGGTACGTCTCGGCGCAGTCTTCCAGATCGATCTCCCAGAACCCCCTCGCGCCCTCCCCAGCACGCGGGGCCGCATCGAGAAGCGAAGAAAAGGCGGGGTCGCCATCAACGCGAGGGACACAGCCCCACACTATCCGGCCCGCCCGATCGACCAGTCCCGAAACCTGACAATTGCCGATCGGCCAGAGATCGAGCGTCGCTGTCATTGCCAGCCTTCCGCAAGCCAGCCACGCAAGACCTGGGGACTGCTCAGGCGATAGTCGGCGGCGCTGGCGCGCGCCGGCCCGATCAGGATGGCGTGGCCGCCCAGTTCACGGGCGGCGGCGAATCCTGCTTCGTCGGTCACATCATCGCCGATGAAGACCGGCATGGTCCCGGCCATCGGCGAACGCGCCATCAGGCGATGGACAGCGCGGCCCTTGTCACCGCCCGAAACCCGCAGTTCGACCATCATCTTTCCGGGCTGCAGCTCCAGTCCAAGCTCCCCAGCCAATTCGGCCGTCGCCGCCAGCACTTGTTCTGCAGCGGTTGCGTCGAGGCGATAATGTAGCGCGACGCCGTAGCTTTTCTCCTCCAGCAACAAGCCCGGCCGGGAATCCGCAAGCGGGCGAAGACGCTCCGTCGCCGTATCGAGCACCTCCGGCCGGTTCGGACGCGCGAGGACGCCGTTCCAGCGGTGTTCGCATCCATGGCTGCCCGATACGGCAAGCGCCTGCGCGATATCGCCGAGGATGCTGTCGATCTGATCGAGTGAGCGGCCGCTGACGATCGCGAGCCTGCCGGATAGCCGCGCCGCCAGTCGCGCGAGCAGTCTACAAGTCGCCTCATCCGCGATCACGTCTTCGGGACGGTCGGCGATATCCAGCAGTGTTCCGTCCAGGTCCAGGAACAGGCTCGCGTCTTTAAGAAACTCGCCCGCCGGTGGCGGCGAGCCCGGGCTTTCTTGTCCGTGAATGTCATCACCTCAGATATGACGGGGCCGACCCCAAGCCACGCTGCGGCAACCGGCGATCGTGCCCGCCCCGATGTGCCGATATGTAACCAAGTCACGAATGCCCCGCCTGTTCCCGCCGTGCCGCGAAAGTACAGGCGAACGGACGCCGGCAGGCGATATTCCGCGTTATTTGGCGTGAAGGCGCTCCAGCGCGATACCGGCAAGATTCTGCGATCGGCCGATGCGCCGGATGCGGACGCGCCCAAGGCTGGCGGCAAGCGCGCGGAATTCCTCAAGCCGATGCCGGAACCTCCGGCTTCGGCACGCCGCGGCGCCACTGGCCTGACCGATGACCAGCGCCGAGTCCCCCAGCAGAACGACATCCCTGGCGCCCAGCGCATGCGCCACGTGCATTGCATGAATAAGCGCGAGCCATTCGGCGTCGTTGTTGTCGCCCTCGCCCAAGTCGTACTGGTGATATGTCCGCCCTCCGGCGACCACGGCCGTACTCAAGGGACCGGGATTGGGCCGGCAACCGCCATCGAAATAGATCTTCACGACATCACCTTGCGACAGGCGCGCCATGCCCGGATCCGGCGCGAACGGAAGATCAGGGCTTCTGCGCGAACCACAGGACGTGATCGCAGCCGTCGCTATCCGCGCCATCGCCAACCGCCACTTCTTCGACGGCGAAACCGGCATCCCGCAACCGTTCGGCGAATCCGGGATCGGGCTCCGCCGACCAGACGGCAAGAATGCCGCGCGGCCTGAGCGCGGTCATCGCCGCCAGCAGGCCATATGGCCCGTAAAGATGATCGTTGTCGCGGCGGGTAAGCCCGTCCGGTCCGTTGTCGACATCGAGCAGGATCGCATCGTAGCCGCCGACCGCCGCATCTATCAGCATCGCGACATCGTCGTTGACGAGGATCACCCGCGCATCGTCCAGGCAGCCAGCGGTCAGTTCGCGCATCGGCCCGCGCGCCCATTCGATGATCTCGGGCACGAGTTCGGCAACGGTCACGCTGGCGTCATCGTCAAGCGCGGCCAGCGCGGCGCGCAGGGTAAAGCCCATGCCATAGCCGCCGACCAGAAGTTGCGGCGCCACATGTCCGGACAGGCGCGCGCACGTCATTGTCGCAAGCGCCTGTTCCGAAGCGCTGACCCGCGTGCTCATCAGATCGTTGCATTCCAGGGCAATCGTGAACTCTTCGCCCCGGCGCATCAGGCGCATTTCCACGCCGCCCGGCACATGGGCCGTGCCGATCCATTCAGGTTCGATCATCGCGCCCTCCCGGATGCCGGTCTATTTCTTGCGTGCCTTGCGCGCCGCATAGCGCGCATCGCGAGCGGCCTTGCGTTCCGCTTCGGTCAGTTCAGGCTTCGCTGCGGGCGGTGCGGCGGCTTCGGCCGCCGCTGCGGCCTGAGTGCGCTGAGCAACGCGCTTCGCCTCGCGTTCCGCCTGCGCCGCCTTGCGCTTTTCGGCCTGCGCGGCCTCTCGCTCAAGCGCCTTGGCGGCTCGCTCCGCCTGGACCGCCGGGTCGAGGGCGGGTTTTGCCTGCAAACGGGCGAGCGCCTTCGCGCGCGCCTGGGCCGCCGCAGCCAGCCTGTCGTTGAAACCTGGTTCCTTGTATCCTGCCATTGATCTCTACTCAGCGTTCTCGAATGGTGAAAATGGGGTGACGGGCGCGCCATGAAGACGCCGCGCCCAGCGCGGGCTCAGGCGAACAGACGATCGGACCTTCTGGTAATCATGCACTGAACCCCTGCGCGCTGACGTTCAGGACGCAGGGAAAGGTACGTCCTGATTTCGCATGACAATGAAAGACAAAAGAACGGGCCGGAACGCCCGCATCCGTCGATGACGACATTACGTAGCCGCCCCTAGCACGATAATACTCGCGATTGCCAGACGCCTGCTCGCATCGTCCGGCTGCCTCCGCCGCTATTCGTGCCGCAGCGCGTCGATCGGATTGAGCGAGGCTGCGCGGCGGGCAGGAAAATAGCCGAAAACGACGCCGATCAACGCAGAGATGAGGAAGGCGATAAGATTGATCTGCGGATCGAAGGTCCAGGGAACCTGCATCAGCGGCGTGGCGACCCCGATCACCAGTTGCGCCAGCAGCAAGCCGATCACGCCGCCGATGCAGGACAGCACGACGGATTCGACCAGGAACTGCAGCAGCACCTCGCTCGCCACCGCGCCGATCGCCAGGCGGATGCCGATCTCGCGGGTCCGTTCCGTCACCGAGACCAGCATGATGTTCATGATGCCGATGCCGCCGACGACAAGGCTGATCGCCGCCACCGCCGCGACGATGCGCGTTAGCAGCGTGGTCGTGCTCGTCAGCGTGTCGGATATCTGCTTGGTGTCGAAGATGTTGAAATCGTCGTCCCGGCCCGGCGTGATGTGCCGCCGTTCGCGCAACAGGTCAGTGATGCCCGCCTGCACCTGCGTCGTCGAATAGGCCTGATCGACGCCGACCAGCATCAGCCGGATATCGGTGGTGCCGGTGAAGCGACGCTGCACAGCCTTGATCGGCATGATAACGACATCGTCCTGATCGCCGCCGAACCCCGCCTGGCCGCGCGTCGAGAGAACGCCGATCACGTCGCAGCTGACGTTGCCGATACGGAACCGCAGGCCGACGGCCCGGCCGTCCCGGAACAGGTTGGTTTTCACCGTCGAGCCGATGATGCAGACCGCCTTGCCGGCCGCCTCCTCGGAAGGGGTGAATGAGCGTCCCGACGCCAAGGGCCATGGCTGAACATCGAAATAGGCCGATGTCGTGCCGTTGATCGTGGTGGACCAGTTCGCGCCTTCGTAGATCGCGGTCGCGGTCGATTGCGCCTGGGGCGCGACCGCGGTGACGCCCGCGATCTGCTGACGAATGGCGACAACGTCCGCCGGTTCGAAGTCGGGCGGTCGCGGCCCGCCGCCGCCGCGGCCGAAGCCCTGCCCCGGACGCACCTGCAGGACATTCGTTCCGAGCGAGGAAATCTGCTGCTGCACGGCGGCGGTCGTCGCCTTGCCCAACGTGGTCATGGCGACCACGGCGCCGACGCCGATGACGATACCGAGGATCGTCAGGAACGAGCGCAGCATGTGCCGCCGGATTGAGCGCAGCGCGAGGAGAAGGATAGTGCCGAGCATCAGGCGGGCGCCTTTCGGGCATGCCCGTTGGGCGCGTCTATCCGCTCGACATGCCCGTCCTTGAAATGGACCACGGTGCGCGCGAACTCCGCCATGTCGTGCTCATGCGTGACCATCAGCACCGTGATGCCCGAATCCCGGTTCAGACTGGTCAGAAGCTGCATGATCTCCACGGACCGTTCGCTGTCGAGGTTGCCGGTGGGTTCGTCCGCCAGAAGCACGTCGGGATTGGTCACGATGGCGCGCGCGATGGCGACGCGCTGCTGCTGCCCGCCCGAAAGCTCTGCCGGAGTATGGCGCCACCAGTCCCTGAGGCCCACCTTGTCGAGCGCCGCCAGCGCCGCTTCGTGCCGCGCATGCTTTTCGTCGCCGCGATAGAGCAGCGGCAGCTCGACGTTTTCCAGCGCGGACGTCCGCGCCAGCAGGTTGAAGCCCTGGAATACGAAGCCCAGGTACTTGCGACGCAGCAACGCGCGCTGGTCTCGGTTCAGCGTCTCGACATGGTGCCCCTTGAACAGGAAAGTGCCCGAAGTCGGAACGTCGAGGCAGCCAAGGATGTTCATCGTCGTCGATTTGCCCGAGCCCGACGGTCCCATGACGGCGACGAAATCACCCCGGTTGATATCGAGATCTACGCCCTTCAGCGCTTCGAAGGCGGTCGGCCCCTGGCCATAGACCTTCGTTACGCCGCGCAAGGCGATGATCGGCGCTTCTTCAGCCACCGCTGCCACCGCCGCCGGCGCCCTGCCGTCTCCGCTGTCCACCGCTCCCGCTGCCCTTGGCGGACTGGTCTTCCGAACCGGCGAGCTGCCCGGTGATGACCTTCATTCCGGGCTTGAGATCGCCCGAAATCACTTCGGTCAGCGAACCGTCGGTATCTCCCGTGACGATCTGGATGGCGCGCGGCTTGCCGTCTTCGCCGGTCACGTACACCGTCTGCGTCGCCCCGCGCGTCAGCGTCACGCTGCGTCCGCCCCCGCTGCCGCGCCGCGACGGGCGGAAACTGAGCTGGCCGGCGATACCGCCGCCCTGCTCCTGCGCGCCTGCCTGGGTCCGCGGCGAAAAACGCAGAGCGGCATTGGGCACGAGCAGGACGTTTCGCTTATCGGCGGTAACGATGTCCGCCGTCGCAGTCATGCCGGGGCGGAGCTGCTGGTCGGCATTCGCGACCGAAAGATCGGCGGCGTAGGAAACCACTTGCCCGGCCGCGGAAGAGCTCGACGTCGTCGATGACGAGGACGACGAGTTGGCGTTCTGAGCCGTCAGGTTGGAACCGATCTCCACGCGCGTGATCTGCGCCGGGAACGTCTTTCCGGGGAATGCGTCGACAGTGAAACTCGCGCGCTGGCCCTGTCTGACCGAACCGACATCGGCCTCGTCGATCGCGACTTCAAGCTTCATCGTCGTGAGGTCCTCGGCGATCACGAACAGCGTGGGCGTGTTGAAAGATGCCGCGACGGTCTGGCCCGGATCGACCTGGCGGGCCAGCACCACGCCGGCGACGGGCGAGCGGATCACCGCGCGGGCGCGCTGGGTCTGGCTTTGCGCGAGGCTCGCCTGCGTCGCCAGCACGTTCGCCTGCGCCACCTTGAGCGCGGCGACCGCGCGGGCGGCATCGGCCCGGCCGGTCTGCAATTCGGTCTTGGAAGGCACCCGGCCGTTCGACAGGCGCGAAACCTCTTCCAACCGGGCGAGCTGGGCCTGCGCCTCGGCCACGCTCGCGCGGGCCTGTTCGACTTGCGCCTGGTTGGCGCTGAGCTGCGCGCGGTTCTGGCGGATCTGGTCGTCGAGCTGTTCAGGATCGATCTCGGCAAGCGCCTGCCCGGCCGTCACGCGGTCGTTGACGTCGACCAGCACTTTCACCACCAGCCCCGAAAGCTGCGAGCCGACCGTGACCTGATTGGTCGGGGCAAGCTTGCCGGTGGCCGAAACCGTGGTGATCAGATGCCCCCGCTGGGCCGCGACGGTCATGTACCGGGGTTCTTCCGATCCGCCGAAGCACTGGGCCAGCATCAAGACCAGCGCAATAACGACGACCGCCACGACACCCCGTTTGGCATGACGCCGCCAGGCGGGCTGCGGCTTCACGCCCAGGAATTCGTCCAGATTTTCGTCAGCCATGTCAGTTCGTCCTTGGCGGCGCGACAGGCGCGGCGGTGGAATCCCAGCCACCGCCGAGCGCGGCATAGAGCGCGATCAGCGCGGTCGCCTTGTCCGACTGCGCCTGGACCAGCCCGTTGCGCGCGGAGACAAGCGCCGTTTCCTGGGTGTTCAACGTGGTGAAATCCGTCAGCCCGGCGCGATACTGGCTGCGCGCGAGGATCGCCGAATTGCCGGCCGCATCATAGGCGACGGTGAACTGCCGCTCCCGCTCCCGCGCCGATTGCAGCGCCACGATCGCGTTCTCGATGTCCTCCATCGCGGTCAGCACCGATGACTTGTAGGCGGCGAACGCGCCGTCCGCCGCCGCTCGACTCGAACGCACCTGTGCGTTCAGGCGCCCGCCGTTGAATATGGCCTGCGTCAGGCCGGCGAACAGGCCGCCGGTGATGGTGTCGAACAGTCCGCCGATATTGGGAGCGGTCGTGTCGAGACTGCCGCTGATGTTGAGCGCGGGAAACAACTGCGCCTTGGCGACGCCGATCTGCGCCGTCGCCGCTGCGAGGTTGCGCTCGGCCGAGCGGACATCGGGCCGCTGGCGCAGCACATTGGCCGGGATGCCCGCACCGACGCTCTCCGGCCCCTGCGGGATCGGCTTCACCGCCGCCAGCATCGGTTTGAGCGCGCCCGGCGCCTGCCCGGTCAGCACGCCGATGCGCGATACGGCGGCGTTGTACTGCTGCTCGATTTGCGGAATGCTCGCCGCCGTCTGCGCCCGGCTGGCGCGGGCCTGCTCGACATCGACCGAGGAAACGAGGCCCGCCTGCACCCGGAAGCCGGCGATCTCCAGGTTGTCGTCCTGTATTGCCAGGCTGGCACGGGCATTGGCGAGCTGCGCCTGATATGCGCGCGCCAAAACATAATTGCGCGCGACCTCGCCCTGCACCGAAAGCAGCGTCGTCGCATAATCGAAGCCAGCCGCCTCGTATTGCGCACGGCTCGCCTCGACGCCGCGTCGGACACCGCCGAACAAATCGATCTGGTAACTCGCATCCAGCCCAAGCGAGAAATTGTTGCGTCCGCCGCCGCCCGTGGTCGTCACCGTGCCATCGGGCAGCGTTACCGTCGCCCCGCCGCCCCGCAAGGCTTCAGTACGACTGTAACCGCCCGAACCGGACAGGCTGGGGAGCAGGCCGGAGCGGCTGACCGTCAGCGCCTCGCGCGCCTGCCACAAGCGCGCAACGGCCTGCGCGGCATCGAGATTGGACGCGGCGGCCTGCTCGACCAGTTGGCCCAACAGCGGATCGTCGAATTTCAACCACCAGCGCGTCAGATCTTCCGCCGTGGGCGGCGCCGTGACGGACCAGACATCGGGCACGCCCAGCTCGCTGGCGCTCTTCGGACGATAATCCGGTCCGACGCCACAACCCGTAAGCATCGCAGTGGCCAGGAGGAACGGGATTGCGCGCTTCATAACCGCATCGGATGACTTCCCCGCGCCGAAGCGTCCAGTCACAATTTGTCGTAGTTTGTAAATGCTATCCCCACAAAAAGTCGGATGAATGCGCTTGACATGTAGGAATGTTCTTCATACGTTCCGTTCTGTCAGGTTTCCAGACTGACAAAACCGCGACGGGTACGGGAGACGCGAAAGGCCTTCGCTTCTCTTGTCTCCCGTAGTGCGGTCGGCGCCCGCGCGGTCC
>DASWWL010000053.1:0-8617 GCA_036400975.1 Novosphingobium sp. | reverse complement strand
TCACCTCCCGCAGGCGGCAAGGCGTATCAGCGGCTCGATAAGTCAGCACCGGGTCCGGCGCATCGTTGCGACGCGATATAGGAGCGGTTTTGCTTGGCACAAGCCCACCGTGGGATTAGCAGTCGGCCGATATCCGGTCCGTGCCTGATGAAAGGAAAAGACCTTGAAATTCCCCGCTTCCAAGCTTGCTGCTACCGCCCTGCTCGCCGTCATCGCAGTAGCCGGCTGCAAGCAAGAAAGCCCCGTCCCCGCACCTGAATCTTCCGCTTCCACCGCGATGCCGGATGCAAAGCCGGGGCTGGCAGTCAACAATGGCGTGCTCGTGCTACCGGCTGTGAAAGGCCGGCCAGGCGCGGTCTATTTCGATCTCGTCAACTCTGGCGGCGGCGCCGCTTCGCTGGCTGCCGCAAGCGTGGATGGCGCGGGCAAAGCCGAGTTTCACGAGACCATGGACGGCAAGATGGAAGCGCTCGGCAATGTCGAGGTGCCGCCCGGAGCGACTGTGTCCTTCGCACGGGGCGGCAAGCACCTGATGGTTTTCGATCTGGGTGAAAAGATCATCACCGGTTCCAGCGTGGAACTGACGCTGACTTTTGCCGATGGCGACAAGATATCGGTTCCGCTGAAGGTCGAGCCGGCCGGCGGCAACATGGCTGGAATGGACATGGGGCACGGTCACTGACGACGGAAGCCAGCTCCCGCATCTGTCCTGTCGGCGGGGAAAGACCGCTGACGGAGGGGGAGCAGGATATCGTGCGTTCGGTCTTCGGATCGGCGATTGATTGCGCGCCCGTTCGCCTGCGCCGCCGCCGCTGGATGCCTTTTCAGCCATCCCATGTGGTCATGGCGCCTTGCGGGCACATTCACTTTCCCCCGGAATCGCCCTGGTATTGCGAGGATTTCAGCGCGGCATCGCTTGAACTGCAGGGCTTGCTCATCCACGAGATGACCCATGTATGGCAGGCACAGACCCGAGGGCGGTGGTATCTACCGATCCACCGCCACCCGTTCTGCCGTTATGAATATAGCCTCAAACCCGGCCTGCCGCTGACACGTTATGGAATTGAGCAGCAGGCCGAAATCGTCCGCCATGCCTTCCTGCTGCGCAACGGTGGGACGCTGCCGGGCGTCACGGACGTTTCGGCCTATGACCTGCTGGTAAACTTCAGCTAGAAGCTAGCGGCAACGATCCCAGTACTCGCGACCATCACGAGCACGGTAATAGCACCCACGGCGCTTGTCCTTCTTGATCAGCGTGCCGCCTGCCGCACCAAGACCTGCGCCGATCGCGGCACCTTCCACGCTTCCGCCCAGCAGGGCGCCCGCGACACCGCCGGCCACAGCGCCTTCGCCGGCATAGTTACTTGCACAACCGCCCAATGCGAGGGCTCCGGCAGCGAAAGCGGGAATAATGAACTTGCGCATCGTCTATCTCCGTCTGCAACCCATGAGGGCCAAACGAGCACCGAGCGGCAGAGTTCCAAGCATTTTCACGTGATTATCATCAAAATGGCGTCATCTCGCCACATCGTAACGATAATTAGGTCCTTACCAAAAAGTGCTGCAGCGGGCCTCAGGCATCAATCCGGTTTTTTCGCCACCGCGACCATTGCCGGACGCAGGAGGCGATCCTTGATCATATAGCCGGGTTGAAGTTCCTGCACGATCGTGCCCGGTTCCTCGTCCGAAGGTATTTCGAGCATGGCCTGATGCTGGTTGGGATCGAGCGGCAAACCTCTGGCGGCAATCCGGCTGATGCCGTGCATGCCGAAAACCTTTTCGATCTCACGCGATGTCGCCTCGATTCCGGCGACTAGGCTCTTAAGCTTTTCGTCCTCGCGCAGTTCTGCGGGGATCGAATCCAACGCACGTGACAGGTTGTCGGCAACCGACAGGATGTCGCGAGCGAAACCGGTCGCCGCATAGGCGCGGGTGTCGCTCACGTCCTTTTCCAGACGGCGACGCACGTTCTGGGTTTCGGCGCGCGCGTAAAGCACTTCCTGCTTGGCGGCTTCGAGTTGGTCGCGCAGCGCAGCGAGTTCGTCGCCATCGCTCTTTTCCAGAAGCTCTTCCGGCACGTCCTTCAATTCCTCGGCAACCGCCGGATCTTCCTGCGGCTTCATATCTTCACTCATGTTCTTTGTAGTTCCAGCTATCCGATGAGCTTGCCCAGGCTCTGGGCGGTGAAATCCACCATGGGGACAACCCGCGCATAATTCAACCGCGTCGGCCCGATAACCCCCACTACTCCTACCACCCGCCCCTCGCGATCACGATAGGGAGACGCGATCACCGATGAACCCGAAAGAGCGAACAGGCGGTTCTCCGATCCGATGAAGATACGTGTCGATTCCGCTGCGCGCGCGCTTTCCAGAAGCTCGACGACAGACTGTTTGTTTTCAAGATCATCCAGCAATGAGCGCACCCGTTCGATATCACTTAGGGCGCTTTCATCGAGTAAGTTGGCCTGTCCACGCACAATCAGCACCGGCCGTCGCGCCGCATCCTCGCTCCACACGGCCAGCCCCCGAATGACGAGATCTTCGCTGGCCGAATCGAGCGCCGAGCGGCCGGAGGCGATCTCGTTACGCATCGCTCCCACCGCTTCGATCAGCGTACGACCGCTCAAATGCGCGGTGATATAGTTCGATGCCTGCTCGAGCATGGCGGCCGTCACCCCTGCCGATAGGGGCAGGATGCGGTTCTCGACCGCGCCGTCCTCATCCACCAGAACGGCCAGGGCCCTTTCCGTCGACATGGGGACAAGCTGGACATGTTGCAGCCGGGGCTCGCGGCGCGGCACCATGACGACCCCCGCGCCCGCTGACAGGTCTGAAAGAAGTGCGCTCGTCGCCGCCAGCGCTGCCTCGATCGATCCGGGCGTGGCGATTCGGCTTTGTATCGCCGCGCGCTCCTCGAGCGTGGGTTCGGCCACCTGCATCATGCCATCGACGAAAAGGCGCAGGCCGACCTCGGTCGGAAGGCGCCCGGCGCTGGTGTGCGGCGCGGCCAGCAAGCCCATGCCTTCCAAATCGGCCAGCACAGAACGAATCGAGGCGGGCGACAAGCTGACGCCGCCACCTGCCAGCGTCTTGGACCCGACAGGCTGGCCCGAGGTCAGGTATCCTTCCACGACAAGGCGGAATATCTCGCGTGCGCGAATAGACAGTTCAGTGATCGCGGGGCCGGACATGGGCTTCAACGAGGCTCGACATGTTCGGTGACATAGGGTTTTGCGTCGATCGCCGCCATGTTCTCCAGTACCGAATTCGCCGCGCCGAGGATATCCATGACTTCATCGGCCTCTTCCGAACGGCAGCCCGCATCGAAGGCATAGCCCTGCTTGCCACCCGGATAGTCCCACGTAATCGTCCCATACGGAAGGTCATAGATTTCCTTGTCGCAGGTGACGCCGCCCTTGGTCACCTCCCGAACATCCTCCAGATTGCGTGCAAAGGTGCGCAATGCATCGTCGGGTAAGCGCAAGCGGAACTTTCTGACCTCTCCTGCGCCCTTGCCTGGACGGCCTCGCCAGATTTCACCGCTGCCATCGGGCTTCACCTCCCAGCGCAGGATGATCCGCCCCCAGCTCCGCACCTCGTAATTGACCGGGCCTGCAAGCACGGGATCGGGTTCCGCCGCGTGAGCGCAGCAGGGCAGCGCGATCAGGACAAGCGCCGCACAAGCCATGTTTCGCATCCGCTTCTCCACAGTCCGATTGCCAGCCCACTGGCTAGAGGATAGGGCGCCGCCAGCTCAAGTGAAAGGATGCCCATGCGACCCTCCGGCCGCGCGCCCGACGAGATGCGCGCTCTGTCTTTCGAGACGAACTTCACCATCCATGCGGAAGGCTCGGTACTGGTATCCTTCGGGAACACCAAGGTTCTGGTCACCGCCAGCGTGGAGGAAAAGGTGCCGCCTTTCATGCGCGGCAAGGGCGAAGGCTGGGTCACGGCCGAATATTCGATGCTGCCCCGCGCCACGCACACGCGCGGCAGCCGCGAGGCGGCGAAGGGCAAGCAATCCGGCCGCACTCAGGAAATCCAGCGCCTGATCGGACGTTCGCTGCGAGCAGTCGTAGACTTCAGGAAACTCGGCGAGCGTCAGATCGTACTCGATTGCGACGTGATCCAGGCCGACGGCGGCACGCGCACCGCCGCGATCTCTGGAGCGTGGGTGGCCCTGCGCCTCGCCGTTGACGGTCTGCTGGAGAAAAAGCTGATCACCGAAGATCCGCTGGTCCGCAAAGTGGCGGCGGTGTCATGCGGAATATGTCAGGGCACACCCGTGCTCGACCTCGATTATATCGAGGACAGCTCTGCGGATGCCGACGCCAACTTCGTGTTGATCGAAGGCGGCCATATCGCGGAAGTGCAGGCGACTGCCGAAGGCGCGACTTACGACGAAGAAGGGCTGCTTCGCCTTCTGCGCCTCGCCCGCATCGGCTGCGACCGCATCTTTGCGGCGCAGGCCAAGGCCGTAGGCGGCTGACATGCACAGGATCGGTGCCGAAACGCTCGTGATCGCCACGCACAACGCGGGCAAGCTCAAGGAGATTTCGGCACTGCTCGCGCCTTATGGCGTGAACTGTATTTCCGCCGGCTCGCTTGGTCTGCCCGAACCGGCCGAGACCGGTACGACTTTCATCGAGAATGCGCTGATCAAGGCACGGGCGGCGGCGCAGGCAGCCGGCCTGCCGGCGCTTGCCGACGACAGCGGTCTTTCGGTGGCGGCGCTGGGCGGGCGGCCAGGCGTCTATACCGCCGATTGGGCCGAACGGCAGTGGTTCGAAGGCGAACCGGGCCGAGACTGGTACATGGCGATGGGCAAGGTCGAAGGGATGCTCGGCCAACTGGGCCCCGATGTGGATCGCGCCTGCTGGTTCAGTTGCGTCCTCGCGATCGCATGGCCTGACGGGGAAAGTGCCGTCTATGAAGGCCGCATCGACGGGACTTATTCCTGGCCGCCGCGCGGGACTATGGGTTTCGGTTACGACCCCGTTTTCGTGCCCAATGGCCGCTCCTTGACTTTCGCCGAGCTCGAACCGGAAGAGAAGCACCGCATCAGCCATCGCGCCGATGCCTTTGCCAAGCTGGTCGCGGAGCAGTTTGGCCGATAAGCTCTCGCCATGGCTCGCGCGCTCTACATTCATTGGCCGTTCTGCCTCGCGAAATGTCCGTACTGCGACTTCAACAGCCATGTCCGCGATCGGGTAGATCACGATCGATGGCAACGCGCGCTGCTGGCGGACATGCGCCGCGAGGCCGAGCTGGCGGACGGAGAGCCGCTAACCTCGATATTCTTCGGTGGAGGCACTCCCTCGCTGATGCCTCCGGCGCTGGTAGCCACACTCCTGACCGAGGCGGAGAGGCTCTGGAGTTTCGCGCCTGGCATCGAAATCACGTTGGAAGCCAATCCTTCCTCGGTCGAAGCCGCGAATTTCGCTGCGCTTGCCGGGGCAGGCATTAACCGCGTCTCACTGGGCTTGCAGGCTCTGGAGGATGAAACGCTCCGTTTCCTTGGACGATTTCACGATGCACGGGAAGGACTGGCCGCGCTGGATGTCGCGCAGCGTCATTTCGTGCGTGTCAGCTTCGATCTGATCTATGCGCGGCCGGGGCAGAGCGTGGCGGAATGGAAAACCGAGCTTACCCGCGCCTTGTCTTTCGGAACCGGGCATCTTTCGCTCTACCAGCTCACTATCGAGCCGGGCACGCGCTTCGCGACGATGGTGCGCGAGCAACGTTTCACGCCGCTGGACGATGACGCCGCGGCCGATCTCTTCGGCCTTACCCGGGAGATGACTGCAAGCGCGGGCCTGCCGGCCTATGAGATCAGTAACCACGCGCGCCCTGGTGAGGAAAGCCGGCATAATCTCGCCTATTGGCGCTATCAGGACTACTGCGGCATCGGTCCTGGAGCGCATGGGCGGCGGGGAGGACTAGCGACGGTCCGGCACAAAAAACCTGAAAACTGGCTCGCCGCGATAGACCTTCAGGGCGACGGTGTGTCCGAGGCGCGTCCGCTCGACTTCGGAGAGCAGGCGTCCGAAGCCATGCTGATGGGATTGCGTCTGAGGGAGGGTCTCGACCTCGCCGTCATGGCCGAACGCTTCGGCTTCCCTGAGGAAGCCTTCTGCGACACCGCAAAGCTTTCGTTCTACAAGGAGCGCGGCCTGACCTGGCGAGACGGCACCCGTATCGGCGTTACATCACAAGGTATGGGCGTGCTGGATGCCTTGCTCGGCGAACTCGTACCGGCAGGACTCGTCGGCGCGTGAAGCGTGCCGATATCCTCGAGTCATGGCGCGATCATCTGGCCGACGGCCGCCGCCGCTCTCCACATACCGTCCGTGCCTATGTCGCAACGGCAGCCAGACTGATCGGATATGAAGACACCGATTGGGCCGCCCTTGCCCGGTTCGACACGCTCGCACTGCGTCAACAGCTTGCCAGGCGACGCGTCGATGGGATCGGCAATGCTTCGGCTGCGCGCGAACTTTCGGCGCTCAAGGCTTTCATCGCCTTCGCCCGCGAACGTGCCGGTGTTGCCGACACCGCTCCGCCCCGGATGCGCGGTCCTCGGATCAAGAAAGGTCTGCCGCGCCCGGTAACGCCCGACGAAGCGGTGCTGGTCGTCAAGACCGTAGCTGAGGATGCAGTGGAAGACTGGATCGGTGCACGCGACCGAGCTGTGCTGTTGCTGCTCTACGGCGCAGGCCTGCGCATCGCCGAAGCCCTGTCTCTGACCGCGCGCGCGCTTCCTCTGGAGGAGACGATCACCGTCACCGGCAAGGGCGGCAAGCAACGCGTCGTCCCGCTACTCCCCATCGTGCGAGAAGCGGTCGCCGCTTATGTCGCACAATGTCCCTGGCCGCTTACGGCGGAAGGACCGCTGTTTCGCGGAGCCAAGGGCGGAACACTGTCACAAGGCATGGTGCAGAAGGCGATGGCCCGCGCTCGTATCGCCTTGGGATTGCCTTCCACGGCGACCCCGCATGCGCTTCGTCATAGCTTCGCCACCCATTTGCTGAGCGCGGGAGCGGACTTGCGCTCGCTGCAGGAACTGCTCGGGCATGCCAGTCTCGGATCGACACAAATCTATACGAAGGTCGATGCAGCAGTCCTGTTGGATGTCTATCGCAACGCGCATCCGCGCGAACAATAGATCAGCGACTACGCGGCTTCCACGTAACCACGCGCCAGAGATAGGCGACGACCCCCAGCGCGATCGAGCCGATGATGATCCAGTTCAGCCATTCCTGAGCTTCCGCGAAATAGCCGGCCAGCCAGTTTCCCCCCTGAATCAGCGCTGCGTTCCATATGGCCGCGCCAAGGAACGTGAATATCAGGAACTTCCCATGCTTCATGTGGGCCAGCCCCGCCGGAAGCGAGATCATCGTCCGCAGGAAGGGGGAAAAGCGGATGGCAAAGACCACCCATTGCCCGTGGCGCTGAAAGAAGCGGCTGGCGGCCTCAATGTCTTCCCATTCCACCGTCAGCCAGCGTCCCCAGCGATCGGTCAGCGGTTGCAGCCGCTCATATCCGCACCTGTCGCCGATAAGGAACCAGACGTAGTTGCCCAGAGTCGAACCAACGGTTCCCGCCGCCAGCAAAGGCCAGAAATTCATCGATCCGCGCGCCACGGCGATGCCGCCCAGTCCCATGATCACTTCCGAAGGGATCGGCGGAAAGACGTTCTCGATGAACATCAGAAAGGCGATGCCCCAGTAGCCGCCTTGCTCGATGAGGCGCAGAATCCATTCGGTCATGGGTGAAAAAACGCCTCGAATGCCAAGAAGTTCGTGCCGTCAGCCGCGTAGCATCGCCGCGTGGCGTGCTTCCACCGCATCCCAGATCGCGCCACCGGTATCACTGCCGTTGAAGCGATCGATGGCGACGATTCCGGTAGGCGAGGTCACGTTGATCTCGGTCAGCCACTTGCCGCCGATCACATCGATGCCGACGAAGACAAGACCCCGGGCTTTCAATTCCGGGCCCATCGCCGCGCAGATTTCCTCTTCGCGCGCGGTGAGCGAAGTCGCCTCGGCATAGCCGCCAACCGCAAGATTCGAACGGAACTCGCCTGCGCCGGGCTTGCGATTGATCGCGCCCGCGAACTCACCATCGACGAGGACGATCCGTTTGTCGCCTTCCGAGACTTCGGGCAGGAAAGGCTGCACCATGAACGGTTCTGGCCATACCTGCCCAAACAATTCGGTCAGCGCGCCAAGATTGCTGCCATCCGCCGGTACGCGGAAGACAGCCTTACCTCCGTTGCCATGAAGCGGCTTAACGACAAGGTCGCCAGAATGACGGCGATGGAAATCCTTCACATCGTCCAGGCGACGCGCCACCAAGGTCGGCGGCATGAAACGCGCGTAATCCAGCACCATGACCTTTTCGGGCGCATTGCGCACCGAAACCGGATCGTTGACGACCAGAGTCCGCCCTGCAAGCCTTTCCAGAATATGGGTGCCGGTGATGTAGCCGAGGTCGAAAGGCGGATCCTGCCGCATCAGCACGATATCGATTTCGCGACCCAGGTCGAGCAGGCGATATTCGCCGCGCTTGAAATGATCGCCCGCAACGCGCTGCACGGTCACGGGAGCTGCCCA
>DASWWL010000052.1:0-91273 GCA_036400975.1 Novosphingobium sp. | reverse complement strand
GCGTCGGGGCATACCCCGAGGTTTCGTCCATGCCGGTGTGACATTCACCGGCCTGTCCATCCGCCGCATCCCGTGGCGGCCTGTCCGGACCGCGCGGGCGCCGACCGCACTACGGGAGACAAGAGAAGCGAAGGCCTTTCGTGCCTCCCGCACCCGTCGCGGTGTGTCAGTCTGGGGCCTGACACGCATGGAACATGTAAAGAACATTCCTACATGTCAAGCACATGCATGTGTGATTTTTTGAGCTGGGCCTGTGCCTGTGGCCCCTTCTGCGAAGCCCAAGACATGCTTCGACCTGCTCAAGGCGAGTGGAACTTGTTGGATTATGGTGAGCAAGTAACTGAAATAAAAGGAACTATCCCGTTTCTTTCATTTCAGTCACTGCTCTGCGCCCCCTAACACTCCCAGAACCCACCCCTATCTTACCAGCAGGATGGAGATGCGGCGGTTGCGCGGGTCTTGCGGTTTGTCCTTCATAAGGAGCTCGCGGTCCGCGACGCCTTCGATGCGGCGGAAGCGATCTTCGGCGATGCCTTGGCGCATCAGCGCCTGGCGCGTCGCTTCGGCGCGTCCGGCTGACAGCGACCAGTTGTTCGACGATACGCCCGGCCGCCACGGCAGCGAATCCGTGTGGCCCCGGATCGTCAGGTCGCCGGGTTCCGGGCCGACCGTGCCGGCGATCGCGCCCAGAAGCTGCGCCGCATCGTCGGTAAGGACGGTGGTGCCGAGGCGGAACATCGAGAAGTCCGCGTCATCGACCAGGTCGATCCGAATACCTTCCGTGGTGTCGATCAGGCGCACCTGGCGCGCCAGCCGCTTGAGCTGTTCGGTCGACTGGAGCTTCTGTTCGAGCCGCTGCTTCATCCGTTCGACGACTTTCGCGCGGACGGCGCCTTCCTTCGGCCCGCCGCTTGCGTCGCGCGGCACGGTCAGGGCCTTGTTGCCGGTCTGACCGGCCCGGTTCGGATAGGAATCCGCATCGGTGATGGAGGAGCCGCCAAGCAGTCCGTTGGAACCCGCGCTCTGCTGCTTCAGCTTGACGAGCGTCGGTGTGAAATAGTCGGCAATGCCCTTGCGCTGCTTTTCGGTGGTGGCGCCGAGAAGCCAGAGCAGCAGGAAGAACGCCATCATCGCGGTCACGAAGTCGGCATAGGCCACCTTCCAGGCGCCGCCGTGATGGCCGCCTGCGACCACCGTAACCTTCTTGACGATGATCGGCGGGGGCGGCTCGTTCTTGCCGCGAGGGTTTTTCTTCGCTGCGGCCACGTCAGCGGCCCCTCATCGCGTCGAGCAGTTCGGACAGGCCGGGGCGGAACGCATGGCCAAGCCCGGAGCGGGCGCTTTCGACCACCAGCGGCTGGGGCCAGCCGTGGAGCGAGGCGATCACGACCTGCTTCACCGCGTGGAAGATCATCTCGTCCTGCTCGTTCACCTGCTTGAGGCGACCAGCGATCGGCGCGACGATCCCGTAGGCAAGCAGAATGCCGAGGAACGTACCGACGAGCGCCGAGCCGATCATGCCGCCCAGGATCGACGGCGGCTTGTCGATCGAGCCCATGGTCTTCACCACGCCGAGAACGGCGGCGACGATGCCCAGTGCGGGCAGGGCGTCGGCAAGGCTCTGGATCGCGTGCTGCGGTTCGTGCAGTTCGTGGAAATGCGTCTTCATCGCATTGTCCATGACTTCCTCGACCGCGTGGACCTCGAGCGTGCCCGAGGACACGACGATCAGTGTCAGGGTGTCGGCGATCAGATGGACCAGCGGCTTGTTGCCGAGCAGGCGAGGAAATTCGGCGAAGATCGCCGAATTCGCCGGATCCTGCACATGGCTTTCCAGCGCTACCGGACCTTCGCTGCGCAGCAGCTTCATCAGGCGCGTCGTCAGGATGATCGCGTCGATATGGTCCTGCTTGTTGTGCTTGGGGCCTTTCATCGCCCGCGCGAAGCCGCCGCCGAGCGCCTTTAGCTCGTGCATCGAGTTGCCGGTGACGATGGCGCCCACGGCGGCGCCGCCGATGATCAGCATCTCGTGCGGAATCGCGTGCATCACCGGGCCCAGCGAGCCGCCGGTTATGGCGAAGCCGCCGAACACCATCACGAGCAGGATCACGATCCCGATGGCAACAAACATGTGAAACGCCCCCTAGTAAATACGTTGCTTCGCGTCAGCCGATCTTGTTGAACAGGCTCAGTCCGGCCAGCTTGGTGAAGCCGGCTTGGCTGGCCTCCAGAACGACCATCAACTGCTGCATTTGCGCGATCGTCGCGCCGATGTCGGGCGCACCGATCTGTTCCTGCTCATCGGCCCGCAGCTCGCCCAGATTGGTGCGCCGCTCGGTCGTGAGGTCGATCCAGCTCAGGCGCGAGCCGACCAGCGTCTGGCCGGTGGTCACTGCCTCCAGGCCCTTGCCGAGCGCGGTGAGCGATGCGTTGGCCGAACCTTGCGGATCAGGCCCCGATTGCAGCGCCGTGGCGAGATCTTTCACCACTGCCAGCAGGTTCGTCGGACCGCCGCCCGCGTCGAAGTTCAGGAATTCCGGGCCAGTCAACCCGCGCTGGACGGTCTGGCCTTCGCTGATGGGCAGCTCGCCCGAGCTGGCCGTGCCGATGTAGACGGCGTTCCCCGAAGCATCGAGCTGATAGGCGTCGCCCGCCGATTCCCCGCCGAACAGGGCGTGGCCGGCGGAATCGCGCGCGTTCGCCAGCGTCACGAGGTTGCCGTAGATCTGATCGAGCTCGACGCCGATTGTCGAACGCTGCGTCGGCGTGAGCGTGCCGGTGGCGGCCTGGGTCGCCAGTTCCCGCGCGCGGGTGATGAAAGTGGCGAACGAGGAAAGGGCCGAATCGGTCAACGTCAGGTCGGCGGTGGCGCGGTTGGCGTTGGTCTCGTCGATGTTCGCCAGCTTGTCCGCCCGCGTCAGTACGCGCAGCCGGGATGCCGCGACCGGATCGTCGGATGAGCGCGACAGCTTCTGGTTGCTTCCGAGCGAGGCCTGAAGCGCTTCGGCCTGCTTGCGCAGGCTGGTCATGTCCTGAACCGAGCGTTCGTAGAAGGCGCTGGTGCTGGTGCTGATGAGCGTGGTCATGGTCTATTTCACCTGATGCCGAGCAGCGTGTCGAAAAGGTCGGAGGCTACCTGCATCACTCGGCCGGAAGCCTGGAATGCCTGCTGGTAGCGCATGAGGTTGACGGCCTCGTTGTCGAGATCGACGCCGGCCTGCGCGGCCAATGCCACGCTGGCCGCGCCGGCGATCGAGACGAGGGCGTCGCGCGTGATGGTCCGGCCCGCCACCGTGCTCGAAATGTCGAAGATCAGGGAGTCGGTCTTGCCTGCCGGATCCGCCGCGGCGAAGGCGGTGCGCATGGCGGAAAGGTTTCCGGGATCGCGGCTGTTGGCGCCGGCGCCCGCGGGCGCGGTGGCGATGAGCTTGCCGTCCTGGAAGGCCAGTGTGATGCCGGCCGCCCCGCTGCCGCTGAACATGGCGCCGCCCGTGGTGCCATCAAGCGCGGCGCCGTTGGCCTGCGCGGTGTTGACGACGCTGATGATCGTGTTGGCGATCGTGTCGAGCTTGCCTTTCACGTCGGCGAGCTTTTCGAGCGCCAGGCTTTTTCCTGCGAGCGCGCCGCCAGTCGGCGTGACGGCGGTTCCGCCGACATCGAACGAGATCGTACCGTTGACGGCGGTCGTCATCGCCAGCGGCGAGGCGGCGCCAAGCGACACCAGCGCCGGTCCCGATGCGCCACCCATGCGCACTTCGACCGTGTGATCGCCGGCGATCGTCGTCGTCACGTCGACATAGTCGCTCAATTTCTGGAGCAGGGAGTCGCGTTGGTCGAGCAGCGAGGTCTGATCGCTGCTAGAATCGGCGGCGCGGGCGAGACGCAGGTTTACGCGGGCCAGTTCGTTGGCGAGCAGGTTCACCTGCGACACGCCGTCCGTCGCCTCGAAGCGCAGGCCGTTGCCCGCCGCATCGAGGCTGGATGCTGCGATGTTCAGCGTCCCTGTCATCGTGCGGGCGTCCTCGACCACTGACGCGCGGAGCGAGGGATCGACCGGGTTTGAGGCGAGCTGCTGCAGCGATCCTTCGAACTGCACGACCGCGTTGTAGACGTTGGCCTGCTCGAGCGCGGCTTCCACGTTCTCGAGGCCGGCGACCTCGGCCGTCGCCCGCGACGAATCCGAACCGGTGCGGCGGACTTCGGCCTGGCGGAAAAGGTCGGCGTTGCGGACGATCTGGTCGAGCCGCGAACCCGAAAGCGAAACGTCGCCGACACGGCCGACGCCGCCCGAAGAAGACACTTCCTTGAGCAGCACGCTGCGCCGGACATAGCCCTCGGACGAAGCATTGGCGATGTTCTGGGCGGTCACGTCGAGCGCGATGCGGGCGGTTCTGGCGCCGCTTTTCGCGATCGACATCAGATCAGATGCCATCGGTCACGCCTCCTTTTCCTGAGGTTGCCGGTGTTGTAGGCGGCAGCATCCGCGCGAGATGCGCCTCGATCATCTTGCCAAGCCCGAAAGCCCCGGTGTCCGAAGCGATCTCGGCGAATTTCTCGTCCTGCATCTGTCGGAACGTATCGAGGCCCTGGCCGGAGAACAGCGCGTCCTCGCCGCCGAACTGCGTCTTGCGCGCCGCGGACAGCATCTGTCGGACGAAGATCGCCTCGAACTGCTTGGCGGCCGCCTTGAGCTGCGTGCGGTCGGTGCCCGAGGCGGGTACGCCCGAGGGCGTCGTGGAGGCGGAAGGGAGGGCGACGGGAGAGGTCATATCACCACCATCTCCGCCTTCAGCGCGCCTGCCTGCTTCAAGGCTTCGAGGATCGCGACGAGGTCCGAGGCGCTGACGCCCAGCATGTTGAGCGCGTCGACGATCTTCGCCAGAGAGGCGCCGGGCCGCAGCAGCTTTACGCCGGTGCTCTGTTCGTTGGCCATGATATCGCTGTTCTGCTGGGTCGTGGTGCGGCCGCGGCTGAATGGTTCCGGCTGGCTGACGGTCGGATTTTCTTCGACGCGCACCGTCACCTTGCCGTGGCTGATCGCGGCGGGCGACAGACGCACCGCGCTGTTGATCACGACCGTGCCAGTGCGGCTGTTGACGATGACCCGGGCCTGGGTTTCGGCCGGGGTCACTTCCAGCATCTCGATCGCCGCCATCATGCTGGCGCGCGTGTCGGGGGCTGGCGGCAGGCGCAGCGCCAGCGTGACGCCGTCTTCCACCGAGGCGGTGCCGGGCATGAAGGCGTTGATCCGGTCGCGCACGCGCGAGGCGGTGAGGAAATCGGAATTGAACAGGTTGTAGCGGACCGTATCGCCGTTATCGAAGCCGGTGGCTACCGCGCGCTCGACGCTGGCGCCGTCGGCGATGCGACCGACGGTGGGAACGTTGACGGTGAGCTGCGAGCCGTCCTTGGCCGAGATGCCGAGGCCGCCCACGGCGAGGTTGCCTTGCGCCATCGCATAGATCTGGCCGTCCGCGCCGTAGAGCGGCGACAGGATCAGTGCGCCGCCGCGCAGCGACTTGGCCTTGCCGATCGTCGAGACGGTCACGTCGATACGCTGGCCCGGCTTGGCGAAGGCGGGCAGGTCGGCGGTGATCATGACGGCGGCCGCATTCTTGAGGCCCGGCGAGACGCCCGGCGGAAGCTGCAGGCCCATGCGGCCCGAAACCCCACGCATCGCCTGCGTCAGGTATTCGAGGTTGTCGTCACCCGTGCCAGGAAGGCCGACGACGATGCCGTAGCCGGTGAGCTGGTTGGTGCGGACGCCCTGGAACGCGCCGAGATCGCGAACGCGTTCGGCCTGCGCGGCGGCGGGAAGCGCGGCGGCGAGAAGAGCGAGGAGCGAGAAGAGAAAACGGCGCACGGGGGTCATCCTCAGAAGGGGCTGATCATGTTGAAGAACTGGCCGAGCCAGCCCTGCTTGCTGGCGCGCTGGAGTGCGCCCTTGCCCGAGTATTGGACATGCGCATCGGCCACCCGCGTCGAGATCACGGTGTTGTCCTGGTCGATGTCGGCCAGGCGGACGATGCCCGAGAACTGGACCCATTCGTCGCCCTGGCTGAGCAGCATGCGCTTTTCTCCGCGAACCAGCGCGGTTCCGTTGGGCCGCACTTCTGCAATGGTGACGGAAAGCGTCGAGGCGAGCGTGCTGGTCTGCGTCGCGTTGCCCTGGCCGTTGAACGTCGACTGGCTGGAGGCCTTGAGCGAATCCGGATCGAGGAAGTCGAGCGGACCAGCCGAAGGCGGGGTGATCGATGCGCCGCCGGCCTTCTGGCTTTTCGATCCGACGGACTTCGATGCCGTGGTCGTTTCCACGAGGCGGATCGTCACCGGATCGCCCACTGCGCGCGCGCGCATGCCTTCGTACAGCGCGGCATAGCCTGCCGAAGCGTTGAATATGCTGCCGGTAGCCGGGCGCGGCGTGGGCGCCATCACCGGCAGCGTCGCCTCGAACCCCGGTGAAGGCTGCTTCTTCGCCAATGCCGGCGTGCTCGCCATCGCGGCGGCGGCAATGGCCGCGGCGACCAGCGGGAGGCGGCGCGACATCGCCGGACGGACCGGACGAGGGCGCTGCATCCGGCCAATGGGGCGGACGTACAGCGCGGCGGGAGGAGATCCGTTGCTCATGGTTCTTACAGCGTCTGGTTGGCGTTGCGGAGCATGTCGTCGACTGCCGAGATCATCTTGGAATTGATCTCGTAGGCGCGCTGGCATTCGATCATGTCGACCAGCTCCTCGACTATGTTCACGTTCGAGCCTTCGAGCATGCCCTGCTTGATGTTGCCGCGCCCGCCCTCGCCGGCGAGGCCGATCTGCACGGCGCCGCTGGCTCCGGTCTCCATCAGGAAGTTGTCGGCGGCGGACTGAAGCCCGGCCGGATTCGGGAAGCTGGCGATCGTGATCTGGCCGAGCTGCTGCGGCTCGCTCTGGCCGGTGATCATCGCCGAGACGGTGCCGTCATCGGAAATGGTGATCGTCGTCGCGCCTTCGGGAATGTTGATCGCGGGCAGGACCGGATAGCCCTGCGGCGTCACCAGCTGGCCTTCGGGTGAGCGGCTGAAGTTGCCGGCGCGCGTGTAGCCCAGCTGGCCGCCCGGCATCTGCACCTGGAAATAGCCGTCGCCATCGAGGGCGAGGTCCAGCGAATTGCCGGTGGTCTGCAGCGAGCCTTGCGTGTCGATCCGCTGCGTCGCCTGGACGGCGACGCCGGTGCCGAGGTTGAGGCCGAGCGCATAGGCGGTTTCGTTCGACGACTGCTGCCCAGCGACGCGCGCGTCCTGATAGGCGAGCGTGGCGAAGCTGGCGCGGTCGCGCTTGAAGCCGGTAGTGCTGACGTTCGCGAGGTTGTTCGCGATGACGCGCATCCGCTGGTCCTGGGCTTCCAGGCCGGTACGGGCGACGTGAAGGGCGGAAGTAGGCATTGGCTATGTTCCTTCAGGCGGGAAGCCGCATCAGACTGGCGCCGCCCTCGTCGAGGTCGCGCGCGGTGGAAATGAGCTTGGTTCTGAGGTCGTACATGCGCTGGGCTTCGACCATCTCGACAAGGACCTTGGTGGTATCGACGTTCGACTGCTCGAGCGTGGCGGGCATGAGCTTCGCTTCCTGGTCGGCCGGCAGGACGCCGCCGCCGGGGACGCGGAATATGCCGCTGAGATCCTTTTCGAGCTTGCTTCCTTGCGTGCTTGCGAGCTTCAGCCTTTCGATCTGGACCGGCGGCTGTTCGGGCGCATCCCGGTTGTACAGCATCACTCCGCCGTCCTTGGCGATAGTGATGATCCCGTCGGTGGGAACGGTGATCGGACCGCTTTCGCCCATGACGGGAAGGCCATCGCCGTTCTGCAGAAGGCCGGTCGGGGAGATCGAAAGGTCGCCCCGGCGCGTATAGCCCTCGCCGCCGTCGGGAGTCTGGACGGTGAGCATCGCCTGCCCTTCCAGCGCGACGTCTAGCGGACGGCCGGTCTGAACCATCGTGCCGGGCTTCATCGAGGCGCCCTTGACCTGCGTGTAGTTCATCGCCCGGACCTCGAGGGACGGACCCTCGAGCGTCATGGGGGTGAACTCCATCGTTTCCTCACGGAAGCCGACGGTCTGCGCATTGGCCAGGTTGCTGGCGATCATGCGCTGGCGCGTCATCGCCGAATTGAGGCCCGATACAGCCGTATAGATCAGCCGGTCCATCGCTCATCAGCTCCGCATGTTCAGGACCGTCTGGGAGATCTGGGTGGCGGTATCGATCGCCTTCGCATTCGCCTGGAAATAGCGTTGCGCGGTGATCAGGCCGACCAGCTCCTCGGCGATGTCGACGTTCGACCGTTCCAGCGCGCCCGACATCAGGTTGCCGAAAGATCCTGCGCCCGGCAGGCCATAGGTCGCCGCGCCGGAAAGGCCGGTGGACTGCCAGTTCGACGAGCCCATCTGCTTCAGGCCGGTGGGCGAGGTGAATTGCGCCAGGGCGACCGTGCCGATCGTCTCGTTGGTGCCGTCGGCATATGAAACCTTCACGGTGCCGTCAGGACCGACGGTGACGCCGGCGAAGGCCGCGCCGCCGGCGTTGGCGGCCGGGAGCTGCGCGTCCACCGGCGGATCGGTAGCGGGATCGTCGCCGGGCGCGATGATCTGCAGGCGGTTGTTGGCGCCGTCGTTGACGAAGCCATTGTCATCGACCTCGAACGCGCCGTTGCGGGTATAGAAGGTCTGGCCGGTCAGCGCGGACTTGGTCGTGAAGAAGCCGTCGCCGCTCACCGCGATGTCCAGCGCGCCGCCGGTCTGCTCGATCGGGCCGATGCCGAAGTTCTGGTTGATCGCCTCCACGGTCGAGCCGATGCCCTGCATCTGCTTGGGATTGCTGGTGGCCGATCCGGCGATGATGTCGCCGAACGACACACGGCTCTTCTTGAAGCCGCCGGTTTCGGCGTTCGCGATGTTGTGTGCGATCACGTTGAGCTCGGTCTGGGCGTTTTTCAGGCCGCTGAGCGAGGTGTAGAACGACATGCTGGTTCTCCTGCGAAAAGGGGTTAGGCGGCGGTGCCGGAAGTGTCGGACGCGGCGCGCTGCCCGCCGATGACGTCGAGCTTGGCGGAAATCGCCTTCAGCGTTTCGCCCATCTCGGAAACGCCCGACAACTGGGAGAACTGCGCCATCTGCGCGAGCATCTCCTTGTTGTCGACGGGATCGGTCGGATCCTGCATCTTCATCTGGGCGAGCATGAGCTTGAGGAAGTCGGTCGAACCGAGAGCCCCCATGCCCTTGCCGACGTTCGTGTCGGCCTTGCCTGCGGCGCTGCTGCCGTTGATCGCGGAAAAAATGGTCATTTGAGCCTCATCGTATCGATCATGAGCTGTTTGGCGGTGGTCAGGGCTTCGACCAGGTTCTGGTACTGGCGGGCGCTTTCCATCATCTCGACCATCTCCGAGTTCTCATCGACTGGAGAGGTCCACACGTCGCCGTTCTCGTCGGCGAGCGGGTGATCGGGCATGTGCTGCTTCACCGGCTGCGCGTTCTCGCGCACGACGGCCTGGACGCGCACCGAAGCCATGCCGGTGCTCTTGTCCAGTTCCTCGGCGAAGACCGGGCGGATCGCGCGGTAAGTGCCTTCTTCGCTGGCCGAGACCGAACCGGCGTTGGCCAGGTTCGAGGCGGCTGCGTTCATCCGCACCATCTGCGCGGACATGCCGCGCTGGGCGAGGTCGAAGATCGTCATCGGGGCGCCCATCGTCAGTCTCCCTTCAGCGCGCGCGTGATGGTGTCCACGCGCCCGCGTATGAAGGAGAGCGTCGCCGAATAACCGACGGCGTTTTCCGAGAAGGCGAGCTGTTCGGTGGAAAGCTCCACCGTGTTGCCGTCGAGCGACGGCATGGTCGGCACGCGATACTGCGTGGCGGCCTGGGCGGCCTGATCGTCGCCCATCCCCGCCATGCGCCCCTTCAGCGCAGTGGCGAAGTCGATGTCTTTTGCCTTGTAGCCGGGGGTGCCGGCATTGGCGATGTTCGAGGCGATGAGGCCCATGCGCTGCGAGCGCAGCTCAAGCGCGGCTCCATGAATTCCGAACAGGCTATCACTCACGGCGATGCTCCGAATGCGTTGCGCATGTGTTTCAGCAAGGGGCGTGCCAAATGACGTTTTCACCCTGTTTCACACGATTTTTCCGGTCATTTCCCTGTGGAGCGGCAAAGGTTTGCCGGCATGCGGCAAATGTCGGCCATCGGATGAAAAGCCGCTTGCCGTCGCCGTTCTCAGGCTGGAGGGAGACCTGTCAGATGAACCTGACCAACCTGTTCGACGCGCAGTCCGCCGCCATTGTCGTTGGCGGAACGCTGTTGGCCACTTTCCTGCGCTGCGGCGTGACCGATTGCCGCATGGCTCTGACCGCGCTTTGGCAAATCGGCCAGAAGCGCTTCGACGCCGATCGCGCCAAGTCCGAGCTTGCCGTGCAGGTGCAGGAAATCCGGCAGGACGGCCTGATCCGGGCGCAGCCGCACCATTTCGGGGACAGCGAATTCGATGAAGTGACCGACACGCTGATCGGCACCCGCTCCATCTCGGCGCTGCTTTCCGCGCACGAAGGCCATAAGGCGCGGCGTCAGGAGGTGAACAGTCGGGCGGTGCGCGCGCTCGCGCAGGCGTCTGAACTGGCCCCCGTATTCGGGCTTGCCGGCACTCTTATCTCATTGAGTCAGCTTCCCGCCGACGGCATCGCCCGCGGCGCTTTCGCCGGTGCGATCTCCATGGCGGTGCTGACGACGCTTTATGGCCTCATACTCGCCAATCTGCTCCTTGCACCGCTCGCGCGCGTGGTTGAGCGTGCGGCCGCGGCCGAGGAGTTTGAGCGGCAGAAGCTGGTTGATTGGCTGGCAGAGCAACTCGCGCCCGTCGTCGCGCGGGGAAGACCGGTGGCGGTGGCCGTGGCGCACGCGGTATGATCTCCGCGCGGGCGGGAACCGGCTGGCAGACGGTGCTGGCCGATCTCTCGATCATTCTCTTCATGGTGACCGCCTCGGCGCTTTCCCAGGCGCCGGACGGTCCCGTGCCGGCGCCGGCCGCCAGGGGCGCGTCGCCGATCTCGCCGCAAGGTGAGCCGCTTGCGCTCTATCGGGCCGAACCCGGCGCGCCGCCACTACGAGAATGGCTTGCCGGTCAGGCCGTGGACCCGCGTCAGCAGTTGACGATCATTGCACATTATCGCCCCGGGACGCAGTCAGAAGCGGTTTCGCGCGCATCGGCACTGGCCGGGGAAGCGGGGCAGGCCGGCGCACGCGCGCGGATCGTCGTCGAACCGGGGGAAGGCGGAGTCACCGCCTCGCTCGCCTATGACCTGCCCGAAGCGGGCCTCGCTAGGCCCGCAGGGGCTGCGGACGAGAATGGCACATCTCTTGCTCTGAATGGAGGCAATTGATGTATCCTGAGGGAAACGACCATGAGCTTCACCATCGGTCTCGCGCTTGTCGCCGCCGCCGGCTTTGCCGATCTCGACGCCATAGATCGGCAGGTCGCCGACTTTACGGGTGCGCCAATCGGCCAGCAGGGCGGCGCCTCGACACCGGTCGATCGGCGTCTGCGTTTAAGGTCGTGCATGTCGCCGCTGACGTTGTCGTGGAATGGCGTGCGCCGGGATTCGGTGCTGGTGCAGTGCCCGGATGCGGGTGGATGGCGTGTTTTCGTGCCGGTTCGCGGGACGATGGGCGGGGCCTTGGCCGTTCCGGTGGTCAATCGCGGCGACGCGGTTACGATCGCGGTGCAGGGCGATGGCTTTTCGGTGTCGCAGCCGGGCGAGGCGCTGGAGGGAGGAGCCGTGGGCTCCTGGATCCGCGTGCGTTCGGTGGCGGTGAGCGCACAGGCGAACCGATCGACATCGGATGCGATGCGCGCGCAGATCGTGCGGCCGGGCCTGGTAGCGCTTCCTCTGCCCTGACGGAATTTGCCGGAGGCGGCGGCAATCATTTGCCGCGTCCGGACTTAAAACCTTCACGACATCGCCGTTCTACAAGTCACGAAGGACTTAGGAGCGGCATAATGCCACCGATCGAACTGGGACCGACGCGCCCCGTAAGCGCGGTAGATGTCCGGATTGCGCGTCAGGCCACCGGCCAGCGCGAGCACGGCGAAAGCGTCGGCGAGACTTCGTCCGCCGTCACGCTGAGCGACGCCATCGATCCGGGCAAGGCGCCCATCAACGCCGAGCGCGTCGATGCGATCCGCAAGGCGATCGAAAAGGGACAGTATCCCTTGATCCCGGTAAAGATCGCCGATGCTGTCATCGCGGCGGGAATTCTGCTCAGGAGCGGTAAATGACCCAGAACACCGGGCTTCGCGATACTCTGCGGCAGATGCTTGCCGTGCTCGAGGCAGAACGGCAGGCGCTTGCCGGTCTCGACCTGGAGGTCATCATGGCCGCGGCTGCCGACAAGCAGGCGCTGTGCGGTACGATCGAAGATGCGGGCGAAATCGAACTCGATGACGAATGCCGCGGTCTGATCGATGCGGCCCACCGCTTGAACGAGGTCAATCGCCAGGTGCGGAACCTCATCGCGGCCAACGTTTCCGCGCGTTTGGACACGTTGGCGGGCAGCACGCCGCTTTATCGTCCGGGCATGGCGCCGCGCGCCGCCTATAGTTATGCGGGCGCTCACATCTGATCTCGCGCGTCGTATGACGCCGATGTGAACCTGATATCCGACCGATTTTGGCACGGCTCTTGCTGAGAGAGCTTCCGGTACGATTTGTTCCGGGAGTTTGGCTTGTCAGAGCCGCAGTCCATTGGCGTCCAGTCCGCGACCCGCCCCGATGTGCGGGTGGCGATCGCGCGTGCCGCGCAGGCGACCGGCGCCGACTTCAATTACCTGCTGGCCCAGGCGAAGCTGGAATCGAGCCTTGATCCCGGCGCCCGCGCCCGCACGTCGAGCGCGGCCGGCCTTTACCAGTTCACCAACAGCACCTGGCTGCGCACGCTCGATCGCCACGCCGCCAGCCATGGTCTCGACTGGGTTGGCGACGCGATCGATGGCGGTCGCGTAATCGATCCGGCGATGCGTTCGCAGATCATGGCGATGCGTTACGATCCCAGCGCCTCGGCGCTGATGGCGGCTGAGCTTTCCAACGACAATCGCGCGGAGCTTTCCGCGCAGCTTGGGCGAGAGCCCGATGCAGCCGAGCTTTATCTCGCCCATTTCCTCGGTTCGGGCGGGGCCAGCCAGTTCCTGTCCGCTCTTGCCGCGAATCCCGGCCAGAGCGCCGCCGCGCTTCTGCCGCAGGCGGCCGCCGCCAATCGCGGCATCTTCTATGAAAAGGGTGCGCCGCGCAGCGTCGCGGGTGTGATGGAACTCCTGCGCGGCAAGGTCGCCGGTGCGATGGAAGGCGGCGAGATACCCGGCTGGTCGGACATGCCCTTCAGCGCTTCCTCCACGCTTGCTGCCGGGCAGGTGCCTCAGCCTGTCGGTGGGCCGATCGCCCAGGAATTCCAGGCGGCGCGCCAGCAGGTCGCCTCCGCTTCCGCCTCCGTCCCGCCGGGCCGATCGATGTCGGATACGCTGCGTAATGCTTTCGCCGTCGCCGGGCCTGACGGGCAGGTGAGCACGCCCGCCCATGTTCGCGCCGCTTATGGCCAGTTGCAAAGGTTCGGTCTGTGAATTTCCTGAAGACCACGCGCATGTCGGCGCTCGCTTTGCCCACGGGCATTCTGGCGTTGATCGTGCTGATGATCGTGCCGGTGCCGGCGATGCTGCTGGACGTTTCCTTCGTCCTCAACATCGCGCTTTCGGTGGCGATCCTGATGGCGGCGATGAACGCGGCCAAGCCTCTGGATTTCTCCTCGTTTCCCACCGTGCTGCTCTTCGCCACGCTGCTGCGCCTGGCGCTCAACGTCGCCTCGACGCGCGTCGTGCTGGTGCACGGGCATGAGGGCGAGGCGGCGGCGGGCCATGTTATCGAGGCCTTCGGCGCGTTTCTGATCGGCGGCAATTTCGCCGTCGGTCTGTTCGTCTTCATGATCCTGATGATCATAAACCTGGTCGTCGTGACCAAGGGCGCCGGTCGTGTTTCCGAAGTTTCGGCGCGCTTTACCCTCGACGCCCTGCCGGGCAAGCAGATGGCGATCGACGCCGATCTCGCCGCCGGGCTCCTGACGGCCGACGAGGCCAAGGCCCGTCGCCGCGAGGTTGCTACGGAAGCTGACTTCTACGGTTCGATGGACGGTGCCTCGAAGTTCGTGAAAGGCGACGCCGTTGCCGCGCTCTTGATCCTTGGCGTCAACATCATCGCGGGTTTCTGCCTTGGCATGATCAGCCACGGGCTTTCGGCGGGCGAGGCCGCGCAGACTTACATTACGCTGGCGATCGGCGATGCGCTGGTCGCGCAGGTGCCCGCGCTGCTGCTGTCGATCGCCGCCGCCGTCATCGTCACCCGCGTTTCCGACTCCCGCGATCTTGCCGGGCAGATCGGTGGCCAGTTCGCCAGCCCCGGTACGTGGCTGCCCGTCGCGATCATCCTGGCGGCCATCGGCGTGATCCCGGCGATGCCGCAGACGATCTTCCTGCCCGCCGCCGCCGGCGCCTTCTTCCTGTGGCGTGCGCTCAAGAAGCGACAGGAACACCAAGCCGTCGCCGCCGAGGCGCCGCAGCCCGTGGCGCCGGTCGATCCTTCGAAGATCGTGCTGCAGGATGTTTCCGACCACACGCTCGTCACCATCGAGCTTGGCTATGGCCTGGTCCATCTTGTCGATGATCGTCGCGGTTCTCCGCTGGTCGCCCGCATCACCGGCGTGCGCAAGCAGCTTTCGCAATCGTTCGGCTTCGTGGTTCCCCAGTTTCGCGTGCGCGACGCGATCGACATGCCGCCCTACGACTATCGCATCATGCTGGGCGGCGTGCCCCTTGGCGGCTTTACGGTCCGCTCGGACCGGATCATGGCGATCAATGCAGGCGAGGCGCGCGACAACCATTCGCTGAAGGGCGATGAAACGCACGACCCCAGCTTCGGCTGTCCGGCGTTGTGGGTCGATCCTGCCGCCCGGGATCAGGCGATTGCCGAAGGTTTCCTTACGGTGGACGCCAGCACCGTCATCGCGACGCATCTCAATCAGCTTCTCGCCGAACGTCCGCAGACGCTGCTTGGCCCGGACGAGGTCCGCACCCTGCTCGACGCGGTCAAGGAGCATTCGGCGGGACTTATCGAGACGATCCATCCGCAACCGCTGTCGCTGGCCGCGATCACGCGCCTGCTGCGCGCTCTGCTGGAGGATGGCATCCCGATCGCGCATCCGTTGCCGATCCTCGCCAGCCTGAGCCAGGCGGTGCAGTTGACGGTTGAACACGATCGCCTGGTCGAACTGCTGCGGGCCGATCTTGGCGCTCTGATAGTCGGACGTATCTGTGGGCCCCACGAACGCCTGCCGGTGATTACGCTCGACGCCGGGCTGGAGCAGATGATCGTCCAGGGTCTTCACGATCCGACCACCGGTCAACCGGTGATCGAACCTGACCTTGCCCGCACGATCGGCGAGCGTATCGCGGCGCTCATCGCTGAACGCGGGCCAGGTGCGCCGCCTATAGCGCTGGTCGTCCAGCCGCGTGCGCGCCGGGCGCTGGCCGCGCTGCTCAAGATGCGCGCGCCTTCCTGCCTGGTGCTCTCCATCGCGGAGCTGCCGCCCGCACAACCCATCGAGGTGATCTCGGTCGTCGGCGGCGAGCCCGTTCCGGCGCAGGGGCTCCCGCATCCCGAATTCCATGACGCACACGAAAGCATGGCCGCATGAAGTACGATCACAGAAGCTTTTCCGTCGGCGTTACGGACGCTTACCAAGGCGATGATGCGGAACGCATCCGGCGCTTTCTGCCGATGGTTCGCCGCCTCGCCTGGCATGTCCATGGCAGCGGCCGTCCGGGCATTGAGCTGGAAGACCTGGTCCAGTCGGGTCTTGTCGCGCTTACCGAATGCGCGATGAAGCATTCCGGGCCTAACGAGGATGGTTTCGCGGCCTATGCCAAGATGCGCGTGCGCGGCGCGATGGTGGACCTCATCCGCCGCACGATCCCCCTGTCGCGAGGCGCCACCGAGCGCCGGCGGATGCTGCGCGAGAAGGAAGGCGCCCTGCGCGGCGTGCTGGGGCGCGATCCCACATTGTCCGAACTCGCCGCCGCGCTGGAAATGGAAGAAGGGGAAGTGGAGATGCTGCGTTCGTCCAGCGAGCCCTTGCGGTTCGAGTCGATCGACGAGGTCTATTCGGACAGCGACATGTCCTTCGCCGACAATGGTCCCGATACGCTGCAACTGCTCGAGCAGGAGGAACTGCGCGGGAGCGTGATCGAGGCGATCAAGGCGTTGCCCGAGCGGCTGCAAATGGTCGTCCAGCTCTATTTCGTGGAAGAGCTGAACTTGTCGGAGATCGCGCAGGTGCTCTCGGTCAGCATCCCGCGCGTGCATCAGTTGAAGGCGCAGGCGCTCGGAAGCCTGCGCAAATCGTTGGACGGCGTGGCCGAGATTATCTGAGGCCGATGAGGGTCGCCGGCGTCAGCACTTGGGGCAATACGACGGCTTCCTTGCCCGGAGCATACCAGACGTAAAGCGGGACACCCGCCGCGCCATGCGCTGTGAGGTAGCGGGTGATTGCCGGATCTCGGCGGGTCCAGTCGCCGCGCAGCACGACGATGCCGGATTTGGCGAAGGCGTCACGCACTTCCTCGCGTTCGATCGCGACGCTCTCGTTCACCTTGCAGGTCAGGCACCAGTCTGCGGTGAAATAGGCGAAGACGGGTTTTCCGGCTCCGCGCGCTTGGGCAAGAGCGGTATCGCTGAAAGGACTGGAGGGCAGCAGCCCTTTGCTCTCCGGGACCGGATCGGTTGCCAGGCGCGGCGCCAGCAGGGCAAACAAAACGACGGAAGCAAACGCCGCCAGCGCCATGGGCCGGGCAGTGATCCCACTGCGCTGTCGTTTGCCGGCAAGCGCGAGAATTCCCGTCAAGACTATCGCAAGCAGCGCCAGCGCGGCCGCGAATGTGGTCCCGCCCAGCCGGCTCGCAAGCCACAGCAGCGCCAGCGCGGTCAACCCCATCGGGAGCGCCATCCAGCGGCGGAACGTGACCATCCAGCGCCCTGGTTTCGGCAATGCCCGGCGCAGCGCTGGGACGAAGGCGATAAGCAGGAAGGGCAGGGCAAGGCCAATGCCGAGCGCGGCGAACAGCGCCATCGCCTGCGGGAGCGGCAGCAGCAGCGCCGCGCCCATCGCGGCCGCCATGAAGGGGCCGGTGCACGGGGTGGCGACGAAGGCCGCGAGCAGACCGGTGGCGAAGGCGCCCTGCGGGCTTCCCGTGTTGGCGAAGCCGGGAACCGCGAATTCGAACAGGCCTAGCAGGTTGGCGGTTATCGCCACGGCCAGAAGCAGAAGAAGCGCGACGACGCCCGGTTCCTGCAACTGGAACGCCCAGCCTATTTCTTCGCCGCCCGCTCGCAAGGCCAGCAGCAGCGCGCCGAGCGCAGTGCAGGCGATTACGACGCCGGCCGTGTAGGCCAGCCCTTCGGCGCGGGCTTGAGCCTCGCTCTCGCCCGCGCGCGCAAGACTCAGCGCCTTCAGGCTCAGGATCGGGAAGACGCAGGGCATCACGTTGAGCAGCAGGCCTCCGGCCAGCGCGGCGAGAAGCAGGAGCGGCAAGTTGACGGTCTCGCTCGTAGTGGGTCCTGCAAGCGCTTCACCGCCAGCGGGCACGCCGCCCTGCGCTGCGGTGATGCTCACTCCGTCGCCCGCCGCATTGAGACGCAGCACGCCTGCGATCCCGGAGGGCGTAATCGGCGCGGTCTTCGATCTGTCGAGTTCGACGATCAGCAAGTCACCCTTGCGGCTGAATTTCTGCGGCGCGGCATATGCGAAGACGCGATCCTGTGCCGGAAAGAAGTGCGGGTTCTCCAGCGTCATCGCGGCGGGAAGGGGAATGCCGAGACGGATCGTGCCGCCCTTCATGGCGAACTGGCTCGTTGCGCCGAGAGGAGCCGGCAAGTGCGCGCGCCAGCGGTCGAAGCGGGGATCCGGCGCGCGTGCGCCCGGTGTTATCCAGGTTTCGAGCCGGCCGCGTTCAGGCACGCAGATCGTGTCGGTACAGGCCAGCCATTGGGCATCGACAGCGATCTTGAGCGGCGTGCCGGCGATTGCACCGGCAGGCAGCGTCAATGGCGCCAATATTGCGTAGTCGCCCTTATAGACGTGGTTCATCAGCCCGGCGATCAACAGTGTGTCAGGCACCGGATAGAGGGGTTCTCCCACTTTCGTGCCGGCGGGAAGCTCCCATTTGAATGTCATTCCAAGGCCGGCATCCCCTGGATTCAGCCAATAGCCATGCCAGCCGGGTTGGGGACGCATGTGTATCGCCAGGGTTGCGGGGCGGCCGAGAGCGGTTGGCGCCTCGGCGACTAGCTCAGCCGTGATATGGGTGGGGGTGGCCAATGCGACTGGTGTGCCCAGGCACAAGACAAGGCACCGCCACAGTACCGCAACAAGCAGCCGATAGCAGCGCATTCCCATATGGCTTCCGATCCCGCCCAGCCAGCGCTTGCGCGACATGCGCGCGCCGGTCATCACGGCTTTGGAGCCATTGCCGCGATAATTCAAGGAATCGCCCATGCGATCGATCATCGTCACGCTTGCCGCCGCACTGCTTTTTGCCTCGCCTACGTCGGCGCAGCCTGCGGCGCCTTCAGCTGCCCCGGCCGGAACTGCGGTTCTGCCCCCGCCGAAGCTGTTGCTCGCGATCTCGGTGGACCAGTTCTCGGCCGATCTCTTTGCGCAGTATCGCGATCGCTTCACGGGCGGACTGGCGCGTCTGCTGCAGGGAGCAGTCTTTCCCTCAGGTTTCCAGGGACATGCCGCCACGGAGACTTGCCCCGGTCATTCGACACTGCTCACCGGCGCGCGTCCGGCGCGAACCGGCATCATCGCCAACTACTGGTTCGATCCAGCCAGTCCACGCGCCGACAAGCGAATCTACTGTTCGGAGGACGAGCGCGATTCCACCAGCAAGCCGGACAAGCCTGTCGTTTCCGCCTGGCATCTCAGGGTGCCGACGCTGGGCGAGCGGATGAAGGCGGCTGACCGCGCCAGCCGCAATGTCGCCGTATCCGCCAAGGACCGGGCCGTCGTGATGATGGGGGGGCAGGCCATCGACGCCGGCTACTGGTGGCGCGACGGCGCTTTTGTCACGCTTCCCGGACGCAAGCCGGGGGCTGCGGCTCTGAAGGCCAACAGCGATAGCGCTGCCGCGATCGCCGTCGGCGGACGGGCTTATGCTTTGCCGGAATGGTGTGTCGAGCGGGATCGGGCGATCGCCGTCGCCAACAAGACAGTCGGCACGGGGCGTTTCGCTTTCGATCCCGGTAAGGAAGGCGGCTTTCGCAATTCGCCGCGCATGGACGCCGCCGTGGCGGATCTCGCCATCGCGCTTGCCGATGAAATGAAGCTCGGCAAGGGCAAGGCGCCGGATATCCTTTCGGTAAGTTTCTCGGTCACGGACTTCGTCGGCCATAGCTTTGGCACCGAAGGCGCCGAGATGTGTATCCAGATGGCCGAACTAGACAGGACGATCGGCCGCTTGTTCGACGCGCTCGATGCGCGGGGGATCGATTACGCGGTCGTGCTTTCGGCTGATCATGGCGGGCTCGACTTGCCCGAGCGGCTGGTCGAGCAAGGCATGCCTGACGCGGCGCGCCTGGAGCCGGGGCTTTCCATCGGGGATCTGACTCGTGCCGTTCGCGAGAAAACCGGCATCGCAGTGCCCGGCGAACTTATCTACAACGACGGTCCGGCCGGCGACTATTACATCACCCGCGCCCTTTCCGAGGCGGATCGTCAGCGCGCGACCGCCGCGTTAATCGAGATCGTCAGGGCGCATCCGCAAGTGCAAGCCGTATTCGCCAGAGCCGAGATTGCCGCCACGCCGATTCCCTCGGGCTCGCCCCAGGACTGGACGCTGCTTCAGCGTGCCCGCGCTTCGTTCGACATGGATCGTTCCGGCGATCTCGTCGTCATGCTGAAGCGCGCGATCATGCCGGGATCGGGCGCCGGCGCGGTCGCCGGTCACGGCAGCGCCTGGGATTATGACCGGCGCGTTCCAATCCTCTTCTGGCGCAAGGGACTGACCGGCTTCGAGCAGCCGGCGCCAGTGGAAACGGTCGATATAGCGCCGACGCTCGCTGCGCTCCTGCGCCTGGCGGTGAAGCCGGGCGAATTCGATGGCCGCTGCCTCGATATTGACGGCGGACCGGGTAATACTTGCGTGCGATAGCAGGCGGGTGACGGAAAGGTTGCGACCGGCTAAGGGGGGGCATGCCCAACCGCTGGAGCCTGCTGCCATGACCGACAGACGCGACCTCGTCATCCTTGGCGGCGGTCTAGTAGGTATGACGCTGGCGCTCGCGGCCGCACGCGCCGGCCTGTCGAGCCACGTCATCGATAAGGCGTCGCCCGAGGAACTGACCGCAGAGGGGGCAGACGGTCGTGCCTCGGCGATCTCGACGGCCAGCTGGAACCTGTTCAACAACATCGGCCTTGGCGAAAGACTCGAACCGCTGGGTTGCCCAATTGCCGCCATCGCGGTGACTGACGGGATGAAGCCCGGCCGTATCGACTTTCGGCCGGAGGGGCACGAAGGCACGCTGGGGCGGATGTTCGCCAATCGCGACTTGCGTCTTGCGCTGTTCGAGGCCGCGCGCGCCGAGTCGCTGATCGCCTGGCACACCCGCGCCGAGCCCGTCGTGCGCGAGCGGGGACAATTCGGTGTCTCGGTCAAATTGACGGACGGACGCGAAATGGCGGGCAGCCTGCTGGTTGCAGCTGAGGGCCGCCAGTCGCCGACGCGGGACGAGGCCGGCTTTACCATGGCGCGCTGGACATACCGTCACCGGGCGATGGTGACCGGACTTTACCACGAGAAGCCGCATGAGGGCGTCGCCTGGGAAATATTCTATCCCGCCGGTCCCTTTGCCCTTCTGCCTCTGCTCGATGCGCCCGATGGCCGCCATCGCAGCGCGCTGGTCTGGACCGTGGACGAAAAGGATGCGGCAGGGGTGATCGGCCTTTCGGACGCACAGTTCGTCAGCGAGGTGGAACGGCATATGCACGGGCTCTACGGTCGTATCGAGCTTGCCGCGCCGCGTATGTCCTATCCCTTGGCGTTTCATCACGCGGGCAAGCTTGTCGATGAGCGGCTGGCGGTGATTGGCGATGCCGCGCATGGCATGCACCCGATTGCCGGGCAAGGGCTGAACCTGGGCTTGCGTGATGTGGGTGCGCTGGTCGAAGTCATCACCGAAGGGATGTTGTTGGGGCTGGAGCCGGGCGATGCGCAAGTGCTGGCACGCTATGAGCGCTGGCGCAGCCTCGATACGTTCGCGGTGATGTCCGTCACCGATGGGATCACCCGCCTGTTCGGCGTTCCCGGACGTTTGCCCAGCGCGATTCGTCGCCTTGGCATGGGCGCGGTACAGCGCATTCCGTCGATCAAGCGCTTCTTCATGGACGAGGCGCGGGGCGTATCCGGAAAATTGCCGGAACTGTTGCGGAATTGAGAACTTCCTACTCGGCGGCTGCGGGCGCCGGAGGGGTTAGCGGGCTGGGCTGCTTCACGGGTTGGCCCCGCCCGTCGTCCAGCAAGCGCTGCTCGAGCATTGCTGTCGTTTCGATAAGGTCGAGCGCTCGTTGGGCGGAGCCGTAGCGGCGCGCTGCCACGATCCAGTCGTGCGCTTCCCCTGCGCCCGGCAGGCGTTCGATTTCGGCAATAGCTTCTTCGACGCGTCCTGCCGCGAGCATCAGTTTGGCGTTGACGACGCGGTCGAGCGGGCGGGCTGTCGGTGTCGTGGCGCGGCGTAGAACGAAGAGGCTGGAGAATTCGCGCTTTCCACGCGTCCAGATGCTTTCATCCGGATTGGTGCCGGAAAGCGTCGGCGCAGCTGCATCGAGTTGGATACTGAGCTGGTCGAGCGTCACTGGCTGACGCGCGGCATCCAGCACCTGCTGCACCGCCAGGGGCTGTGCGCCGCCGAAACGCAGTTTGAGCTGATCGGCGATATAACCGAGCGGTGCGCCACGATCGATGGCGCGGCGCGCGGCGAATGCGATCAGCAGGCCCTCGGCCCGCGCCGCATTGCCGGATGCGGCATTCGCTTGCGCGTCTATGCGGGTGAAGCGTTCTTCCAGCAGGGCGAGCCGGCCCTCGACCCCGCCGAGCGCGGCTGACGGGTCTCGCTCCGATGTAGCAGGGGCCGCGAGCTTCTGGGGTGCGGTGACGGGCGCGGATGCAGCTTGTCTGCCAGGAAGGAAACGATCGAACTGACCGCTCCAGGCAAGCCAGCCCGCCAGTACGGCGCCCAGCACGAAAGCGAGGAGCGCACTCAGCAGAGCTATCCCGCCTGTGCGGCTCGGGCGCGCTGGAAGGAGCGGCTGAATAGGCTGTTCGACCGACATGGGGCCCGCTTCATCGTTCATCGGTGCCGGTCTTGACACATCTGCCGGGCCAAGGCCAGCACGCTGGCGCCGTCCGCTTTGGGAGCAGTGCAGAGCGCGCGCCAGCCTTCGCCTGCGGCTGCCGCTACGCGCGGGCCGATGGCGGCAAGTGCCAGCCGTGCACGATCGATGGCGTGGCGATCGCACTCGGCTGTGAAGTGACGCGCGGCCTCGGCCGAATGGAGCATTACGACTGCCGGTTCGCGTAGCCGGGCCACCAGAGCATGAGGAATCGGCAGTGCGGTGCTGGTATAGACGATGCGTTCGATCATGCTCACATTCCCCGGAGGGACGAGAGAGATACGCTCTTGTCCGGCCAGTCGCAGCAGTCGGCGATGTTCGGGTCCTATGGTATCCAGCACCGGTTGCAGTCCGCCATGCCCGATAGCGACCACGACAAGCCCCGCTGCATCCGCGGCCTTGGCGGTTGCGGCGCCCACCACGTAGGAAGGCTTGCCGATATAGGCTGAAAGCTGCGAACCGCCATGGCGTAGAGCATTGGCGCTGCCGAGCAGCAGTGCATCGAAGCTATCCGCAGCGGGCGCGTGCCATGCAACCGGAACGACGGCGAAAAGCGGAACGCCGTACGCTTCCAGGCCGAGCGTGTTTGCTTCGGCCACGGTTGCGTCGCAACCCGGCTGCGGGCGAATGACGATGAGCGGAATCATGGGCCTGTGAAGTGCACGGCAATCGCGGCCGGCGCTTGTGCGAGTAGAGCGCAGGCCAATCGAGCCGGCGCCTCGGCATCTTCGGGATGGAATGTGGTTTCGCGCTCGATGCGTTCGGTTCCATCGGGGCTGAACAGTGCGGCGCGCAAATGGAGACCGTCGGGGGTTAGCGTCGAAAGCACCGCGATCGCGCTATGGCAGTTGCCGCCGAGCGCGGCGAGCAGGGCGCGTTCGGCCCGCACAGTCGCGTGGCTGGGTTCGTCGTCGATGGCGGCAAGCAGCATGCGTGTGGCGGTGTCGTCCGTACGGCACTCTATGGCGATAGCAGCCTGTCCGGGCGCTGAGAGCCATTCATTTGCATCCAGCGGGTGGCCGGTTCCGGTTGCTCCCAGCCGGTTTAGCCCGGCTGCTGCGAGGAAAGTCGCATCGGCTTCTCCTGCCGCGAGCTTGGCGAGGCGGGTCGCGACATTGCCGCGAATTGGTACCACCGTGCAGTCAGGCCGCGCATGAAGGAGCTGGGCTGCACGGCGGGGTGCGCTGGTGCCGACGCGTGCCCCTTGGGGCAAAGCGGCTATGTTGGCTGCGCCTACCAGCACGTCACGCACGTCTTCGCGTGGCAGGATCGCGGCTATGGCGATGCCGCTGGGGCGGATCGTCTCGACGTCCTTCGCGGAATGGACGGCGAAATCGATCTCGCCGGCGAGCAGCCAGGCGTCCAGTTCCTTGGTCCACAGCGCCTTGCCGCCGATCTCCGCGAGCGGGCGATCCTGTATGCGGTCGCCGCTGGCGGTTACGGATACGATTTCTACGTCGCTTTCCGCCAGGCCATGCGCCGCGATCAATCGTGTGCGCGCTTCCTCGGCTTGCGCTAGGGCGAGCGGTGAGCGGCGGGTGCCAAGACGAAGCGGGCGATCGGAAATTGCGGTAATCATGGGCGGCTTGTGCTACTCGGCATTGTCGTTCAGGGAAAGGCGGGATGAGGGTAGTTCTCGGCATTGAATCGTCGTGTGATGAGACGGCGGCGGCATTGGTTGCCGAGGATCGCACCATCCTGGCGCAGCATATCGCCTCGCAGGATGAGGCGCATCGTCCCTACGGCGGCGTCGTGCCCGAGATCGCGGCGCGCGCGCACTCGGAAAAGCTGCTTCCGTTGATCGAAGCGACGCTGGCGGATGCCGGCATGACGCTCGCCGAAGTGGATGCCGTTGCGGCTACCGCTGGACCGGGCCTGATCGGCGGCGTCATGGTCGGGCTTGTGACGGCCAAGGCTTTGGCGATGGCCAGCGACAAGCCGCTGATTGCGATCAATCATCTGGAAGGTCACGCATTGTCGCCGCGTCTGGCCGACCCCTCGCTCGAATATCCCTATCTGTTGTTGCTCGTTTCCGGCGGGCATTGTCAGATACTGCTGGTCGAAGGCGTCGGCGCCTATAGCCGCCTCGCCACGACGATCGACGATGCCCTGGGCGAAGCCTTCGACAAGACCGCCAAGATTCTTGGCCTCGGCTATCCTGGCGGTCCGGCGGTGGAGCGGCTCGCTGCGGCGGGTGATCCCCGCGCCGTGCCGTTGCCGCGCCCGCTCAAGGGCAGCGCCGAACCGCATTTCTCCTTCGCCGGGCTGAAAAGCGCAGTGCTGCGCGCGAAACAGTCGAACCAGCATGATGACGCGGATATCGCAGCCTCGTTCCAGCAGGCCGCTATCGACTGCTTGATCGATCGTACTCAGCGCGCCATCGCCGCGGCCGGGTCAGCGCCTTCGCTTGTTGTCGCCGGTGGTGTCGCGGCTAACAACGCGATCCGTGCGGCACTGGAAGCGCTGGCGTCCCGTCACGGCATGTGTTTCGTTGCGCCGCCGCTGTCGCTTTGCACGGACAATGCCGCGATGATTGCCTGGGCTGGAATCGAACGGCTGGCGCGAGGACAATCCGATCCGCTCGATTTCGCCGCACGGCCACGCTGGCCGCTGGACGAGACGGCGCCGCCGGTACGTGGTGCGGGGGTAAAGGCATGAGCGGTGCGATCGGTATCGTAGGCGCGGGTGCATGGGGCACCGCGCTCGCACAGGCCCTTGCCGGCGATGGTGGCGATGTCGTTATCTGGGCCCGCGAGCAAGCCCTCGTCGAAGAGATAAATGCGCGTCACACCAACAGCCTCTTTCTGCAGGGTGCGATTCTTTCGCCAAATGTCCGCGCCACCGGCGACCTTGCCGATCTGGGCGGCCTTGCCGCATTGTTGGTAGTCGTTCCCGCGCAGTTTCTCGCATCCGTGATCTCCGGCCTGCCGCAGGGCGAGCGCGATCTCGTCCTTTGCGCGAAGGGTATCGAGGCGGGCAGCGGCCGGCTCATGGCCGATGTCGCGCGTGATGCTGCGCCTGATGCCCGGCTCGCTGTGCTTTCCGGACCCACTTTCGCGCACGAGGTGGCTGCTGGCTTGCCTACCGCGGTGACGCTGGCTTGCTCGGATGGTGAGGCGCAGTGGCGACGCTTGTCGCCACGGATCGCGCGGCCAGCTTTGCGGCCTTATTATTCCGATGACGTGATCGGTGCGGAGATCGGCGGGGCGGTGAAGAACGTTCTCGCCATCGCCTGCGGCGTAGTCGAGGGCTTGAAGCTTGGTCAGAACGCGCGTGCCGCGCTGATCGCGCGCGGTTATGCGGAAATGCTGCGTTTCGGCCTGTCGCGGGGTGCGCGGGGTGATACGCTGGCGGGCCTTTGCGGCCTGGGCGACCTTGTGCTCACTTGCTCGTCGATATCCAGCCGCAACTTTTCGCTCGGCAAAGCGTTGGGCGAGGGACTGAGCGCCGCCGAGGCGCTTGCCGGCAAGAACAGCGTTGCCGAAGGTGCGGCGACTGCACCTGTGCTTGCCGAACTTGCCCGCCGCGACAATATCGACATGCCGATCGTCGAGGCTGTGTGCCGTCTGCTTGATGGTAGCGCACCCGCTGCCGCCGTCGTTTCCGAACTGCTGGCCCGGCCGCTTCGCGCCGAAGGGGAGCGCATCGCTTGAGCGAACAGCAGCAGCGCGACGATATCGCCGCGATCGCCAAGGGCGGACGAACCAACCTCCTGGGATTTCCGCTGCGCCTTTCGGCGCGCATCCCGTTCCTGTTCATCGCGGGACGTCTCTATGGGGACGCCGCGCTTGGCCGTTTCGCCTCGGCCCTGGTGGTTATCGAGTTCCTCGCGCTGATCGCCTCGATGGGGCTGAAGCGCGGCCTCGCCCGCCGCCTGACAGAGGAAGACGTGCATCCCGCGAATGTTGTCGGCGATGCGATGCTGATCTGTCTGTTCATGGGGTCGCTGTTTGCGGGCGCTCTGCTGTTGTTTCCCGCGCCGATGTTCCCAAGCGGGCAGTATTCGGAATACGATCTGTTATTGCCGCTGGCGATCCTGCCTCTGACTATGACCGATATTGCGTTATCGGCGCTCGCTTATCGATACGATATCGGCACGACCGTGCGCGCTCGCTCGATCGTCGAACCGTGGACATTGTCGATTTCGGCGGGAGCATTCTACTTCATCGCGCCGCACGGCGGACTGGCGCTGGCGTTCATCATGTCGATGGTCACGGCATGGGCGGCGGCGATGTTGCCCCTCATAAAAAGCTATGGGCTGCCAAAGGCCTGGCAACCCCATCCTTTGCATCTGGCGAAACTGGCCCGGGCCAACGCGCCGCTGGCCGTCGCCGAAGGCATCGAATGGGGTTCGCGCCGCCTTGATATCGCCATTCTCGGTATCTTCGCCTCGCCGTCGGCGGTGGGCGTTTATTATGTCGCGCAGCAGGTCGCGAGCTTGCCGCAGAAGCTGAAGACCAGTTTCGAGCCGATCCTTGGGCCTGTCATCACCCGCAGTCTGCGTGATCGCGATTACAAGGCTATCGCGCTTCAGGTTTGCCAGGTGGGCTTCTGGATCACCGCTGCGCAAACCGGTATCGCTCTGGCGCTCGGTATACCGGGCGAAGGAGTGATGGGACTTGTCGGTCCGACTTTCGTCGGCGGCACCGGTGCGCTCGGCTTCCTACTCGCGGCCGAAGTCGTCGCGGCGACAGCGGTGGTGAGCGAGGCGGCGCTGGTCTATGTCGCGCGGATGAAGAACCTGCTGATCTCGCTCTCGACGATCAGTCTGCAGGCGATTCTGACGATAGGAGGGATCCTCCTTGTCGATGAACTCGGCCTCGACCAGCTTTATCGCGCCGCCGCCGCCGCCGCCGCCTTGATGCTATCATTGGCTATCGCCTCGCTGCTTAAATCCCGGTTGCTCGCCGGCATTCTTGGAGAGTCGATCAACAACTGGCGTTGGGCGCTGGTCTGGGCGGCCGCCGCTGCGGTCGTGGTGGGCTGGGCCGCGACTTATTTCCTGCCTGAATGGGCGGAGCTTGCGTTTGGCATTCCCGCCATCCTTGCGATCTATTGCTGGGTGATCTGGAACAAGGGCTTCGGCCCGGAGGACCGTGTGCTATTTCGCAAGAGTACGGCGAAATAACAGGCGATACGATTCGTAACAGCGTTGAGCCGCGCGGCTCTGACGGCTATCCGAGACGTGTGACACGCTATCGCATCATCCTCATCTTCGCCGGCATTGCCGCTACCGCCATCATCGCGTTTACGACAACGATGGCGCATCGCGTCACTTGCCCGCCTGAAGGGTGTGTGATGCCGCCGTGGTTGGAAATGCAGGCGGCCATGTTGCTGACTTTTGCGGTCGGACTCGGCATCGGCCGGCTGCTGCTAAGGGGAGGAAACGGGGCATGATCCAGATGATCGAAACGAATTGGCTGGCATTCGCGCTGGCATTGCTGATCGGCCTGCTTGTTGCCTGGTGGCTGTTTGGACGAGTGTCCCGTGATACGCGGCGGCGGGAATATCGCCCCGATGTGCTGGACGAAGGTGTCGCGCCGGCACAGCGCAATCAGGCGCTGATCGACCAGCCCGCGACCATAGTCGCTCCGCCGCCCGCCACGGGGGCTATGGGTGGTATCGGTGAAGTGATCGCCGCCGCAGCTGCCGAGGAAGTCGCCGAAGTGCGGGCAGCTGTTGAGGCTTCGTCCTCATCCTCCGTTGCAGCGGAGGGGGGAGATGATCTGCGTCGCATCAAGGGCGTAGGGCCGAAGCTCGCCGCGCTGCTGCATTCCCTTGGCATTACCAGCTATGCGCAGGTCGCCGCCTGGACTGATGCGGATATTGATCGCATCGACGCCAAACTCGGCACGTTCGCCGGCCGTATCCGTCGCGATAGCTGGGTCGAACAGGCGAAGCTGCTGGCAGGTGGGGATACTGTCGGTTTCGAGGCGAAATTCGGGAAGCTCTAGGCGTGGCCGCGCCACAGATCGCAGCGGTGCTGATCGCGCGCGATGAGGCCCGGTGCATCGAGCGCTGCCTGGAAAGCTTGCAGCCTTTCGTCGACCGTATCGTGCTGGTCGATACCGGTTCTATCGACGATACCGCCGTCCTGGCGCAGCGTTGCGGGGCGCAAGTGCATCGCTTCCCTTGGCCCGGCGATTTTTCCGTCGCGCGCAACCATGCGCTGGACCTTGCCGATGCCGACTGGAACCTGATCGTCGATGCGGACGAGTGGATCATGTCGGGTGGCGAGACGTTGCGCGCCTGGTGCGATGACTTGCCTCGCCTCGGGCGAGCCTGCGTGCACAGCAGCTTCGACACGGAAGGGGCCGGCACTTCGGTCGATCGTAGCTGGATCACGCGCATATTGCCGCGCGGCGCGCGCTTTCAGGGGCGTGTGCACGAACAGGTCGCTTCCCTGCTGCCGCGTGAGCGGGTGGAACTCCACCTCAGTCACGATGGCTATCTCGATATGCAGATGGTCGGCAAGCGCGATCGCAACCGGCCGCTTCTGCTGCTCGATCTCCAGGACAATCCCGGTGATCCTTATATCGCCTATCAGTTGGGCAAGGAGTGCGAAGGGCGCGATGAATTCGCCGAAGCTTGCGAATGGTATGCGCGCGCTGCGACAGCCACCCGTTCCGGCGACAACTGGTTTCACGAACTTGTCGTGCGCCAGCTCCATTGTCTCGGCCAGTCGGGGCAGGTGGATGAAGCGCTGGCATTGGCTGAAGAGCACATGAAGGCGTTGCCGGACTCGCCGGATTTCTTTTTCACGCTAGGCAATCTTGCGCTCGACAAGGCGATGATCGAGCCCGCGGACGCGGTTGGCCACTGGTTGCCATTGGCGGTATCGGCATGGGAGCGCTGCCTTGAGATCGGCGAACGGCCTGAGTTGGAAGGCAGCGTGCATGGGCGCGGCAGCCATCTGGCGAGGCACAACCTCGATGTGGTTCGCGCGCAGCTTGCCCTTTTGGGGCGTTGACGTTTCAGGAGAGCGTTTCGGCCGCAGCGCGCAAGGATTCCGGCCGCAACATCATCGCGCCGTAAAGCGTGTCGAGAAACTCCCAGAATTGCAGGATACGTCCATCCCGCACTTCGAACAGCATGTGATAGAAGTTTTCGTAGGGACGCCCATCGGCCGTGACCGCGCTCATCGAGAAATGGACGGCGACCATGGGGCCTTCGCCCACCATGTGCAGGATATCGGACTTCAGCGTTCCCGGCTGATAGAGCGTGGTGAGCGGACGGTTGTTGATGATCTGGTCGCGTCCCTTGGTCAGCGGATCGGGTCGCAGACCTGGGCGTGGAAACACGCGGATGCAGTCTTCCGCCAGGCAATCGGCCATCGTCGCGAGGTCGTTCTGCTGCGACGCGGTCATGTAGCGGATTACCAGCGCCTTGTTCGCCGCGATTTCAGCTGCACTTGCCATGTCGTCTACTCCACCATGCTTCTGGACAGAGGGATGTGGGGCTGACTTCGGCCTTTGCGGAAGCGAAAGTGCCCGAATGCGCGATTGATCGCGGAGACGATGAAAAAGATTTGGAGGTGCAACCAGTGTTGGGAGCACTCGTCTCTGGCCTCATTTCCTTGTTCGTCGGCGATTTATAGGAATATCGCAACATTAGGACCTATAGAGTCCGGTTATCGCGGCTCCCAATCGCAGAAATCCGCCACTAGCGAGTGAAATTCCCTAAGGCTAATTGCAGGGGATTAATTCGTGGAGCAGAGAATCGTATTTGGCCTCATCAGCGACGTACTCTATGCGTGGGGATAAGCCATCGCTGCGATGTCACGATCGAAGCGACGGTCGGAAAGCGCACAACGGTACGTGACCACGCAGAAAGCAGGAAAGCTGACATTTGCAGCCCGTCAGGGCACCAGGGCGATCCCTTTTAGTGGTGCAGCACGCGGGCTCGGAAGTTACGGGGATTTTCACCCAGCGCGGCGCGGAAGGCCTTGGCAAAGGCCGAGGGGCTTTCGAAGCCGCATTCGGCAGCCACTTGGGCAATCCCGCGCCGGGCGGCACTCGGATCGCTGAGCAGGGTCACCGCGCGCAGCACGCGGCTTCGCTGGCGCCAGGCTTCCCACGTCATGCCCGTTTCGGCCTTCAATTTGCGGCGCATGGTTCGTTCCGACAAACCGACTGCGACGCAGACTTCCGAAACACGGGCTGAAGCATGGGCGACCGTGAAGTCGAGCGCTTTCTGGATCCGGGCGTCGCGGCTGGTTGGCAGCAGAAGATCGGCTTCGTCAGTGATCCATTCCTGACACAGGCCTGCCATGGTCGCGAAATAGCTGTCACGCAGTGCGCAAGTAGGCGTTTCCAGCGGCCAGCGCATCGCCTCGCGAAACATCTCGCGCATCAGCGGTGAAACCAGAAGGGTGCGTGCGCGCGAACCGGGATGTCGCACCATGTTCTCGGGAAAGAACACCGATCCCGAACGGACGCGGTGCAGACTCACCCGATGAAGCAATCCCGCTGGTATCCAGCCTGCCAGTTGTGGAGGCACGAGATGGGTGCCTGCCTTGGACTCGACAACGATAGCCTCCTCAAAGGCGCAGATAAGCTGATGCATATCGTGGAAATGCCAATGCGAGTCGTGGTCCACGCAGTCGCTGCGTAATGCCCCGGCACAGGGCACGCCGCCGGGCGGATACATGCGTAGCAGGCTGCCGTCAGGCAGATCGCCTACAGTCAACGCGCGCGTCTGCGCGCCGGGCAGATTGGCAAAAGCCGAATAGCCGGCTTGGCCGCTTTCTTCTTCGGCCAGCATACCTGTCTCCTCCGTTTTCATGCGCAGACTTATCGTGTCGTCATCCGTCTGACGAGCTTCCGCCGGCTTTTGGCCGTTTCGATCGCGTTTTTGTCCGCTGGACGCGCGCGTTCGCGAGGTAACCACGACTAGTCTGTGCTGGCTGATGGTGTCGCAAGGGCGCTCGGCAGGAGAGGGTGGATGCAGCAATTGCGGGAATATCAAACTGCGGGCGGCTTGAGCATCAGCCGGTTGCAGCCGGAAATCGGGGCATTGGTCTCAGGAGTAGAGCTGGGAGAGAACCTGGCCGGGGAGCTGGTCAAAGATCTTCGCCAGGCCCTCTATGCCCATGGCGTGATCTTCCTGCGGGAGCAGGAGCACATTGGTTTCACCGAACATCTGGCGCTTGCCAGCGCCTTCGGGACGCCGATCAACGATGGCCCCGATCCGGATCGCCCGATGATAACGCCGGTGCGGTCCCGCGCCGGCATTCGCAAGGGCACCGCCTCCGTATGGCACGCTGATGGCTGCTATCTTTCCGTGCCGCCGGCAGTGTCCGTCCTGCGGGCGATTGACCCTTGCGATTTCGGAGGAGATACGTGCTTCGCCAGCAGTACTGCCGCTTATGCGAACCTGCCCGACGAACTTCGGAAACAGATAGCCTCGTTGACTTTTCGCTCCAGTTTGGCGGAACGCATGCCGCGGAACAACGATACCTTTGGAACCGCCGAGAAGTGGGATGAGCTGCGTTCGAAGTTTCCGCCGGTCCATCAACCAGTGGTTAGCGCACACCCGGTAACGGGCGCACGCGCTCTATACGCTAACGTGGCATGGTCGATCGATATCGACGGCATGACTCCGGAGGACGGGCGAGCACTGATCAAGCGCCTCGCTGAAGAATACACGCGGCCGGAATTCCAGGTGCGTTGGCAATGGGAGCCCGGCGCGATCGCCATCTGGGATAACCGCCTAGTGATGCACTACGGCGTGCCCAATCAGACCACCGACCGATATCTCGAGCGGATCTCAGTAACCGACGGCCCCATCCTGAGCGCCGCCGATTGGGAAGCATCGCGGGCGACTGCGTAAAGTAATTCCGCTGACAAGAACAAAAAACCAATGGAGAGAGGATTTCACAATGAAAATGTATCCCTATAACGGGGTCATGCCGACAATCGGCAAGAATTGTATGATCGCCGACAGCGTAATCTTGATTGGCGCCGTGCAAATTGGCGACAATTGTTCGATCTGGCCTAATGTTGTCATTCGGCAGGATACGACGCCGATCTTCATCGGAAACAACGTTCATATCGAGGAAAATTCCGTCCTCCACACCTCGACCCATATTGAAGACAATGTAATGATTGGCCACAGTTGCACGATCGAGGCCTACATCGGACACGACACGATGATCGGCAACACGGCCTCGCTGATGCCGCTGTCGCGGGTGGGCGCCTTTTGCGCGGTCGCGGCCGGAAGCGTACTGACTGATGGGGCAGTGATCCCCGACAACAGCTTCGTGGTGGGAAGTCCCGCCAAGGTACATTCATCGATCGATCCGGATAACCCCAAGCACCTCATGCGCCTGGCGCGAACTTACCTCCATGGGCCAAAGGGGATCGCGACGCTGGCCCAGACTTACATCGATCAGGGCATCTGGGAGCATCGCGATGCTTGACCCCCGGAATCAGGCCAAGGGACCGCTTGAGGGAATTCGCATCATCGACTGGACCGTGTGGCAGCAGGGCCCCGTAGCGGGCGCCATGCTAGGCGATCTCGGCGCCGAGGTGATCAAGATCGAGGAACGCGAACGGGGTGATGGCGGTCGGGCCATGCTCGCGTTCGATGATGGCAAATCGCCTTATTGGGAGATGAACAACCGCAACAAGAAAAGTCTCACCGTCGACCTCAAACACCCTGAAGGGGTGGAACTCGTGCGTCGACTGATCGACCAGTGTGATGTATTCCTCCATAACTTCCGACCATCGATCGCTGAGAGCCTGGGCCTGGACTATGAAACGCTCAAGAGTCGCAATCCCGGGCTGATCTACGCTTCCGCCAGCGCATTCGGCGCGCAGGGGCCGGAACGTCGCTCGCGAGCCTATGACCTGCTGGGGCAGGCGCGCTCTGGCTTTCTCCTGCGCACCGGCCACGAGGATGAGCCCGATACCCCTGATGCAGGCATGGCCGATCAGATGGGCGCCATCATGCTCGCTTACGGCGTTCTAGCCGGCCTGATGGCCCGCGAACGCCATGGGGTAGGACAGAAAGTAGAGACATCGCTGCTGGGCTCGATGATGTGGCTTCGCGGTCTTCCGGTCGTTCTGGAACTGATGCGCGAGGATGGACGCGTGGCGCGCTCGGAGATGTCGAAGCACACCAAAGCGGCGAAGCCGACACGCACCGATCCGGGCAATCCCTTGTGGAACACCTACAAATGCGGTGACGGCAAATGGCTGGCACTTGCCTGCGTCACGACCGATCCCCATTGGCCGGTGGTACTCGAGGGACTTGGGAACCCACCTGAGCTGACCGATCAGCCGGCCTATGGCGATCATTGGGGGCGCTGTGCGCACGCGCGCGAGATAACTGCGGTTTTGGATCGGATATTCGCCACCCAGCCGCGCGATCACTGGCTTGAGCGATTGGTGGGACGGAATGACCTTCCGGTATGCGCCATCAATACCACTCGCGAAGCTGCCAACGATCCCCAGGCGATCCTCAATGGCTACATCACCAAGCTTCAGCATCCGTCGTATGGGGAGATCAGCTTGCCCGGTTTCCCGGTTGCTTTGTCGGAAACGCCCGCCCGCATTCACAGGCAGGCGCCGCAGTTCGGCGAACACACCGAAGAAGTACTGATCGATCTTCTCGGGCTCAATTGGGACGAACTGACGACGCTGCGCGAACGCAAGATTATCTAAATCCGTTCGCGGTTCGAAACCCGCTGTCATCGACACCTACAGCTTTGACCGAATGGTGCGTCCAACGTCGCAATGCATAATTGAGGGAGGGGGAACGCATGACTAGAACGAGAAGCGCTGCGCTATTGATGGCTGCCTGTGCACCGTTAATCTTCGACATTTCGCCGGTAATGGCACAGTCGACTCCGGCGGCTCAGCAGTTCAATATTGCGCCGGGGGCGCTGCGTGATGTTCTGCGCATCTACGGCCACCTCACCAGCACTCAGCTAATTTATCGCAGCGATGATCTCCGTGCAGTTCGCAGCGGCGGCGCAAGGGGTAGCATGACTGCAGACGCTGCGCTGCAAGCGTTGCTTGATCACACGGGTTTTGAAGCGCGAAAGGATTCCTCGGGTGCGCTGGCCATAGTGAGGCGGCAGAGTGCGCAAGAGTCGAATTCCGAGCCGACAATAATAAATACTGCCGCCACGCGGCTGGTCAGGCGACCCGAACTTTCTCTCTCGGCCACACAAGAGAATACCGGTAGCGATCTGGACGCGGCGGAAGACATTGTCGTCCTCGCGCGGCGTCGCTCTGAGAACTTGTCGACCACTCCGGTTAGCATTACGGCTTTTCAACGCGAAGACCTCATTAATCGCTCGATAACCGGTATCGGAGACATCCAAAGCTTCGTTCCCGGAATACAGATCGCTACTGTCGGAAACCGCAATACCCCGACGATCTCGCTGCGTGGTCAGCGGCGCAATCCCATCGGAGAGGGCGCGCCGGCAATTTTGATTTATAAAGATGAAGTTCCGCTCCCCCAATACGGTAGCGCCATACCGACGTATGATATAGCCTCGCTACAAGTCCTCAAAGGCCCGCAAGGTACGCTTTTCGGTCGGAACGCAACGGCTGGCGCGATCCTTGTCTTCACCCAGCAACCCACTTACGAATTTGAGGGCTACGGCGTCGCTCGCGTTACCAATTACAATGGCTGGGAGGCTGAAGGTGCGTTTAACCTGCCGATCGTCCAGGATCGGATCGCGCTGCGCGTCGCCGCGCAATATCTGCGGCGCGACGGTTATACAAAGAATCTAGGAACCGGCCCTGACCTTGACGCACGAGACGATGTCTCGGTTAGGGCATCGCTTTTGGTACAACCGATCGACACCATCAAGAATACCACGACGCTGGAATATTCCCGTTCGAATCTCGCGGCGAATTCCGCCATTCCATTTTCACTTTATCCGAACGCCACGGCGGGCGGCGGCGGTGCTCGAACGCCAGCAGCGCGCAGTTTCTTCGATTGTGGTCAGTTAGCTTGCGACGTCGACCTCCAGCTCGCACGACAGCAGCAGATCGGCCCACGCAAGGTGTATGTCGATACACCCGTCTATACCAGGTTCACAGTGAAGAGCATCACAAACAGCACCTTGTTTGACATCTCGGAAGCAGTGAATCTGAAGAATATCTTCAGCTACTACGAGGTTGCTAACGAGGGAGTAATCGATGGCGATGGCACCCCTCTGCGAATCCTTGAAACAACCTCGATTGGAAACGCCTATCAAATTAGCAACGAGTTTCAGGGGAGCGGCAAGATTGGGCCTGTCGACTGGGTTGCAGGGTTTTTCTATCTGAAATCCGCGCCGCACGGCATCGTAGGCACCGCTGCAGTCACACTTGCCACCAATTCGCTGCCGGCGACTTCGACCGGGAATTCGTATCGTCGGCAGGACAGCAAGGCATTTTATGCGCAAGTGGGGATGGACCTTTCCGGTCTGCTCAATGGCGTAAGGCTGAATGCTGGCATTCGACAGACGTGGGATCGGCAGACATTATGCTCAACGGCTACGCCTCGTGGACAAGCGCTGCGAAGCGAAGCGGATTGCATGGTTCTTGGCCGCACGATCGGCGGTGATTATTCCGCCACGACATGGACTCTCGGTGCCGACTGGCAAGTCAGCAACGAGATCTTCGCTTACGTGGCGAGCAGGCGGGGCTATCGCGCAGGCGGCACGAACACCCCCGCCTTTGGCCCCGTGCTTGCTTCGTTGCAGGACTATGCACCCGAAGTGATCACAGACATCGAGTTCGGCCTAAAAGCACGCGGCAAGCTGGGAGATATGCCTTATCGCGCCTCACTCGCGCTTTATCGTGGCTCGTACACCGGCCTACAACGAAATTACACACTACCCCCCAACTTCGACGGAGATGGCGACACGACCAACGATCCGCCAAGCGGCTTGATCGTCAACTCTGGTGAAGCAATCCTCCAGGGCATAGAGTTCGAAGGCTCCATAACTTTCTTGCGGGACCTCACGCTCTCGGCTTCGGGGACCTACACCGACGCGCATTATAAGTCGCTGTCAGTAAGTCCGATCATCGCAAGCGCAGGCCTTATTCCCGCCAACGCAATCTTCAACAAGTTTCCGAATGTACCAGTGTGGACTTACGGCGCGAGCATTGAGTTTACACCGGACTTGGGTTCGGTCGGTAAGCTGCTGGCCCGCGCGGACATCTATCATTCGGACAAGTTTTGGCTGAATGACCGTCCCGCCGAGGACATCGCACAAATCGCGCCTGCTTATGAGCTGGTCAACGCCCGTATCGGCTTACGCGAGATCGCCGGTTCCAACCTCGATTTCAGCCTATTCGTACAGAACTTGTTCGACAAGGCCTACGTGGCCGGCACCGGCGGTGCGACCCCCTCGCTGACGATGGTGACGGCCGTTTACGGTCCGCCGCGAATCTATGGTCTCGAAGCCCGCATTAGGTTCTGATCACATATATCACGTGGCAAGGCTCTTAATGGAGCGAGCCCGCTGAAAGGAGAGAGATCATGCAATTTCGCAAGCATTGCCGGTCAACCGCTCTGGTCTTTTGCCTCTTCGCGAGTTCCGCTCACGCGCAGCCCGAAATACCTGGCTGGCAGGAGTTCATCGACAGCGCGAAAGATCTGCCCGACCGGATGTTGGCACAGATGCCCCAAGATCAACGCGATGATCCTCGCGTTCAGCAAGAAATAGCGCGCCTCGCACTCTCGGTGATATCCAATTCCGCCTTGCGGATTATCGGATCCGATCCGCGTCACCCTGTTTTTCTGCCTTCCGTCGGCAACTACTTTTCACAAGGCCAGCCCAATGCTGACACTATATATCGTGCTGCGCAGATTGAGCCTGGCGGCGTTTATCGTTTGCAAGGCAAACGTGGCAATGCGCGCATCGTTCGGATTGCCCAATCAGGGCCGCGTCCTGCTCCCACCGCCGGGAAGGCGCCTTCGGGCGACCAGAACCTGGGACCCGAACGCCTGAACCATGACCTGAATGCGCTCAAGACCGATAAGGACGGTAACTATCAGGTGGTGCTCAGCGCCGCGAGACCGGCAGGTTACGAAGGCGAATGGTGGCAGTTGCAGCCCAATACCGACACGCTCATGATCCGGATCGTGGGTGCGGATTGGACGCGGGAGGTGGTGCCGACCTTTTCGATTGAGCGCCTGGATACCCCTGCGGCGCGTTCGCGTCCGCCAATCGAGGAACTGCGCCGCGCACTTGCGTCATTGCCGCCAATGATGGAATTCACTGGTACTTTTCTACGCGATCATATGAAAAATATGCGCATGCGTTATCCGGATAACCAGCTGCACCTCGTCGATTTTTCGCAGTCCGGCGGGTTGAAGGGGCAGGTTTATTATGAAGGCGCCTTTAATCTCGGAGAAGACGAGGTCTTAATTCTTGAGACTGAAATTCCCAAGAAATGTGCATATCGCTCGCTTCTGCTTACCAATCAGAACTACGAAACGATTGACTGGTATAACAACCATAGCAGCCTCAATGACACTCAGGATGAGGTAAGCTCTGACGGTAAACTCCGCGTCGTAATCTCGGCTCGGGATCCTGGGGTTGTCAATTGGCTCGATACCACCGGCTACCCCCTCGGTGCGATTCAGGGGCGCTGGACGGAGTGTGATAGCCAACCGGTGCCTACGTTGCGGAAGATACGTTTCAGCGAGATTGCTGCAAACCTTCCGAAGGACACGAAACGTGTTTCACCGGCGCAGCGGGAGGACATCGTCCGCGCGCGGCGCGCAGCCTTGCAGCAACGCCCACTCTGGTAAGTCGTTAGTGCTAGCGAGAGTTCTCTGAAAACTCGCGTCGGCAGAGTGTGCCCATCTGAGGATTACCGGAGCACGATCCTTTGTTCGGTAATTCTCACCTGGATGCCATAATTTTCCGCGAGCATTCTTGCAAAGCCTTCAATGTTGCCGAGCCGCAACATTCCTTCAATCCGGATTGATTTGCTTGTGTCGCTTGCGAACTCAATCTTCCTTTCGTTATATAAGTTGAACTTTTCGGCCACCTCCTCAATGGTTGAGTCATCAAAGATGATGAAGCCGTTACGCCAAGCCACTGAGTTTTGCAGCTTTCGTACGTTAATCGATGAAAGGTACAGTGAGTCCGGCACCGCCTGGCCTACTTCCCCCCGGTTCAATACTATGTATTCGCGCGATGGGGACGATGCATGCTCGAGCTTGACCCGACCCTCGATGACCGAGACAGTGGTTTCCCCATTAGTTCTTGCGACCGCGAACTTCGTGCCGATCACCGTGACCTTGCCCGTCCCGGCGTAGACGATAAGCGGCTTTCTGGGATTGCGGACAACCTCGAGAAAAGCACCGCCGCGGTCGAGCCAGATGATCCGCTGCTTGCTGTTTTCCGTGAAGCGGACAGTCGACGCAGTATCCAGTGCAAGATGAGTTCCATCATGCAGGCTGATTTGCGCGATTTGTCCACTCTTGGTTGAATACTGCTCAAACTTGAGCGGTGCATCGGGGTAGGTTTCCGAAAAGAAATGGATACCGCTGAAAAATAGAAGAATCATCGCTGCTAGCAGTGGTCTGGGATCGAACTTATGCTGCTTGGTGACGGTTTGAGGCACTGCGTCGGACTGCGCCAATGCACCCATGCTTGTAAGCATAGCATTGCCATGTTCGAGACGCCAAAAGGCAGCTGCGTGCTTTGGTGATATTTCTATCCATGCTTGGAGGTCATATTCGTCGTGCTCGCACCACGCAGGATCGTCGCGCCGCATCAGCCACCACAGCGCGATGTCCTCTATAGTTCTGTGGTCGGTCATGATCGGCCTTCCGCAGATTTAGCTTCACGTCGGGCCGGGCGGCGGATTTTCCCTTCGCCGCCAAGCATAAAATCGATAAGTGCACGAGTACCGAGCATTGTCTGCTGTTGCACCGCATCGATTCCGATGCCGAGCAGAGACGCGACCTCACGGACCGGCAGTCCTTCGACCTTTCGCAGCCACACGATTTCGCGGCATCGTGGTGGCAGTATGTTCATTCCGTCTTGCAGGCGTCGGAGCATTTGGCGTGCGTGAAGGTGTCGTTCAGGAGTAATCCATTCATATTCAAAGTGATGATTTTCAATATTTTCGATCAGTTCGATTGATACGACTTTTGCGCGGCGCGCGCGACTTATGATTATGTGCCGTGCGATCGTGAACAGATAGGCGCGGGTGTTATGAGGAAGGTTTTGAGCAGCTCCCTTTAACGCATTTACGTAGACGTCCTGACGGATGTCGTGAGCGTCCTCACAGTTGCGCCAATGCCGGCGGATGAAACGCATAAGTGCAGGTTCCAACGTGAGCACGTCTTCGCAGAACCACTTCTTGAGATCAGGCTGCGCTGGCAAGGACTTGCTTCCCTGTCAGGGTTTCGACTCTGCATTTATTTTCCGAACGCGTTTGGTAGCCGACTCGTGTTATCGGCGATCGCGACAGGTTCACAAATCCCTCCACCAGCGCAGTTCCTCGAATGCGTCAATTGGATTTAAGACGTTCGAACGGAACATTTCTGTATGTGCGGGCCGATAGCCGTCATCCGCGAGCCTATGTGCCCAAGCCGCCTGTGCCCCTCGCGGTGGCAGGCCGTTAGGTTCTCCGCGCGATAAATCAGCAGCAGTTTCTTGCGGTTGGGCGTCTTGCCTTCCCGTGCCAGCAGAAGCCGAGACATGCCCTGCGGCAATGATCGCCGTTTGTTGAACGGCGTTTAGGACGCGCGCGAACCGGGATGCTGCACCGTGTTTTGGGCAAGAACACCGATCCCGAACGGACGCGGTGCAGACTCACCTAATGAAGCAATCCGCTGGTATCCAGCCTGCCAGTTGCGGAGGCACGAGATGAGCGCTTGCCTTGGACTCGACAACGATAACCCTCGCCATTGCGGCCGCTGCTCATTACCACGAAATAACTAGGCCGGTGTGGGCTGGAACGCGATAGCTTACCTCGTCCTTCGACCGAAGGACCGGCTCCAGAACCGCATCGGAAAGCGTTCGCACGACTGGGACTGGCAAGGATTTGCGTCCCCTGCGCAAGAACGCAAATTCTGCGACATGACCATCCTCGCCGTCGATCTTCAGGCTCAGCGTCCGACCGTCGAGCCTGGTAACGGCGCGCAGGAAGTGATCGCAAAACACGAGAAACGGTGCACCCTCGACATTGTGAAACGCGCGGGTCGCGAAGATCATCGCGGCGCCGGCGCCGTAGATTTCCTGACCCACTTGCCCAGCCGGCTGGCCATCGGGATAGAGATCCTCAACCGGGAACGACAGCTTGCGGTCGATTTCCCCGTTGCGGTTCTCGGTGGCGAGGGCCTCCGGTGGTAGGGCGTCGGGATAATAGAACCAGGCCCGGTGCAGCGCATAGCGACAATATTCGGTAACCAGCATCTTCGCCGCAGGGATGAGATCAGGACCGCCGAGGTCGAGAAAGCGTTCAAAGGCAGCGAAGGAGTCGAAGCATTCGTAGAGCGCCATGTAAGGGGCATCCTGCAGACAGGTAACGCCCAGAAAGTTAGAGTAATGCCGGGCGTGGCCGATCTCGCTCTCCCAGAGCTGTGCATTGTGGAAGAAGCTCGCGAGATAGACGTAGCTCAGCGCCAGATAGGTCTTCTGGTTGGTAATACGCCAAAGCCGGATGCAGGCGGCAGCACCCCAGGCGGTGAGGTTGGCCTGATAGTTGAGGTCGAACCGCATTCCGCGCGCAGCATCGAGCGCATTCCGAGCCTCCTGGAGGAAGCGGCTTTCGCCCGTCATCTCGAAGGCCTGGAGCATGACCCAGGCGTAAATTCCGCCGACGTCCGTCTGACCTCGCTGGTCTGCCGGCGCGATGGGTGTGATGACCGAAAAATCGGTGATATCGAACTGGATCGGCCATTTATAGCAGAAATGCTGGGCCGCCCGGATCCCGTAATCGATAGAACGAAGAAACAAGTCTTCTGCAACCTCATCTCCAGCCAGCGCCAGGTTCGCGAGATTGAGCATGGGATGGTAGAGATACCAGCTATCGACTGCGTCCTGGTTTTTGTCGTCGCCAACGTCGGGCAGATAGCGGCGCATCGTCTTAAGCTTCGGGTCATGGAACCGCTTCAGGCCGCGGCCGATTGCCGCCTCTAGTGGGTGCTTCCGGCCGTACCAGTCGCCCCAGTCACGGATAGCCGACAGCAGCGAGAGCTGGACCATCGAATCGGGATGCTCGGCGGCGGTATAGGGGTGGAAATAAATCTCGCCATAATGCTTCTCTTGGGCCTTGGGGGAATTCACGAGATCGCGCAGCGTTCGCTGCGACCGACCCACCCAATCGCGACGATCGGATGCCGGCTTCTCCAGTCCGCGATAGATCGCTCCGATCATGTCGAGGAACTGCCACGCATTTTTGGACTCTTCCTCCTCGGATTTGCCGCGAAAGGCGAGCCGGGTGTCGTAAAGCACGATCTCCTCACCCGCGGGCAGCGCCTTTGTGGTATCCTTCGGATCGGTGGGGGCGAGGTATCCGAGGATCGGCCATTCGCCCCCTACCACGTTCTCGGGCTTGGTCTGGGTTGCCTGGAAATACGGATTCAGCGCGGTCAAGTTCTGGACATAGAGAAGTTTCCCCAGCGCCGGCCGCGTAATGTCGAGGTAACACAGCCCCGTGTTCAAACGCCGCTGGCTGGCTTCGACGTGGCCCTCGCTTGCCAGCGGGTCGCCTTTCGCGCCGAACGGCACGAGATCGCGCGGCAAGTAGGGAAGGTGAATCGCGTGCCTGGGCATAATGCGCACCGCGTATGCGAAATGATCGAGACCAGTCGTCTCGCCTTGGAGTTCGCCGCGCATGACGCCGAGCGAACTGCGAGCTTCCCAGGTGATCAACCTTTCTGCGGGGCCCGTCTTCGCTGTGCAGCGTATATCGTCTGTTAGCAAAAACGTGCGCAGTGCTACACCACCCTGATTGCCGCGGCGGAATAGCAGCCAAAGATTGGCCTTGTATCGCAGTAACTCGATTGCGAAACCGCCATGCTCGACCGATCCCGCTAGGATTTCTCCGCGCGAAAGTGCCTCGCGCGCCTCCACGGCTTCCAGGCTGACGTGTTCCATCCACTCAGGCTTTCGCCCGGTCCGTGCGGGCATGCGGCTGTGCATGCCCTCCGTCGCGCAGGAAGCGTCGATCGATGTCAGCGATGACGGCTTCGGCGCTTTGGCCTGCCTGGAGATGGATCAAAGCGTCGATCTTTGCTTCCATCCGGTCGTCATTCTCCTTCGAGCTCGGCGAGCCGACGTAGAGAAAATAGGCGAGGCCGACGACCTGCCAGAGGAGTTGGAGGAATTCAGACTGCCAGTTCTCGAAGGTGTCGCGCAGCATCTGGTCAAGATATTGTGCCAGCATGGGAGCCTGCCCGTGCTCCTGTGCTTCCGAGACGAAAGAGCGCCAACCGAAGAACCAGTGCAGCACGAGCGAGCCTAGAAAGAACGCCAGGGTGAGCCAACCGTATGCGTATTTTCCAAAGATCCCGTGGCGTCTCGCCTTGTCTTCCTGTTGTGCGGACATATCACCCTCCCGGTCTAGGGGTGCTCAAGGCGCGTCTCGACGCGCATGAGCGACACGGCCGTGCGACGCGGCTGCGTCAGCATGAAATGTGTGGCCACCGCGATATCCTCAGCGCGGAGCATCTTGCTGGTACGAATGAGTTCCCGCTGCCTATCGGGCGGAAAATCAGGATATTGGAAATCGGCCCCGGTGAAGCCAGGTTCAATCAATCCCACCTTGATGTTTTTCTCGGCCAGTTCCTGCCGCAACGAGGTGGCAAAGCCTTCGACCCCGCGCTTGGCAGCGACATAGATGGAGTTGCCACCCTTTTGTGATACCGCTGCCATCGATCCGATGAAGACGATATCGCTACCCGCCTTCATCCGCTTGGCCGCCTCCTGGGCCGTTATCAGGTAGGCTGTGAAATCGGCGTCGATCTGGTAGCGCGCATCAGTTTCAGAGGTTTCCGCTAGTGCATCGGCTGGAACGGCGGCGTTTATCACTGCGATTTCGATGCCGCCGAGATACTCGTCCGCTGCGGCGAAGAAACGATCTATGTCTTCCCCTTTTGCGAGGTCTGCATTGATCCCATTGCCCGCGCCGACCTCGCGGATGCGGGCCAGGGCGTCATCGAGGTGATCGGGCGTCCGGCCGCAAATGAAGACCTTTACACCGTAGCTTGCGAGCAGGATGGCGATGGCTCGTCCGATGCCGGTCGTCCCGCCGGAGACGATGGCCCTGCGTCCCTTGAGATTGGGCTGCTTCGTGTGAGCGTCGGACAGGTTCAGCGTATCGACTTCAGCCATCGGTCACATCCTCGGAGTGTCTTTCTCGCCCCAAAGAAAGCACCGATCGTCAACTTCGTTCCTGGCAGGTGAGGTCTACTGGCTGGGTGATGCTTCGCAATTTATCGCAGACGTCCTTATAATCCGCACCGTGATCGATTATGACGGCATGGGTTGCGAGCCGTGTTACGAGCGGCGATGCTTGGCCACGAGTGCGTTGGCAAAGACGGCAAGCAACATTTCGCTGAATGCCAGATATCCCCCTGGGAGCGTCCGGCTATCGCTTGCGCAGCGGAGTCAACGACTCCGGTCCACGGCTAGCTTGCCGAGTAGGTGACTATCTCAATCTTGTTGCCGTCTAGATCATGCACGAAGGCCCCGTAATAATTGCCGTCATATCTAGGCCGCAGCCCAGGTGCGCCGCCGTCGGTGCCCCCATTCGCGAGCGCGACGCGGTAGAACTCATCGACCACCTTCCGATGAGCAGCGGCGAACGCAATGTGCACACCGTTGCCGACGGTCGCTGGTCTGCCATCGGCCGGCTTCTCTAGAGCGAACAGATATTCATGTGCGGGGCTGCCATATCCAACGGATCCGCCCTCCATGCTCTGGCGTGACATCCCAATTACGGCGAGTACCGGATCGTAGAAGCGAACCGCGCGATCGGCGTCGTTGGTGCCGAGCGAGACATGATGGATCATCTCAGAGCCTCCGATATCGTCAATCTTAACGCGCAACCACCGGACGTGATCCAGCGGGTTGCGGCGAGCGGTATGGCCTCGCTTGCAGTCAAGATCCTCTACCGGGTGTGGGAAGTTGCTTTATGGTTCATTGGTAGTGGCATCGAGCATGCGATGGTTTGGTCGAGATTGCGCCTCTACGCCGGCATATCTCGATCAGACATTGGTTCAATACAGACACTTGTCCCCCGAGCTGAAGTTGTTTGTGTGAGGGGCGAGCTGATTCTAGACGAATATCAGCTTGTGCCTGGAACGATAGAATGTGCCCATACCCCTATTACTCTTCGCCCAAATGCGCAGATTTGAGTTCTGAGAAAATACATATCCGACGTAGAGCCGCTAACGCTGGCCCGTCGCTGCATGCAAACGAATACATTCCGGATCGGATCGAGCGTTCGAAGGTTTTGCCATCGAGATCGCGACGACCCATGTAGTTCAGCTGCGGGAGCAGCGGCTTAGTGTCTAACGCGCCTCTATAAATTCTGGTTGCGCACTTACGAGTCTACGGCCTCGCTGCGCGACCGCACGGTGGTTTCGTTCGTCAATCGGGCCCGGCGGCCTCAGTATCTTCTGAGCAGTCTCTCAACGCTGGGGGCAGCCGTTTTCTGCTTCCCGTCATCATTTTTAATGTCAGCCTCGAGGGCGGTTCTGATTTCGGCGATCTGCGTATCGGTCAGATGCTCTATCCCGACGAACTCGACGCGCGCTTTGTCGAGCGCGCGCAGGATCTCGTCGAGCTTGGCTTGCATTGCCGCGCCGTCGCGATTCTGGCTGTTCTGGATGAGAAACACCGCAAGGAAGGTGAGCACCGTCGTCGCAGTGTTCACGATCAGCTGCCAGGTATCCGAATAATGTAGCGGAGGGCCGCTCATCGCCCAGACAAGGACGAGGGCGGTTGAGACAATGAAGGCTAAAGGTTGGCCCATCCACTGTGCACATTTGCTGGCGATGGCGGTGAATATTCGATCCATGTTGCAAACTCCTGGCAAGCTGGATCGGCACTGTAATGAAAACACCGGGCCGTTCGAGCTATATTGCCCAGGCGTCGGTCACGCCGTGGAGAGCCGCCACCGCTTTCGATTTCGGCGATTCCTTCTGGTGCAAGAAGATCGACAAGACCACCAGAATGGCGGTGGAGAAAATTGCTTTGCCGATTCTGGAACGAACCACAGCTGAGGTCACCCAGATAGACGATCAGGCCGAGCAGGGCCTCGCCGTTCTCCAGCGGTTCCTGCGCTGCCGTTTTCGCGCTTTGCGTCCAATGGATGGCGGGAGATGAGGAAGGGCAGCGCGAGTGCAAGCCCAGCGAACGAGCGTACAGGATCGCCACAACGGCCCCCAACGAGGGATGGCCGGAGCTTCCGCATTGGCTGCCTGGGCTTCGCGAGGCCGGAGTCCCGCGCCGGTTCGTCGAGATCCTTTGATTCAGCCGACCCGCGCTGAAAGAGCATCGCCGTCAGGATGACATAGGCTGACATCAGCAGGAACTCGCGCTCCCAATTCTCGAAAACCGAGGAGAGGAATTGCGGGCTGACCGCATAGGCCGCGAGCGACAAGGCCGGTTGATGGTGACGCGTTGCGTCCTCAATCGCGACATGCCAGCCGGCGATCCATTGCCCAAGAATGCTTCCCGTGAACAGCAGCAACAGGACAATCGTCAGTCCGTTATCGCGCCAGAATCTCACATCCCCTCCTTCTTCATCTGCAACGAAGCCTGTAATCCATGGAGAGCGGTGGAGTTCTCCGTCGGCGCTCAGCGATCAAGATTTGCGATCCAATCCGGAACGGAAAGGTCCTGGGTCGATGCGGTCACTGCCCCCATGGCGGCGGACATGATTTCAAGGGCCCAGCGTCCGCGCTCTGGCGTCTCGGCGGCGACGGCGTCCCGGGGAATCCAGAGCGCGTAGTCGCGCATATGGGCGTCGGCCGCGGTGAAGAGGACGCAAATATCGGTCGCCAGGCCGGTCAGGATGAGCCGGGTGACGCCAAGCTTGGGAAGAAGGACTGGTAGGTTCGTCGCATAGAATCCGGAAAACTGCGGTTTGATGATGAAAAAATCATCGTCTTTGGGTTCGAGCAGCTTGGTTATCGCGGGTGCGCTTGCCCCGGCCCGCTCGACAAGTTTCGAGCGTTCGGAATGCCACTCCCCAAAATTGTCGTTGATGTAGATCACGGGAAGACCATGTCGCTCCATCTCTGCGCGTAGCGCAACGATGGCCTCAGTTGCTGCCAGCGCGTGGGGTCTCATGGCATCGGCATTCTCAAAATCGAAACAGTTGATCATGTCGATGATCAACAATGCGGTGCGATCCCCCTCCTGATCGCGGTGCGGCGCTTGAGGCTGATCACACTTTTCGGCGGCCATGAGCGTTCCACTTCTGACCCCGGCTACTTGGCCGAGATTTTCAGGCACAGAGATAGCGGTCCTTTGCTTCCCTGTAACGATCGTCGAACGCTGCTTGCGATGTTGATGGGCCCTCCTCCCGGCGCGGGGATGGCGCCGGACCTTTCACCCACGCTTCGAATTGAATCTCCTCGCTTTCAGGCGGGTAAGTGCCGTCACCAGTTATCGAAAATGGCCATTACCAAATACTCGCCAAGTAGGGGTGGATCAGAAATCCGAAGAACCAGCATTGAGGAAACGGTAGCTCCGCCAAAAGGCTGCCATGGGAATCGTTCTCAAGTGCGCCGCTGCATCCTGTTTCGGGAACGACGGCGAGGATCGATTGTTTCTGGAGCGACGAGGAGAAACACCATGGCCGAGAGGCAATTCACCGACGCGATCATGCTTTTGAAGAACGATCACCGCGAGGTCGAAGCATTATTCTCGAAATTCGAGACGACGAAAAATCCAGCTAAGAAGCGGGAGATCGCCCGCCAGATTTGCACCGAACTGAAGGTGCATACGATGATCGAGGAAGAGATTTTCTACCCGGTCTTCCGCGGGCTGATCGAAGATGACACGCTCGATGAGGCTTATGTCGAGCACGATGGTGCCAAGGTGCTGGTCAATGACATCGAAGCGGGTTCCCCGGAGGATGATTTTTACGATGCTAAGGTCACGGTCCTCTCGGAAGAGATCAAGCATCACGTTCGCGAGGAAGAAATGCCGAAGGACGGCATGTTCGCGCAGTGCCGCAAAACTGATGTAGACTTGGTCGCGTTGCGAGATCAACTGGTGGCGCGAAAGAAAGAGCTTCTGGCCCAGGCCAAAGCGGAGGGGCTTCCTGCCGCGGAGCCGAGGGCGGTAAAGATCGTTCCGCCTGTCGCGGCCTAGCAGGTCTGGGTTCGAAGCGATGGTTGTTCATCTCATCCCGTATTGGGAGCGCTAGGCAAACTGAATGCTGCGCCTCTTACCGCAGTGGGAAGCTCGATTGGCGCCGTGGGCTTGGTTGAAGGATGGCTTCAAGGTAGCTCGCTGATCCCAGCCTTCCGGCACACCTCGCCAACCGACGTGCCGTCCTCAGCCTGCAATCTGCGCCTCCGAAAACTTCGCCCTCTTCATCGCTCACTCCGTATCCTGACCCTCCGATCATAACTGGAATTTTCCAGCTCAAAATGGTCCAGGATGCGGGAGGCGGGTCACGCCTTAGATTTATTCGGCCTCGACTTTTCTTCTTGAGGAGCTAGGTGAACGGAGAGGCGACACGTCGCTTTGGGCAGCTTTGGGTGAACACTATCTCGTGGCAATAGCATGGCCGCCGTCCACCGCCAGGCACGATCCCGTGGCGTACGAGGCGAGATCGCTTACCAGATAGAGAACGGCGCCGACGATCTCTTCCGGTTCTCCTCCCCTCGCGAGTGGCATGTGCTTGCGAGCCTGCTCCGCGAAGCCCTCAGTGCGCGACCAGGCCTTGGTGCCGTCGGTGTGAAACGGACCAGGCATGACGGTATTGACCCGCACGGCCGGACCGAATTCCTTCGCGAAGGTCTGTGTCAGAATGTTTAGTCCAGCCTTCGCCGCGGCATAGGGCGCGAAGTTTGGCTCCGGCCGCAGCGCGCCCGACGACGACACGTTGACGATCACCCCTTTGCCGCGGCGCGCCATTTGGTCGCCAAACAAAGCGCTCAGACGGAAAGCCGACCGCAAGTTGACCGCGATCACGTGGTCGAACGCCGCCTCGCTGGTGGCGAGCGAAGAGGGCTCAACCGGCGACTTGCCCGCGTTGTTGATGAGGATGTCTGCACCGCCCCAGCGTTCGCTTACTTCGGCGAACAGGCGGTCGCAGCTGGCCCAGTCGGAAGCGTCGAATGCATGGGCGGATGCTCTTCCGCCACTTTCGATCAGCTCTTCAGAGACCGTTTGACACACGTCCAACTTGCGGCTGGCAATGGCTACGCTTGCCCCTGCCTGGCTCAGGCCGCGGGCGATTGCGCGTCCAAGGCCTCGGCTTCCCCCAGTGACGACCGCGACGCGGCCGGCTAGGTCGATGGTCACGCTCACGACTTGGTCTCCCTCAGATGTTTTTCACCAGCCGGCCACCGTCGACGATAAGTTCCTGACCTGTCTGGAATTTAGACGCTGCTGACGCGAGGTAGGCAGCGGGACCTTCGATGTCGGAAAGGTCGCCCGGGCGGCCGAGTGGTGTTATCGCGGCGAAGCGGTCCACTACGCTTTGTATCTGGGAGTTCCCCTCGGTTAAGCCGGTGAGAATGAAGCCAGGCACCAGCATGTTCGCGCGCACGCCGAAAGGACCCATCTCGACCGCAAGCCCCTTGATCATCGCCGACAGCGCGCCCTTGGCTGCTGCGTAGTGCTGCATTCCGGGAACGCCGTGAAAGGTCGACAGGCTGCCGCAGGCCACCAATGATCCGCCCCGATCGCCTGCAGCGGCACGCTCCTTCATGTGCGTCGCGGCGGCGCGCAGCGTGTAGAAGGCCCCGTGCAGATTTACGGCCAGCAATGCGTGATAGGCTTCGCTTGTGAGCTCGGTCATGGCCGGCGCACGGCCGCCGACGCCGGCATTCGCAAAGCAACAGTCGATTCGACCAAGCGCAGCGAGCGTACGCGCCATTGCCGCATCGACCGCCGCTTCATCGGCGACGTCGACCTGCTCCGCATGTACGCCGGTGGCTCCCAAACTCACAAGGTGACGTCCGAGCTCGGCGTAGCGCGTCTGGTCGCGGTCCCAGATTGCCACGATCGCGCCCTGACGTGCGCAACCTTGGAGAAAACCCAAGCCGACGCCGCTAGCGCCGCCGGTCGCCACCACGACCCTACCGGTCAGGTCGAACAGGCCAGGCATTGCTAGCCAATCATGCCCAACGCTGCGCCGTGCTCGCGCAGCGCAGCAGCCCGCTTGGTCGGGATGTGCTCGGTGGGAAACAGACCCGGCGCCGGCGTTGCGGTCTTCAGCAATGCATTGGCGACCTGAACCTTGTGCACCTCGGTTGGGCCGTCGGCCACGGCCAGCATGGGAACTCCCATCCACATCTTGGCGAGCGGCGTCTCGTGGGTGGTCCCCAGGGCACCATGAAGATGGACCGCACGCTGCACGATGTCGCGATAGACCTTTGCCATTGCCACTTTGGCCATGCCGATCAACATCCGCGCCGCGCCATGCGGCTGGGTGTCGATCGTCCACGCGGCCTTGAGAACCAGCAGGCGATACTGCTCCAGCTCGATTGCGGAGTCCGCGATCATACCCTTTACGAACTGGTGGTCGCCCAGTTGCCGGCCTTGGGTCCGTCGCGAAACTGCACGCTCCAGCATCATCTCGAGCGCGCGCTGGCATTGGCCGACGACGCGCATGGCGTGATGGATGCGTCCGCCGCCGAGGCGCGCCTGCGCGACTTTGAAGCCCTGGCCGGATTCGCCGAGCATCGCGTCGAGCGGAACGCGCACCTGGTTGAAGCGCAGGTAGGCGTGGATGGCGTCCTCTTCGGTATCGTTCATGCCGGGCACGTTGCGGATTATCTCGATGCCGGGCGTCTCGATGGGCACGATGAACATCGAAAGCCGCTCGTGCGGGGCGGCGTCGGGTTCAGTGATTGCCATGATGATGAGGAACGAGGCGAAGCGGGCGTTCGAGGCATACCACTTCTCGCCTTCGATGACCCATTGATCGCCCTCTCGCCACGCCTTGCACGTGAACTCCTTCGGATCAGCGCCCGCCTGCGGCTCCGTCATCGCGTAAGTCGAGACGATCTCGCCATCGAGCAGCGGCTGAAGATAGAGCCGCTTCTGCTCGTCGGTGCCGAACATCGCGAGTATCTCGGCGTTGCCGGTATCGGGTGCAGCGCAGCCGAACACTACGGGAGCCCACGAGGCGCGGCCGATGATCTCGTTCATTAGCGCCAGCTTTAGCTGGCCATAGCCCTTGCCGCCAAGCTCGGGAGTCAGGTGACACGCCCAAAGACCTTGTTCGCGAACCTTTTCCTGCAGCGGCCGGAGCATCGCGCGGGATTTCTCGTTGTGCACGTCGAACTGCGCACCGCCGTGCGGGAACAGCAGGTCGAGCACCTCTACCTCCTCACGCACGAACTTGTTCATCCAATCCAGCTTGGCCTGAAATTCGGGGTCGATCGAGAAATCCATGTCTATCGTCCTTCATCGGAAATGACCTGGCGACCCTTGGTGGTCAGCCAGGTGGAATATTCGCGAATGGAATTGCCGAGTTCCTCGGGCACCTTGCCGGCGCGCGAGGCGGCAACGGTGCCTTCGAGGAGGCAGGCGAGCTTGTAGCAGGCGAGCGCGAAGAACCACGGAACAGCGGCCTCGTCGCGGCCGGCTGCACGACAGTAGCGCTTGGCAAGCTCGGCGCGGGTCGAAAAATCCTCCCACGGCGTCACCATGGGCTTCTTGCCCTCGGGATCGCCAGGTTCCAGCCAACTCGACAGGATCCAGCCGAGATCGATCATGGGATCGCCGAGCGTTACGAGTTCCCAATCGATGATACCCGCAACCCGCGGCGCATCGAACGAAAACATGACGTTGGGAAACTGCAGATCGCCATGCATCAGACCGATACGGCGATCTGCGGGTATGTTTGCCTCGAGCCAGCGACCGATCTCGCGGAAATGCGGCAACTCCTCGGGATCGTAGCCGGGTGTCGTGCCATATCCTTCCAGTTGCTTGCGCCACCGGTCTACCTGTCGTTCGTGCCATGCTTCCGGCTTGCCAAGGTCGGCGAGACAAAGCGCGGTATAATCAACTGCGCCCAAGGACACCGCGGCGTCGACAAGCGCCTCGCCCATTGCCTTGCGCCACGACGCCTCCTCTGCATAGCGGCCCGGCAGTTCGCCAGACTTGGCGAAACCGGCCAGGGCCTCCATCAGGTAGAAGGTTGCCCCGGTCACGCCTTCGTCATCGCACAACGCGTAGAATCTGGGATGCGGCACTTCGCTTCCGGCAAGCGCCTGCAACACTTTGGCCTCGCGGCGCATCGTTTCGCCCGCCGTCGGTTTCGCGCGCTTGGAGGGCCGGCGCAGCACCATGCGAGCGTCCCCCCGCTCGACCAGCAGAACGGTGTTCTGGATGCCGCCGGACAACTTACGCGCAAAAGTAATTGGGCCCGTGCCAGGCAGTGCTGTCTGCGTGGCGATCCAGCTGTTGATGTTTGACCAATTGAGCAGACCGTCCAGGTCTTCCAGTGCCGTATTGTCGATCATGCACTCTCTCCGTCCGTTGTCCCAGTGCTGCTCTCAATGTTGAGGCAACGAAAGACGGATGGACATCCCGATCTGGACATATAGGACGATTGGAGCCACAATCGTTCGGTGGTCGATATTGCGTTTCCCTATGATTGCAGCGTGGTGGTGGAACGTCGCCTCGATACCCTCGGCGCATCGTTGAGAATGGCGCGGTATCAAGGAAGCGCGCCGTTGAGCGAGGTTGGCGGACGACATCATGCGCACTGGCTCGAGCTGGCTCTCGCTCCTCGATCTCGCGGGCTCAGCGCGTCATTTCCGCAGCGCCGGGAACCCGGCCGCCACCATCCGCTGGGAGACCTGGTGTTCGTCCCGGCAGGCGAGGAGGTGCACCTTCGCGCGGACGCGGGTCCGCGACACACCGCGATCCTGTGCGAAATCGAGCCCAGCGCGTTTCGGCATTGGGCCGGCGCGGATCCCAAGGTGCCGGTCAACAATCCGGAGGCGCTGCTCGACATCGCCAGTAACACAATTCGGCTCCTGCTGCGCCGTCTCGCGGAGGAGATGCGGACGCCCGGCACGGCAAGCGGCCGACTTGTCGAAGCGATATTCGTCCAGCTGACAATCGAATTGGCGCGATACTGCGAAGGGATTTGTGAGGCTTCCCAAGCCAGCGGGCTTGCCGGGTGGAGACTGAGGCGAATAGACGAACGCATCGCGGATCTCGCCGATCCGGCGCCTCTGGACGAGCTTGCCGTCCTGTGCGGCATGTCCGTTCGACAACTGACCCGTGCCTTTCGGGCCTCGCGCGGCGTGACGTTGGGGGAATACCAGCTTCAGCTGCGTCTCGACGCCGCGAAGCGGGCATTGGCAGGTCCAGACAGCATCAAGGAAATCTCGTTTGCCCTGGGCTTCTCGTCACCATCGCGCTTTGCCGCCGCTTTCCGTCGAAGCTTCGCGATAACTCCACTTCAGTTCAGGCAGCGGGTTCTGAAAGGGGCTCACACCTAAGACCATAATCGTATCAAATGGCCCGACATGTTTATGTGCGGCGAGCGCGATATCAGTAACGCCGGAGCGCTGCCCATGTGTGGCTCACACAGGGCGCTGAGCTTCACGCTTGGTGCGGGGCGACCAATTGCTCAAGAGTCGGGCGGGCTCGACTGCTGTGTGAGGTGATTGGTCGCAGTGAGCGGACCGATTGGGCTATATCCAGAAATAACATCGAGAGATCATCCTTGTTAGAGATAGGCGTTGATCCACAAATCTATTGTGTATAGGAAGATATTTCCGGGCATTTAATTTAGCTATTTCGCGAATATATTCGCGAAATCGTCGAAAGATGGTCCGAATGATAAGTGATATTTGTAGAGAGATAGAATACATCGCAATCGACGAAATCGGCGTTGCTTCACGAAATCCCCGAACTCACGGCGCGAAGCAGATCAAGCAAATCGAAGCTTCGATACAGAAGTTTAAATTTACAACGCCCCTGTTCGTGACGGGCGACAACACGCTGATTGCAGGACACGGCCGGCTGATGGCCGCGAAAAACCTCGGGATGAAGGAGCTGCCGTGCATCCGACTTTCCCACCTCTCCCCGCATGAGGCGCGGGCCTACTTGATCGCGGACAATCGCATCGCCGAGCTGGCTGGGTGGGACAAAGCCATGCTCGCACTCGAATTGAAAGAGCTCGATGAACTCGACTTCGATATCGCATCAACCGGGTTCGAACTGCCTGAGATCGATATTCTCATAAACGATGCCAGCGAGAGGTCGACGAAGAAGGCCGAACGTCAGGATGACATTCCCTCTCGGCCGGCGACAACCGAGGCCATCTCAAGAGTCGGCGATCTATGGAAATGCGGCAGGCATGCGCTGGTCGTTGGAGATGCCAAGGACCCGGCTGTTATTTCGCGGCTCATGTGGGGCGCAAAGGCGGCAATGGTCTTTACCGACCCTCCTTACAATGTGCCGATCGCCGGGCACGTGTCCGGCAAGGGGGCGATCAAACATCGCGAGTTCGTCGAAGCATCGGGCGAGATGACCTCCGAGCAGTTTGCCGCATTCCTTCGTTTGACTCTCGGAAATACGGCCGCAGTCTGCAAAGATGGTGCTATCTCGTTCGTATGCATGGATTGGCGACACCATGCGCGAATTGCTCGATGCTGGCTATGAAGTGTTCTCCGAACTCAAGAATCTTTGCATCTGGGCGAAGAACAATGGCGGCATGGGGACGTTCTATCGTTCCAGGCACGAGTTGATATTTGTCTGGAAGGTCGGCTCAGCCCCCCACACCAACAACTTCGGCCTGGGCGACAAGGGGCGGTATCGAACCAATGTTTGGTGCGGTTATGCTGGCGTCAACACGTTCAAGGCCGGGCGAACGGAAGAGTTGGAGCTTCACCCAACGGTAAAGCCTGTCGCGTTGGTTGCCGATGCCATCCGGGACGTCTCGCATCGCGGCGAGATTGTGTTGGATTGTTTCGGCGGTTCCGGAACCACGATGATCGCCGCTGAAGAAACCGGGCGCATCGCGCGCCTGATTGAGATCGATCCTGGTTATGCCGATGTCATCGTGACGCGATTTGAAAAGTTCACGGGCATTGCGGCGACCCTTTCCTCGACCGGACAATCCTTTGAAGAAGTGGCCTTGGAGCGCTCGTCGATGCCGGCCGCGAAATCGGCAGGAGGCTGGGCATGAGCGACGATTACGAAGTTGGCTACGGCAAGCCGCCGAAAGCCCATCGCTTTCAAAAGGGCCAGTCCGGAAATCCAAGAGGTAGGCGCCCGAAGGCTGAGCGTTCTATGACGCGGAGGCAGCTGCGGCGCGATTTCCTTTTGGCTCTGGAGACCGAAATAGACGCGCGTGTGCCTGGACAGTCCGGGAAGGTGACGGTGAATCAGGCTATCATCTGGAAGCAGATCCAGAAGGCTCTCAATGGCGACCTGGGCGCGGCCCGTTTTGTGATGGACTACCGCGACAGATTTACCGACGAGCACGCCGAGGCTCACCCCGATCTTATGGCGCAGTTGGAAGAAGGCGAGCGCCGCGTCGTTGAGGAAGGTCATCCAGATCTGCGAGGTCACAATCTCGAGGTATTCAATGGATTCAGAAAAATGACTCGCGAGGTTTGATGGAGCATCGATCCGGTTCTGTCGCCATGCTTGGTTTCAAGCCAAGACCATGAGGAGTTGATCAGTCCGGGGAGCGGTCGAGGAGGGCTGTGGGGTCCGCCCCCAGGGCTCTTGCAATCCGGGTCATGACTAGCAGGCTGGGGTTACGCTTACCGCGCTCGATACCGCCTACGTATGTCAGGTCGATGTGCGCCTCGAACGCGAGCTGTTCCTGCGTCAACTCCGCTTTTTGCCGCAGGCGGCGAACGTTCTTGCCGACAATGACGCGCCAATCTTCCACCTCCTGATCGGAGGAGAAAACGACTATATTCTCTAGGGACTATAGTCCCTATTAACTCGTTCCCGGTATGTACGTGGATACTGTCAACACTTGGAGAGATCCTATGTCCGCTATCGATGCATCGCGCTCGGGAGGAAACGCCCTTCGTGCCGCCGCCGCTACATTCCTTGTCGCCGCCACCATGGCCGTCAGCACACCTGCCCTGGGCCAGGGCATGTTCGGTCCTGGTAAGTTCAAGATCGAACACATCGACGATCGGTTCTCGACTAGCCCCACGACAATGGTGATCGGTCACAACAACCGGGTGACGAAGAAGTCGCCGGTCGGCGGGATCTACATCAATTCCCAAGGGCTCTACCTCAATCCCGTCATGGTGAAATCGCGCGCGGATGGGAAAGTGGTGCGGATCGGCTTCGTTATCGAGAACCGGACCGAACTCGATACCACCTACGGTTCGCCCAACAGTCTGGGTTCGCTTTCGAGGGTGGGTTTCCTCATCAACGGCACATTGCTTATTCCTGGCACGGTGACAGCAGCTGAGCAGCGCTTTGCAGATCGTATTGACTACAACACGATCAGCCGTTCGGCATCGTCCCGGCTCAATGAGAGCGGCATGGTCTACCTTACAACGTCCGACATGGCTGCGCTGGCTGGCGCCACGTCCGTGGCTATCCAAGTGCAGGGCTCGGCACGGTTATGGACGATCGAGGACAAGGACGTTGCCAAGACCTTCATCGCCAACGTCCGGGCGTTCTACGAACAGCAGGTCGCTGCAGCCAGTTGATCGTACGATCGCATAAAGCTGCGTCTGGACTTTCCTTGTCCTTCGAGCACCGTGGTCGGGCTAGGAGGGACCGGATGCAGCCCGACAATGTTGCTTTGATCCAGCGGCTCTGCGTGATCGCTGGAACCATCATGGAAGACTCGTCTCTCGACGCTCTATCCACCGTTAGCCAGGATCCCGATAAGCGGCGCGAACGTCTCCAACATTTGGTGCTCGCCGGAGCAGATGTGGCGGCGCTTTTCGGCGCCGCTGCGATCCTGGACCGACGTTTGAGGGATCGGGAGTGATCGCAGATTCCATTCGACTTCGCCTTGGAAGGAAGCATTGCTGTTTGCACTGAATCGCGGCCGGCACCTGCTGGCCGTAACTCCGCGGCATAGCTGGCGGAGCTGTGGGTGGTAGGGCCGGACAATCTCGTCCGTGTCCTTGAGGAGAAACCTCCATGCCCACGGATACGATCAACAACGAGCCGAAAGCGCCTCGCTTGCATAGTAAAGCGGATCGTTTGCTCGCGCTCCTACGGAATGGAACCGGCGCTACGCTGGAGGACATGACCACTGCTACTGGTTGGCAGGCGCATACGGTGCGTGCGGCAATGACCGGACTGCGCAAGCGTGGATTTACCATCGAGCGCCATGTCGAGGGCAATACGACCGTCTGGTCGGTCGGAGCTGTCGCATCGTGAGAGCCGCTCGCAAACAGCTGCGCGATGATATTGCGGCATTGGCAACGATGTCTCTGGCTGGACTGCGTGAGGAGTGGGGGCGGCGCTATGGCGCGCCGCCCCGTCACCGCTCGGTCGATCTGCTTCGCCGGGTCCTCGCCTGGCGGATGCAAGCAGACATTCTTGGCGGTTTCGATGCGGCGACGCGCAAGTTGCTAGAAAAGGAGGGCGGCGGGGTGCTGCCTGCAGCGGTTGCAGGAACGCGTTTGGCGCGCGAGTATGGGGGGCGGCGCCACGAGGTCGTGGTTCAGGACGGGGCGGTCGTCTACGAGGGCCGAACCTTTGGCAGCCTATCAGAAGTTGCGCGACATATCACGGGACAGCGCTGGAACGGTCCGCGCTTCTTCGGTCTCCGGCAGGAAAACCAGCGATGACCGCGCCGCAGCAGCGGTTGCGCTGTGCGGTCTACACGCGCAAATCGACCGAAGAAGGCCTCGATCAGCAATTCAATTCGCTCGACGCCCAACGAGAGGCCTGTGAAGCCTACATCTTGAGCCAGACAGGCGAAGGCTGGGATTGCCTGCCTGCGCGCTATGACGATGGCGGTTGGTCGGGCGGCAATATGGACCGGCCGGCTCTCAAGCGCCTGCTCCACGATATCGCGCAGCGCAGGGTCGATGTCGTTGTCGTTTACAAGGTCGATCGTCTGACTCGCAGCCTCATGGACTTTGCTCGTATCGTCGAGAGCTTCGATGCCAATAACGTATCGTTCGTCAGCGTGACTCAAGCGTTCAACACCACCAGCAGCATGGGAAGACTGACCTTGAACGTCCTTTTGTCATTCGCGCAGTTCGAGCGCGAAGTGACCGGGGAAAGAATTCGGGACAAAATTGCTGCGTCCAAGGCCAGGGGCATGTGGATGGGCGGCAATATCCCGCTCGGCTACGACCTCGGGGACCGCAAACTTGTCGTCAACGCGGTCGAGGCGGATCAAGTAGAGCTAACGTTCCGCCAATACCTCAGCCTCGGATCTATACCGAAGGTGGCAAAGTACCTGGACCAGTCGGGCTTGACCTCGAAACGTTGGACGGCACGGAGTGGCCGTACCCACGGCGGGACGCGTCTTTCCTGCGGTGCGATCGCCCATATTCTCTCCAATCGCGTCTACGTGGGAGAGATCGTGCACAAGGGGAAAATTCACCGGGGCGATCACGATGCGATTGTCGATCACACAGTGTTCGAGGCTGTCCAAGCCAAGCTTGCCGAAAATCGACATGCCCGTGTCCGACGCAAAACGCGGGCTGCTACTTGCCCGCTCGCGGGTAAGCTGTTTGACGAAGATGGCCAGCCCATGGGGCCTAGCTTCAGCTACGGCCGTGGCCGCAGGACTTATTGCTATTATGTCAGCGGGAGTTTGTTGCCCAACGGCCGCATTGGTCACACCGACAACATGAAGGGGCGCAGGATATCAGCGTCTAGGTTAGAGCGGCTACTTGCCGACCGGCTGGCTCCGATTGTTCAGTCTGGAGCGCAGCCAAGCAGCATCTTTGATCGCATAAGTCGAATTTCATGCTCGGAACGGACAATCAGGATAGCCATCTCGATCAATACCATCAAAGATGCGGGCCAATGCACGGATATGTTGCTCGGCAGAGCGCAACTACATCTAGATCCCTCGGCGCGGATCGAAGACGGTAACCTCCTGCTTGCGATTGATGCTGCTGGAATCCGTCAAGGCAAAGCGATCCGTCCCAGCGGGGATGTTCTAGATCGGACCGAGCATAGCTCTATCTTGAGCGAACTGCTTAGGACTTCTCATCGTCAGCTCGCTAAAATCTACGCCTCCCCGCTATCCCCGGCGAGCCACCCGCAAATGTGCACGCCGATCAACGATTGGGGTCGAGATCGCATGGCTATTTGCCTCTTGGCGCCTGATATTCAAAAGGCACTGCTCTTAGGCGCGGCACCGCCGGGGTTGGAGGCCGAACAGCTACTTCGGCGCGATCTGCCGCTTGATTGGGAGGAGCAGCGCAGAACGCTTGGATTTGTGAACGGCTGAGTGGCTGCGATGTTGGACGTTTGGGACTGTCCGGACTCGGACCTAAGGACTGGGAAAGCGGCCTTTCGCTCAGCCGAGTGATCGCCTTAAGTTACCTAGCGATCGTCCGCTGTGGCCGCTGGTGACGCTTCAATGAGAGAGGGCACAGGCAACAAGAACCAAGGCGTCCGATCCGGGAACAGGAGTGAAGCCAAGAGCGAAACCATCGAAACGCCGGGGTCGCTTGGAGATGGGAATAACGGCCAAGCGGCTTCGAGTTCGGCGATCGACCAGACGTCATGTCCAATCTGGAACATGGCGTTGACACCGCCACTGATGTGGTCGGCTCCAAACTGGCGGTAATCGTCGGGCAGATATGCGTTCAGGGTCAGATGATCGAGAAGCTCAAGGGATCCGTCGAACTCATCGGTCAGACCGAAGAGCCGTGACGCACGCAGCAGCGTGACGACGAGTTCGGTTGGTTGGGCGACAAGTTCGGTCGCGGCCGGCGTTCCCGTGCTGCGTGCAAGCAAATAGGTAAGGACCTTTGCCGGGTCCAGGTCGGCGCGAGCTAGACGCCCGCCGCAGTCAACCGCGGACAGAAACATGTGGCCGAGCAGGCGTTCACCCTGCTCCGACAGCTCGAGCTGCGCCGCAGCCGTCAGCGCGGTCAGCATGTAGGGAGCCTGGCAATCACTCATCGCGACGAACGAAAGCGAATATGTTTCGAACAGGCGAGAGAGCAGGTCGGAGAACAGGGTTTTGGCAGGGCCAGTATCCTGACTAGCCGTGATCCGCGCATGCGCGGCGAATCCTGCCCATCCAATCAGCTTCGACAGTCTGATTGGGAGATAATAGAGGTCGCCCATGCCGCCGGTCACGAGCGCAAATCGGTACGCGTCGATGCCCTCGACGACGCAGGCAATTGCTTGCTCGGTGAGTACGCCAAGATCTCTGGCGCACTGGCCGACATAAGTCGCGACCGCTGGCTCCTGGGAAAAGGGCAACATGGCGACCAAACATGCCGCCCTCACTTCGACCTCGCGGAATCGATCGTCCGCTTCGAGGGCCTGAGCCGCACAAGCAGCCGTTATCCGGCGGGCAAAATCGACGAGGATTAAGGGCTCAGACGCAAGTTCGCCTAGAAGCAGCTCGAGCCTGTCGACGAAGACGCGGGCATTCCACTTTGACGCGATTGTTACGTAGGGCTCCCAAAGGCGCGGCAGACCGGTACTGATTGCGGAGGTCGTCTGGGCGTCGGGCCAGCCAATCAGCACGCTTCTAAGGGGGGCATTGCCAGTCGCGGCATGGGGATTCTTACAGAAGCTCGATGGACCATATAGGTTGAGGCCCCAGACAACGGGCGTTTGAGCGCCCAGCGCGGCGACGCGGTCGGAGACCGCCCGTCCGATTTCCACGAGATCGAGCGCCGGATTCGTATCTTGCAAAAAGATGCTGCCATTGATGCAATCGAGCAATGCCGCCGTGCCAATCCCGTGGCCGCCAACCTCAATCGCTTCCTGGTCCGACGCCGCGGTCGCCAGCAAGGTGAGGCCGGGCGATCCGAACTCTCCCATGACTTCAGATTTCAGGATGACGTTTAGATCGGAAATGAGGCCGCCTGCCTGGCAGGCATCGATAAAGATGTAGGCTTGCTTGGGCGCGGCTTCGGCAATCATACGCAGCAGGTCAGCCAAGGACAGAGCCGTAGCCGACAATCCTTGAAGCCGAGAATCGCGGCACGCCATGTAGAAGCTTCCGCCGCTGACAGCGCCGTGGCCGGCAAAAACGATGGTCAGCGCGTCCAGTTGGCCTGGGCCGAATAGGATGGCGGTCAGCGCCTCGCGAACGTCCTGGAGCGTCGGCGAGAGGAGAAGCTGCGAGCGAGTCGCGTCATAGTCGCCAACCTCGGGTGCGATAAGGACCCTGTATATTTCCTGTGCGTCTGCCTCAGCGCCGTCGAGCGGACTAAGATGGTCGTACCGATTGCAGCCGATTGCCAGAAGCGCTCTTCCGCTCATTTTTCCGCCGTTTTGAATTTCGATTTCCGATCGGCTTCGCGCTCGAACGCCGCTTGGATCTTGATGGCTTTGACACGCTCGATCTCGGCTTCGACCTCCGGATCGACCGATTGGAGCTCCTTCACAATGCGATCATGGGTTTCGGGTGCGACATGAAGTGTCGGCATGCTGACATTGCCATCCCGGTCGACGCCGAATTCGATCTTCTTGAACATCTCGAGCATCGATTGCGCGATCGAGCCGGTTGCCTTCGCATCGACGACGTTCCCGACCTTCTCCGCCACCGCTCCGACGGTTGCGTACATGTTCTGGGCAAATTGCCGCTGCATGTCCTCGTTTATCGAGCGAATGGTCCGGGCGATGAGATCGAGGTCGTTGTCCGCTATGTCTTTGAACGGAATGAGCCATTCTGTTGAGATGCTGTGCATCGTGGTATCGGGTTCCTCTTCGCGTGCAGAGTGCACCCATTGTCCGCCGTGGTTCATCCTCATGACGTTGTGCTCGTTGACGAACATCGCTCGCGACTGCTCCTGGAGAGCGCCGACGAGTTTTGCGACCGACATTTCGACGGCCGCCTGGTCTTCTCTTCCCTCGAAGCAGATCACACGGGGATCGCCTTTCGGTAGCCTCTCATCTGTCTCAGGCATGCATCAATCCATCCGCCGGTCATCTCAGGCGATGCCGCACGCCGGCAACGCAATCAAGCGGCGCTACCGCTATAGCGTTTGGTAAGTGCACGACTTTGAAAAGCCCGAAACAGGGTGAAACGGCTGAGCGTGAGGCTCGTCATCGCGCCAATGAGGATCAGCAGGCGCCGAACGAGTAAGCTCAAGCGATTCCGCCTGGTACAGCCTCACTGATCGCCTCCGCCACTATGTCGTCGACAACCTCGAAAACGCGGGTGCGAAGCAATTTTCGTTTGTTCTCCAATTCGGAAGTTCCATCTCGGGCGACGAAGAAATCCCACGAGCACCCGACAAAGGCATCGTTAACTAGCTCTTGCGGAACTACGTCTCCACGTCGCGATCCGACCAGAAGGCGGTTTGAGGACAGTGGCATCAAGACGGTTTCCAACTCGTCCAGATCCGCCAACATGGTCGGATGCACATCGCCATTCCGATCGAAGACAACCGAGACGCAATCTGGGAGGACAAGCGCCGAAGAGGTGTAGTCCACGCGCCACTCCAAAGTGGCAAGTTTCTCAATGCGCAGAGGAGGCGAAAGCGATTCTGACAGACTCTTGCGTTGAGAACTCGCCGCCACACTAGGTAGACCGTCTGTCATCCTATCGAACATCGTCGAGATCTGGTCCGCCATCTCGAGATGGAACGAGGAGAAGCTTTCCTTCGCTGCGGCAAACATTAACGCGGTGAACTGGTCTTCCGACATCCCCGCGAGTGAGAAAAGCGAACCATATTGCCCCCACATCTTCGCGATCTCTTCCGCGAATGCCCCAGACGGCCTCTCATCGATCAGACCGAGCATGCCCCGCGCCGTGCCTTCGTCGGCAAATGCTTCGGCCATACCGCCGAACAGACGTGCGGCACCGGCAGTAACCGACTTGCGGAAGTGATCATTGCGAACAGCTAGGTGCGTAACAAATTCTGCTGCCCGTATGTCATCGACCCGTTCGCCATCGTTCAGCGAGCGCAGTGCAGAAAGAAGCTTCGGGAATGACTGTTCGTAGTTCGTGATCTTATCGTCGAGGGTCTCGGTGGCCCCATCGACGGCGAGTTCAGAATAAAAGTAGCGTTCAGCGCCAATGCCATCGATCGCAGGCGTAAATGTGCCGCGGTCATAGGTGTAGGCTACGACGTAGGTTCGATCGCGCTTCTGAAAGCCAAATCCGCTCAGAAGGCTTTGTGGGATGAAATGCTGTTTCTTGCCCGACATGCCGCGCATCTTAGCAACGCCGAGGCGCGCGGGCTATCTCCGCCAATTCATGGCCTCAACCCAGTCCTATGAATGAACGGCCGCTTTCGAGGAAGCGGCGCGTTGGGCCGATCGTCCGCTATGTCGGCGGGATTGTCGGGATCAAGCGACCTCGCCCGCCTTGGCCCGATACTCCTCAAGAAAGTTGTTCGCAGCCTCGTTCATCTGATCCTCGAGGCCGAGTCGCTTGATGCGATAGAGGAACGGGATGATCAGTGGGCTCGTCGAACGGCGCAGATAGATCGCGTCTTGAAGTTCGCGCGATTCCTTGAGGCAGCGATCCTCATCGCAGGCTCCCTCCAGGGCCCGTTTCCAGAAACCGCGGGCTTTTTTGGTGAGGTCCTCTAATTGTTCCGCGGTGTCGCGCTGCCGATAGAACTCGCGTCCCGCCCAAGAAAGGAGCGGCGTAGCCGGTGCGAGCGTCAAGACCCAAGCGGTCATATTCAGATCCTGGACCAGGCCCACCACGATCAAGGAGAGTGCGACAAGGCCGACCGTGACCAGAATGATCGTGCCGTAGCTGCGGCGCAATTGGCTGTCGTAGCGCAGATTAGTCCGCTGGCAGACGATACGGCCGAGCGCGAGCGGCAATTCGCCGGAAGCGATCGGATACCAGTCTAGCAACTTCTCATCGGTGTGCCGTTTGCGCCAGGCCGATGCTGCGGCGTAGACATCTTCGCTTTCTGACTCGTCGCCAGCGATAAAGGCATTCCAAGGCAGGCCCAACACAAGACTATCGAACTTTTCACCAAGCTTCGCACCGCGCTTGAGGACGGCTTTGTATTGTCGGTCCAGCAGCACCGTATCGAGCACCAACACGACAAGCGCGAGCGCTGCAAAATGGGGGCGCACCGCGGGAAAGCATAGGGTGAGTACTGCGCCGGTGATCGGCACGAGGACAGTCAGGACGATCTGCGCAACCATGAGTCGGTTGGCGATGACGTAGGTCCATTGGCGAGCGTGCAATTGCTTGAGCGCCGATTCCATATTTTGCCGGGCGGGAATCGTGTTCATCGCACTGTCCGTTCTATGTGGGTCGGATTGTATTGAGGGTGCCTTCGCCAATCCACATATTTTGTCCGAAAACCATATATGCTTTTCGGACATCGCCCCTACATATCTGGCAAAGGGCGGGAATGGGCAGGCAATGGCAAAGCTGACTAGTCAATTCACGGATTTCCTGAAAGACACCGTCAATCTCAACCATACACGCATCAAGAACCTTGAGAATAATGTCGAGGCACTGCAGAGTTTTATTCGTCAATGCGCTTGGGAGCCGACAATCCGCGGGTTCGAGGAGCAAGGTTCTTGGGCACACGACACGATCATCAAGCCGGTCGACGGTGGCGAGTTCGATGCCGACCTGCTGGTGATGGTCGAAGCCGTCGACGGCTGGACCGCCGCGGACTACGTGACATCACTGGGCAAGGTCTTTGCCGCTAGCGCCACCTATGGGGACAAGGCGAAGACTTGGGATTACTGCGTGACGATCACCTATGCCGGTGAGCGCAAGGTCGACCTCGCGCCCTGCGTCAAGAATCGTCTGTGGGAAGGCAGTCTTGAGGTCTGCAACCGGCTAACGGATAGCTTCGAGCGAAGCGAACCGATCGAATATACCAAGTGGCTGCGCGAGCGGAACGCGCTGTCCGGTTCGAACTCCTTCCGCAAGGTCACGCGGCTGCTAAAGTATCTGCGCGACATCAAGACGACCTTCACGTGCCCCTCTGTCCTGTTGACGACGCTGCTGGGCAAGCAGGTGGAATGGTACGATAAGGATTCTAACGAATTCGCCGACGTTCCGACGACGCTTCGAACCGTGATGGGGCGGCTCGACGATTGGTTACAGGACCGTCCGGCCAAGCCGCGGGTCGAGAACCCGAAGCTGTCCAGCGAAGACTTCGCCAGCGCCTGGACCGAAACGCAATACGCGAACTTCCGCATCTTCATTCACAAGTATCGCGGTTGGATCGACGAGGCTTATGAACTCGAGGATCGCTTGCAGAGCATCAAGGCCTGGCGCAAGGTGTTCGGCGACGACTTCGCCAAGAGCGAAGTCATCAAGGCTGCCGCAAGCGTCGATGAAGGTGTCAGCCTGGCTGCGACGCTCCTGGCAACGACGGCGCATCATGCCGACGCGATCGTCGATGTTGTGCGTAGGCTCGGCATCGCCATCCTTCCAACCTGGTTTAACCAGCCTCCGCACATGCGGCAGCCGCCCTGGCCATCGCTTGCATCCGTGTCGTCGAACGTGCAGGTCACCGCCCAATGGCAAACGTCGCGGAGCGCAAGCATCTCGACGCCGGTGCGGCGCGATGACGTGCTGCGGCGTAGCGGGGGCATCTGGTTCGATCTCACCCTCGATGGCGGACAACCGCTGCCAGCGGGCTACCGCGTACAGTGGCGCGTGACGAATACCGGCATCATGGCGATGGCGCTCGGCAATGGGCGCGGGGAATTCTATGCTCCGACATCGGGCAACCGTCGCTGGGAAGACATTGCCTATCGCGGCATCCACATCGTCGAAGCATTTGTCCTGCGGCGCCAGGACGATGTTCTAGTCGCCAAGAGCCCGCCTTTCCACGTCATCATCGAATGACCCAGCGGCGAACAGATCGTGTTTTCGGCACCGCGGTGAAGCCGCGCCGCGGCGCAACACAAGCGCCTAGGGGCAGCCGATGACACTCGACGGCTTTCTGACGGTGCTTGCCCTCGTCGCCGCGATCTACGCCGTGCTGCCGCCGGTGCAGCGTCTGCAAGCGTCGTTGTCATGGCGCGCGCAGGCGCTTGTGGCTGTGCCAGCCTGCATGGCAATCTTGGCGTTCGAACTGCTGGATCTGAGACCTCCGGCCTGTCCCCAGGCGCTCGGCAGCATCTGCCCTTGGCTCACGCTAGGCGAAGCCGAACCGGGGGTGCCGCGAAAATTCGCCTTTCTGATCGCCTTGGCTTGGCTAATCGCCGCGGTTTTGATTCATCGCCGATCGCGGCCGTCACTGACCAGCATTCCGGCCTTCACGGAGCTCGCCACCACGCAAATCGACGAAGGCCACCATGGCGATGCGCTGAAGCTGCTCGAGCCGCACATGACGCTTCTGGCGAAGGCGAGCCGGCGCCAATGCCGGCGGCAACGACTGTACGATCAGTTGAAGGATTTCGGGCCGGTCCCGGAAAATTCTTACGCGCGATTCGCGCGCCGTAATCTCGATCAGAAGGTCATCGGTGAAAACTGGCCGATGTGGGCTGCGGCTCCCGTACGAGTACTGGCGCGAGCCGTCCCCTCCCACGCCCGCGCGGAGCATGCGGCGAGCGATATGCTGTTGCTCCTAGGGAATGCGCCCCCGATTCTGGACTATATCGTTGAACGACGCCCCTATTTTGCGATCTGCCTGCTGCGTCAGCGCGAATTCGGCGGCCGGGAGGTTTGCGAGCGTTACCTCGGCCAGCTGATGGGGAGGCCCGGCAGCGCATTGTACCAGGAGCTCGCGACCAACGACGCGGCAGAAGGGATGATCGGATATCGCCTCCCTGCCCGCAACCGGCTCCTGCACTTCCTGTTCGCCGACGCGAACATCGCTTCCGACTTGTCGGCCTGGAAAGGGGTCGGAGACTATGTCGAGCGACTGCTCGATGGCACCGAGAGGCCGGGCTACTGGACCTGGCTCAATGACTCCGCCGACAATTTCGATCGCGAGCATCTGACCGACCCAACCTACATGGGGATGTTCTTCTTCAGCGTGATGGTCACCTCCGCGGCGAAGCAGGGCGTGGCAGACCACATGTGGGTCTATTACCTCGCCCATATCGCCGAGCGTCTCGAGCGAGGATACGATTCCGGCGGCGAAGCGATCGACCGCAGCGCAGAATTTCCCATCCGCGCCGCACGCCTGCTCTACGAGCTGATCCAGCACGTGAAGAGCTGGGTGACACTCTACGAGCATCTGCCAGATCCATCGCCGCACCGTGCCATCCCCGAGCGCGAACGGTTTCCGGGCACTATTCCGCATGCATCAGCCCATACGCTCGGCAGTGTGCTCCATGCTCTGGTCACGTCGCAGCGGATTGATGGCCAGGTCGTGGAGGCACTGCACGAGGTCATATTGCGTACAGTGCGCACCCTGCACGATGACGGCGGTGAACTCGCCGGCATGCGCCGCTACGTGATCGAAGCTCTACTTGCCGGTGGGCACAAGCACGCCAATCGGGCTTATTGGGAGCGGCTCGCCCAACTCTTCGACACGGCCGACGACATGCTGCAATATGAGATCGACGACTACAGACAGGCACTGGCTGAGCGCCTCGCCTGACGAGACGCGTTCGCGACCACCCGATGGAGTAGACACGTGGAGTTTGACGCCAGCTGTTTCGCCAACCGGGTGCGCGGCATTGATCCATTTGCAGGCTCGCCCGACGGCGCGGCCGAGCGGTTTCTCTCCGCCGCCGCCGTTCTGATGAAGCGCGGTGTGTTCGAGCCGCTGATGTCGGGCTACAATTTCATGCGCTTCAGCGCGATGAACGAGCTGGTCGTCGCAGCGCACGATGCCGCGGCGATGGCCCTGGGACGGGGCGCCCTGTTCCGCTATACTCATCATATCCTGGACGATGATGACTGTTACGCGGAAGATGCCCTCAATTATCTGACAGATGCGCGCGCGCCGGCCACCGAGCGGCTCAGTTTCCTCGAGCTGTTGCTCAAGGTTGCCGCGCCGCGCTTCGGTCCCCGTCTCGATCCGATCGCCGCGAACCTTGCCGACATGTTGACCTCCCAAGGTCTTCGCCTCGTCTATCGCGGCGGCCGGTTCGAACCCTCGGATGGACCTGTCGTCGAACAGGCGGTGCATGACCCGTTCTGGGACCTGGTAGCGGATACGCAATGGGACAATGTCCGCATCGATATGCAGCAAGCCTTGTCGCTCCGGGACAATGGCGGCCCCAATCCGGCCCTCTACGCGGCCCGCGCGCTGGAAAGCACGGTGAAGATCGTCAGTGCGGGGAAGGGCTGGCTGACAGGACGCGAACGCGGCGCGGCCCATGTTATCGATACATTGGTCAGCGCGCGAAACGGGCGATTCATCGAACCCTGGGAAGCCGAGATGTTGAAGCGCTTCTTTGCCGAAGTTCGCAATCCCGACGCGCATGGTGCGGGCGCCGCGCCGCAACCGCAACTCACCCCGGTGCAAGTCACATGGGCAATCGAGTTTTGCATGATTTCGATCAAGAGCTTGCTTCGCCGTCTTTGAGGGCGTCGAGGCTTTTGATGCCAGATAGTGCATCTCGATCGCTGAACGACGACCAAGAGGTTTTCGGGCGTCGCCGAGATGCCATGCAGCAGGTGAACGAGCGGCAGCTTCCGATGCCCTTTCCCAGACCCGGAAACGGCGGCTCTGTCGGCGTCAGTGGCCACTCATCGGTCAAATCCGTCGCTGCAGTTTTGGGCCCAGAGACTCTCGGTAATTCGAGGCCAAATGCCCGCTCGTAGCGCGCAGGCGGAGACTCAATTGATTGAGGTCAGACCCGCTGAATTGCGCGGTTATAGCCACCACACTCCCGTCGGTGGAGAATGCGCAAATTAGGTTGGAGGATCGAGCTTGTAACGAACCGCTATGCATCGAAAGATGCAGTTGATCTCAAAACCGTTGCTGCAAAAATTGGGCGAGAGAATCTGGGTCGTTTCGCCTTTAATTTGGCAGGAATTCCCGAGCTATTTCAGTCTCTTGGCGGGCCATTCGCGCCAAAATAGTTCGGTAAGTCCCGTGAATTCCGTCTTAATTCCCGGCATCATAAGTCACTGTGAAATAACGATAAACTGCGTGGAGGCCCGAGCCGGAATCGAACCGGCGTGCAAGGATTTGCAGTCCTCTGCGTAACCACTCCGCCATCGGGCCATCCGGGGCAGGGAAGCGCCCCTAACAATCGCCGTGCCGCAGCGCAATCGGATTCAGCCGATACGTTGGAACTCCAGTTGGCGGCGTTGCACATCGGCGGTGAGCAGCTTTACACGGATCGTGCTTCCCGGGATCACGCCATGCGCCTTGGTGCGTGCGACCACGGGTAGGTCGGAAAGCTGGATGCGCGCACCGGTTTCACCGATATCGGTGACGACCGCCGAAAAGCTTTGTCCTTCATGATTGGCCAGTAGTGCTACTTCAGCAAGATCGATGACCGCGCGTTCGATTTGGCCGTCGCGCGCTTCGGCCTTGCGCATGACCTTGGGCAAGCGCTCGAAGGCGCTGGCGATGGTATCAGGCACCGGCTGTCCATTGGCTATGGCGAGTGCGGCCTCCAGGACATAGCGATCGGCGAGCCGTCGGAGGGGCGCGGTGCAATGCGCATAAGTCGCGGCCATTGCCGTATGCCATGGCGTTTGACCTGGTTGGTAGGCTTCATAGGATGCGCCGTTACCGGCACGGCGGATCGCCAGCATAAAGGCGGCGACCCGCGGGTCGCGGGGGTGGAGCCGACGTTCGAACTGTTCAAGTGGAATGGCTTCCGGCCAGTGAAGATGAAAGGCTGCGGCGGTGCGACGCAGACGGCCCTCGGATTCGGGCGGTGGAGGGGGCATTACGCGGAACAGTCCGGTGCCGGCCGCCAGCATGGCGTCGGCAACGGCAAGATTGGCGGCGAGCGAGAGCGCCGCATTGCGTTCTTCGGCAATCAGTTTGGGACGGAAGCGCAGCGTCAGCCTTCCGGCGCGATCGATGGCGACTTCCTGTTCCGGAGGATCGACGCGCGAGGCTCCCCGCGCGTTTTCAGCGACCGTCACGCGCATTGCGATCTCTGCGAAGCCGGCGGGCAACTCATCCTCCACCACCGTTTCGTACGCCAATTTGGCGCGGCTTCGGATCAATGCGCGCCGAGCGCCTTCCAGTATGGACTTGCCATCGGGTGCGATACGTACGGTCAGCACTACCGCCGGGCGAGGGCCGTCGGGAAGCAGGCTTGCCGCCGCTTCGCTGAGCGCCGGAGGATAGAGGCTGGCTTTGCCATCAGGGAGATACGACGTCGTGCCGCGCTCCCATGCCTCGGTGTCGAGCGGTCCACCTTCCCTTGCGAACCAGCCTACGTCGGCGATGGCGTAATGCAGCAGGATATCGCTGCCTGCGGCTTCGATTGCGAATGCCTGGTCAAGATCGGTGGCGCTCGCGGGATCGAGGGTGACGAAAGACCGCTCCGTCCAGTCGGCATGTTCACCCGGTTTCCGGCGGGCGGCTTCTTCGGCTGCGGCGATGACGGGCCCTGCGAATGTAGTGGGCACGCGGAACTGCGCGCGGATCGCGGCAAGTCCTTCGGTCAGCAGGTTCTGGGGATCGCGCAATGTCTTCATTGCCGTCATTGGAGCGGTTGCGGCGCTGTCTGGCAAGATTGTCTCTTGCCTGTAACAGCGCGGTGAGCGTTATAGCGGTCTGCTCCACAGATATGAGGTCATCCCATGAACAAGACCGCAAGCATTGCTTTCGTGTCCCGATACTCGCTGGATGGCGGAGTATTCTCATGATCCTTGGGGCGGTTCTGGCCGGCGGCGGTTCCACGCGCTTCGGCAGCGACAAGGCGCTCGCCGAATTGCAGGGGCGCACATTGATCGCGCGTGCGGTCGATACTTTGTCGGGCTGGTGCGAGCATGTCGTGGTGGTTGGCCGCGGCCTCGCGCCCGCGCCAACGCTGCCCGACTGGCCGCGTGCCGGTATGGGGCCGCTTGCCGGTATCGCCGCTGCTCTGCATCACGCCCGCGATGAAAATTACGAGGTGGTGCTGACCTGTGGGGTCGATTCCGTGCTGCTTCCAGATAACCTGCCGGATCTGCTCGGCACGGCGCCCGCGTTCCTGATGACGCAGCCGGTGGTTGGGATCTGGCCGGCCAGCGCAGTCGGCGCGATCGAGGCGATTTTGCAGGGTGAAGGCAGCCATGCCATGCGGCGCTTCGCCGAAATGATCGGCGCCCGCGCGATCCAGCCGTCGGTCGATCCCGGCAACGTCAATACGCAGACGGATCTTGCCGCGATGGAGAAACGGCTGGAGCAGTAGCGATTGCACCCCTCCCGGTTTCAGGAGGGGTGCAATCGCCTGACTGTTATTTCGCCACGTCCCATACGAGGGGCAGGTTGCGGATCGACAGCAGGCCCGGATAGACCGAGGGATCGGCGCCGGGCTTGAGGCGGAATTCCGGGATACGCTTGAACCATTCCTCCAGTACGATGCGCAACTCGCGGCGGGCTAGCGGAGCTCCGAGGCAGAGGTGGACGCCGCCAACGAAGGTGAAGTGACGGTTGCCCTTGCGGGCGGGATCGAATTCCCGAGGGTTTTCGAACTTTGCCGGATCGAAGTTCCCTGACGGGTTCACGCACATGATTTTGTCACCCTGGCGGATGGTCACGCCGTCCCATTCGAAGTCCTTCTTGGCGCTGCGGGTGGTGCTGAGGATCGGCTGGGTGCGCAGGAATTCCTCGACAGCGGGCTGATTGAGTTCCGGGTTTTCGCGAAGCTGGCGCTGGATTTCGGGTTGCAACGCCATTCGGCGGAACATCTGGCTGAGCGTCGCCGCGACGGTATCCAGCCCCCCAAGCCAGAGGAACCAGACCATGCCGATCTTTTCCTCTTCGTTCAGCGGACGTCCTTCAACCTGGCCGTGGACGATGTGCGAGACGAGATGTTCGTCGGGACTCTTTTCTTTTTCTGCGATGAAGCTGCGCAGGAAATTGAGTACGCCGCGCAATGCGGCGCCCATCTTCTCGTGACTGTTCGAATGCAGGATATCCCATTCCCAATCGAGGAATTGGGTGAACATGGCCGGCGGGAAGCCCATAAGGTTCATGAAGATGCGCACCGGGAAGACCCGTGCGAAATCCCATGCGAAGTCCACTTCGCCCTTGTCGACGAACTCGTCCATCATCTCGACGGCGATGGCGCGGATCTCGTCCTGCATCTTGTTCAACCGGACGGGCGCGAAATAAGGCATGAGAAACATGCGGTACTTGCCATGTTCCGGCGGATCGACTGCCAGCGGGATCGACCGGAAAGTCTCGCCGATGATAGCCTGAAATTCGGCCGTGCCACGGTTTGAGAACAGTTCGTTGTCGGTGTAGACGCGATTGATATCGTCGTAATGGGTGACGACCCAATGCCCGGGGCGATTGGTTGCCCCATGGGTGTCCGGCGGCGAGGCGTTGTAGAGCAGGCGCGGAATGTCAGGCCCGCTTAGCCAACCGCAGGGTTCATATGGATCGACGAGGCTGTTCGGGTGAAATCCCTGAACCCAGTTGAGATCGACCTTGCGATCCTTGGGCACGTTGTCGGGTGCCGGATAATCGACCCGTATCGAGTCGAGTGTGCGTTCCTGTGGCATCGTACTCTCCAATTTTGTCCAGTCCCATGCCTTCTGGCAGCGGTTTGGGCAAGCCGGGAGAGCTGTCAGTTCTCGCGTTCGGCGGCGATACGGACTGGTTTTTCGAGTACGCGCTTCAGGGCGGCCAGTCGGGCGGTTGCGGTGGCGGCATGCGGGCCGATCCAGCGTTCGTGAATCTCGTGAATCGGCAGGGCGTTGAGGTAGTTCCAGCGCTCTCGTCCGCGCCGTTCCACGATGACGAGATCGGCAGCTTCCAGAACTTTCAGGTGTTGCATCACGCTGCAACGGTCAAGCTCGGGAAACAGCGCGCAGAGCTGGCCTGTAGTCATGGGCAGATCTCGCAGATGATCGAGCAGTCCGCGCCGCACCGGTGAGGCGAGGGCCCGGAAAACGGCGTCTTGGCGGTCAGATGGAGACATGTTATCATAATATAACATATTGAGCCGAGTCGCAAGAGAGGAGCCAAGGCAATGGATCTCAAGTTCAGGGTGTTCGCGCATGTCTCGCGCCCCGTGCACACCGTGTTCGAGGCGGTGGTCGATCCTATTGAACTCTCATCATATTTCACCACGGGCGGCGCGAAAGGCCGAATCGAGCCTGGTGTGACCGTAAGCTGGGATTTCCATGACTTCCCTGGCCGCTTTCCTGTCGATGTGCTGGAGGTCGTACGCGACCGTCGCATCGTATTGCAGTGGGATGCCCACGAGGTCGATGGACCGGTTGGCCAGAAGACGCGCGTGACGATGGAGTTCACCTCGCTCGATAACGATACGCGCACGCTGGTCAGCATCGTGGAGGAAGGATGGAGCGAGAATCAGGCCGGTCTCGATGCATCCTATGGCAATTGCATGGGCTGGGCGCAGATGCTTGCCGCGCTGAAGGTGTGGGTCGAACATCGCATCAACTTGCGCGATGGAATGTACAAGTAGTTCCCGCAGGCTTTGCCCTTAAGGATCGCCGAATGTTCCTGGCCGTCCTTCCATCTGGCTCCGCACGGCCTCGATCTGGTTTTTCGTGCCGAGCAGGCGTTGCTGGGCGAAGCTTTCCTCCTGCAGGATTTCGTCGGTGCCCAGATCGAGGTAGCGGTTGAAAAGTGTCTTGGCCGCGCGGATTGCAGAGGGACTCTTGCTCGCGATATCTTGTGCAATGGCGGTTGCACGGGCCACGGGATCGGCGTCTACAAGAGTGACGAAGCCTAACGAGATCGCTTCTTCTCCGGAAAATTCGCGGTTCGTGTAAGTCAGTTCCCGCAGCACGTCGTCGCGAACGGATCCGCGCCATAGGGCAAAGCCGCCCATATCCGGTACGATTCCCCAACGCATTTCCAGGATGGCGAGCCGTGTGTCGGGCGCTGCGATGCGAACGTCTGCTCCGCCGGCAAGTTGCAGTCCGCCGCCCAGGCAAGCGCCGTGGATGCTGGCGATGACCGGGACCGGCAGCTTGCGCCATTGCATCGCGACCTGCTGAAACCGATTGGCGTTGCCATGGGTCCGTTGGGTAAGGGGAATGCCGTCGGCATCGAGTGCGGCTTGGAACGTTGAAAGATCCAGCCCCGTGCAAAAAGCTTTGCCTTCGCCGGCGATCACGACGCAGCGCAGTCCGGGCATGTCGAAAAGAGTTTGGCCAGCATCCAGCAGAGCCTCGATCATTTCCGGATCGAGTGCGTTGAGCTTGGCCTGACGTGTCAGGCGTAGGTGCGCGATCCCGAGATCATCGATTGCCAGGCTGACACGGTCGTTCGCGGAAAAGAGATGCTTCATGGCGAACACTCCATCGCTTTCGCCCCGGGCCGATCATGGCGCTTAGGGGGTAAACCGAGCGTTAGCATCCAATGCGAACCAGCCCCCGCACGATCAGTCGCCGGGGGCTGGATACCGTGTCAGGCGGCCGTGCTGTTCACGCCCATGCTGGACAAGTAACGCTTGATGTTGCGCGCCGCCTGGCGGAGCCGCTGTTCATTTTCGACCATGGCGATGCGCACGAACCCTTCGCCGTCCTCACCGTAGCCAACGCCTGGCGCTACCGCGACTTCGGCGTGGGTGAGGAGTTGCTTGGAGAATTCCAGCGATCCCATGTCCTTGAGCGCTGGCGGCAGCGGCGCCCAGGCGAACATCGAAGCGCGCGGGGAAGGAATTTCCCAACCCGCACGGCCGAACGCTTCGACCATCACGTCGCGGCGTTTCTGGTAGAGGGTGCGATTCATCTCCACGATGTCCTGCGGACCGTTCAGTGCGGCGCAGGCGGCCGCCTGGATCGGCGTGAACGCGCCATAATCCAGATAACTCTTCACGCGGGTCAATGCCGCGATGAGCCGCTTGTTGCCCACCGCGAAACCGACACGCCATCCGGCCATCGAGAAAGTCTTCGACATCGAGGTGAACTCGACGGCGACGTCCTTGGCGCCTGGCACCTGCAGAATCGAAGGCGTCGGGTTGCCGTCGTAATAGAGCTCGGAATAGGCGAGGTCCGACAGGATCCAGACCTTGTTCTCCTTCGCCCAGGCGACCAGCCGTTCGTAGAAGGCGAGATCGACCGTCTCCGCCGTCGGGTTCGACGGATAATTGACGATCAGTATCGATGGGCGCGGCACGGTGAAGGCCATCGCCCGGTCAAGCGCGCGCCAGTAGTTCTCGTCGGGCGTGGTGGGCACCGAGCGGATCGTGGCCCCGGCGATGATAAAGCCGAAGGTGTGGATCGGATAGCTGGGGTTCGGCGCCAGCACGACGTCACCGGGAGCGGTGATCGCCGTCGCCAGACTGGCCAGGCCTTCCTTCGATCCCATGGTCATGACGACTTCGGTGTTGGGATCCAGTTCCACGCCGAAGCGGCGTGCATAGTAATTCGCCTGCGCCTTGCGTACGCCGGGAATGCCCTTTGACGCCGAATAGCCGTGGGCGTCGGGTTTTTGCGCCACTTCGCACAGCTTGTCGATGACGTGGGCCGGCGGCGGCAGGTCCGGATTGCCCATGCCGAGATCGATGATGTCCCTGCCCGCTGCGCGTGCTGCTGCCCGCATGTCATTCACTTCGGCGATGACGTAGGGTGGCAGTCGCTTGATGCGGTAGAACTCGTCTTCCATGACCTCTTGCAATCCAAATTGATGCGGCGGAATTGCCGCACCAATCCTCTAGGGCCATAATTTGTCTCTGGCAAATGGCCGATGCCTGCTGTTCATCGCAGAAATTAGCGGATAAACTGGACTCTCGACTGATATCGCGCGCCGCGCCGGAGAGCCTTGCATGACCGACGATACCCGCAACGCGAACGGCGCTGCGGAACAGATCGCAGAAATGATCGTCAAGCAGTCGGAAACTCTGGCTGAACTGTTCAGCCGGTTGGCGCCGCTTGCCGAAGATGCGAACGGCCATGCGGCGCACTGGCTTGATATCGCCAGCCGCATTCAGAATATGTGGCTTGATTTTCAGACAGGCCAGGCGGAGCGCGCCGGACAATCCGCGGAAAGCTTCGGCGAGTTCGGCAAGATCGCTTCACTGGCGTCTGGTTGGCTGGGTCAGATGCCGTTCGAAACGCAAAAGCGGCTCTGGGGCGAAGGGCTGGAATTATGGGAAAATGTGCTGGGCCAGTACGGCATCGGCCCTAAGGGGGAGGATAACCAAAAAGGAGCGTCGGCGCTTCCGCGCAGCGATCGGCGTTTCGCCGACCCCAAGTGGCGCGAACAACCGTTCTTCGCGATCGTTCACCAGACTTATCTGATGCTGGCCGACCAATTGACGGCGATGGCCGACAAGGTCGAGGGGTTGGAGCCTGCGCGCAAGGAACAGTTGCGTTTCGCCACCCGGACGGTGATCGATGCGTTGAGCCCGGCCAACTTCCCGCTGACTAATCCCCTGGCGATCGAGCGTGCGATCGAGACACGGGGCGAAAGCCTGTTGCGCGGCATGGAGCACATGATCGCGGACATGAAGCGTGGCCAGTTCAGCCATACCGATCCCGATGCCTTCAAGCTTGGTGAGAATATCGCGGTGACGCCCGGCAAGGTCGTGCATGAGACGCCGTTGTACCAGCTCATCCAGTATTCGCCCGTTACCGAGAAGGTGCTGGCCGTGCCTCTGGTGATCTTCCCGCCGTGGATCAACCGGTTCTACATCCTGGACCTCAATCCGAAGAAGAGCTTCGTGCGCTGGGCGGTGGAGCAGGGGCTTACCGTCTTCATCGTCTCGTGGAAGTCGGCCGGACCGGAAATGGCCGATGTCGTCTGGGACGACTATATTCGCGCGCAGATCGAAGCCGTGGATGTTGTCCGGGAAAGGCTGGCGGTGCCAGCAGCGCATGTCGTCGGTTATTGTGTCGCCGGCACCACGCTGGCGGCGACGCTTGCTGTGCTGGCACGGCGGGGCGAGGCGGAGAAGGTGAAGAGCGCGACGTTCTTCACCGCGCAAGTCGATTTCGCCGATGCCGGCGATCTCAAGCATTTCATCGATGACGCGCAGATCGAAGCGATGGGCCATCTGGCGGGGCAGGGTTTCCTCGATGGGCGCTATATGGCCACCGCCTTTAACCTGTTGCGCGGCAACGAGCTGATCTGGAACTACGTCGAAAGCAACTACTTGCTTGGTGAGGATTACTCCGCCTTCGATTTGCTGCACTGGAACGGAGATGTCACCAATCTGCCCTGGAAGTGGCACCGAGACTATCTGCGCGATCTCTATCGCGACAATCGTCTGGTCCTGCCCGACTCGCTAAGCGCGGACGGTAGCCCGATAGATCTCACCCGCATCGATACGCCGTGTTATATCCAGGCCGGCCGCGAGGATCACATTGCGCCTCCCGACAGTGTGTGGAAGTTCACGCGTCACTTGCGGGCTCCCTGGACTTTTCTGCTTGCGGGTTCCGGTCATATCGCCGGTGTGGTCAATCCTCCGGCGGCTGCCAAGTACCGTTATTGGACCAATGAGGGGCCTGCGGCGACGCTGGGCGAATTCATCGCCGGCGCGAAAGAGCATCCGGGAAGCTGGTGGCCGCACTGGTTGGGCTGGCTGCAGGCGCATGACTCGGTCGAGGTGCCGGCAACGGCTAAGCGCAAGCCGGGTGGTCGTGGTGACCGCGTGATCGAGGATGCGCCGGGGCGTTACGTCTGCATGCGCTGAGCCGGGTGCCGATTGCGATGGTCCTCCGGACCTTCCATTTCATTTATGTTGCAGTGCACAAAAATCGCTTGACCCGCTTGGGGTATAAAGAGTATTGTGCAATGCAACATGAAGCTGGAGGCGCGTTCGTCGTCGCCTCATGGCAAAGGGACGTGCCGGATATGGCCAGCGAAGATGCCATCAAGGCTGAAGCCTCTGCGGAGAAGGCCTATGCCGCTGCCGCCGAGGTGGTGGGTTTGACGGAAGCCGGAATGCCTGCGGCCGATGTCGTGCCGGTCGCTTTCCCGTCCAAGGCGAAGCGCGGCCGAAAGGTCTCCGATGCGGTGCCTGTGGATGAACCGGTAAAGTCGATTGAAGCGACCCTGGTCCCAGAGGCGAAGCTTGCCGTTGCCGGGAAGGCTGCGGCCAAGCCCGTCAAGGCGTTGAAGCGCCCAGCCAAGGCCGCTCGCCGTGTTGTGGCCAAGCCGGCGTCTTCTTCCCCAAAGTCGGTGCGACCCAAGCCGACCGCAAGGCCCGCGACAGCCAAGGTCGTCGCATCTGAAATTTCCACTCTGTCGATATTTCCTCCGAATTTTAAGTTTAAGGACCCGACCATGGATATGAGCGCTACCTTCACGGAAGGCTTCAAGAACATTTTTACCGACGCGCAGGACAAGGCGAAAGAGACCTTTTCCAAGACCACCGCGGCGTTTGGCGAGTACAATGACTTCGCCAAGGGCAATGTCGATGCCGTGGTCGAATCGGGCAAGATCCTCGCGGCAGGTCTGCAGGACCTGGGCACCAACATCGTGGCCGAGAGCCGCTCGGCTTTCGAGACGCTGACTGCGGACGTTAAGGAACTGACCGCGGTCAAGTCACCCTCTGATTTCTTCAAGGTCCAGAGTGATCTGTTCCGCAAGAGCTTTGACAGCGCGGTTGCCCAGGGTTCGAAGAACACCGAGGCTCTGCTGAAGCTCGCCAACGAAGTCGTCGCGCCGATTTCCGGTCGCGTCAGCCTCGCTGTCGAGAAGGTTCGCCAGGCTGCCTGATTGGAGCCGAAAGGCGTCGGCGCATGCGCGAGCAGGGCATCGGCGTCTACGGGCAGCTTGACAGGACCGGACGGGGGAACCCGTCCGGTCTGTTGCCATTTCGGCCTTTTGGCAAGCGATGGCTTGTAGACCGGGCATCGCTTGCGATATTCACGTTTCATGCATCGTCATTCCAACCTTGCCGATTCACGCCCGTGGCCGTGTATTAGTGCCGCGCAGGACGAGGATTCCGGCCAGGACGGCGAGGGACAGGTCGGCATCGCCACCAAGACCCGCGCCAAGCCCAAGAAACCCAGCCAGTTCAAGGTGCTGATGCTGAATGACGATTACACCCCGATGGAATTCGTGGTGATGGTTCTCAAGCGCATCTTTCACATGGATCTAGAGCAGGCGACGCGCGTGATGCTCCATGTCCACCAGAAGGGGGTCGGAGTATGCGGCATTTTCCCCTATGAGATCGCCGAAACCAAGGTGAATCAGGTGATGGATTTCGCCAGGCAGAACCAGCATCCGCTCCAGTGCACGCTGGAAAAGGCCTGAACCAGTGCGCTCCATCTCAATTCGGGAGAAAGCCGCGTGCACGTTGAAATTCAGATCCTTGCCTGGAGCGCCGTGCTCCTTCTTGCCCATATTTTCGCTGCCGCGCATTTCAAGACCAGGCAGTACGGCGCGAAGTGGAACATGGGCGCGCGCGACGAAGCGTTGCCGCCGCTGGACCCGATCGCTGGCAGGCTGGTGCGCGCCCAGGCCAATTTCCTTGAAACCCTGCCGATTGCGGTGATTGCGTTGACCGGTGTCGTCATCGCCGGTCGGACGAGCCCGGCAACCGAACTCGGGGGCTGGCTCTGGCTTGGTGGGCGGGTGGTCTATCTTCCTGTCTACTGGGCCGGTATTCCGGGGTTGCGCACCGCCATCTTCCTTGTGAGCGTGGTCGGCCTCGGTATGGTGCTGTGGCCTCTGCTCTTGGCGTAAGCGATATCCTTTGGCACCTTGCCAGCAACCAAGCGTTGACCTAGGCAATCGCCACCGTGAAAGCGCCCGAGCGCGCCAAGCCTGAGCACAACCGAATGGCCCGGACGCGTCCTTGAAGTTCATCACCGCCATAGACCGCTACATTTTCCGGCTGGTGCTGATGCCGATGCTTGGCGTCTTCGTGATCGCCGCATCGTTGCTCGTGCTCGACAAGATGCTCAAGCTGTTCGATTTCGTCGCGACCGAAGGCGGGCCGGTGAGCGTCGTGTTCAAGATGCTGGCGAACCTGTTGCCCGAATACGCCAGCCTTGCCATTCCGCTGGGGCTGATGCTGGGCATCCTGTTCGCTTTCCGCAAGCTTGCGACATCAAGCGAACTCGACGTTATGCGCGCAGTCGGGCTCAGCTATACGCGCTTGCTGCGCGTGCCATACATGATCGCGCTCGTTCTCGCCTGTCTGAACTTTGCGATCGTCGGCTATCTTCAGCCGCTCGCGCGGTACTATTACGAGCAGCTCCAGTTCGAGTTGCGATCGGGCGCGCTTGGCGCGGCGATCAAGGTGGGGGAGTTCACCACCTTGCAGGATCGCATGGCGCTGCGCATCGAACAGAGCCGTGACCAGGGGCGGCAGCTGATCGGCATATTCGCCCGTGTCGCCAACGAGAAAGGGCAGGTCCTGTCGATCTCGGCGAGGGAGGGGCGTTTTCTTGCGCTGCGCGATCAGCCTGACACCATCGTGCTGCGGCTGGTGCAGGGCCAGATCGTGCAGGACATGCCTGGCCAGAAGCCGCGCGTGCTGACTTTCTCTCGCCATGACTTGCCCATCGATCTTCCGGCGATCGAGGAATTCCGCAAACGTGGCGAGGCGGACCGTGAATATGTCCTTCCCGAGCTTCTGCGCATCGGCTGGAACAAGGGGCTGCCAGAGGATGTGCGCGTGAAGAGCCAGGCGAGCTTCAACTACCGCATGGTCGAGGTCGTGATGATGCTCTTGTTGCCTCTGCTGGCCGTCGCATTGGCGATTCCACCCAAGCGATCGACTTCGGCGCTGGGGTTGTTCGTGTCGATCGTGATGGTGACTGCTTATCACAAGGTCAACGAATACGGGCAGCAAGTCGCTTCGTTGGGACGCGTCGATCCCACCCTCGCCTTGTGGGGGCCTTTCGTGATCTTCGCGGTACTGATCATGTGGATGTACTGGCGCGTTGCCTATGTACCCGGCGGTCAGGCGATCGGCTGGCTGGAGCGGGGGACGGATGTCGTGGTCAAGCGGCTTCGCCGCCTTTTTGCGCGGCGTCAGCCGCATAGAGCGGTCTGACGGATGCAGTTGGAGTTCTTCCCCTCGCGCACGCTCACGCTGTATCTCGCGCGGCTCTTCATCACGCGGATATTCGCCGTGCTGGTCATGCTGGTGCTGGTGTTGCAGATGCTCGACCTTTTGGGGGAAAGCGGCAAGATCCTGGGTTATGCAGGTAACGGCCAAGGCGAACTGCTGACTTATGTGGGTTTGCGTGTTCCGCAGCTCATTGCCCGCTTTCTGCCCTACTCGGTATTGCTGGCGACGATCGTCACCCTGGCGACGCTGAACCAGAATAGCGAGGTCATCGCCATGAAAGCGGCCGGACTTTCGGCGCATCAGGTCCTCGCTCCGCTTTTCCTGACAGCCGTTGCGGTCTCGGCGTTGAGCTTTGCCTTCAACGAGCGCGTCGTTACCCGCGCGACATCGACGCTCAAGGCATGGCAGGCGGTGGAATATGGTCCGATCCCGAAGGATTCAGGCGTGCGTTCGAACGTCTACCTGCGGGATGGTCCCAATATCCTTCTGGCGGGCACCGTGACGGGCAGCGGTGCGCGGACCCTGATGCAGAACGTCACATGGTATCGCCGCGACGCCAATGGCATGGTCGTGGAACAGTTGCGCAGTCCCCGTGCGGACTTCGCCAATCCGGGCTGGCGGCTGGAGAACCCGGTGCGGTTCGACGTGGCCAGTGCGGCGAACGAGCACATTCCATCGACCGTCGTGGCGAAGGAACTGGATCCCGTCCAGGTCAAGATCAGTTCGGTTGATGGCGATGGCCAGAACATTTTCGAATTGTCGGAATCGATTGCCGATCTCAAGGCTTCCGGGCGTCGCACCAGCGAGCTTGAAGGCAAGTGGTGGCACAAGTTGTCGGGGCCGCTTTCGGCCACCCTCATGCCGTTGCTGGGGGCTATAGCCGCATTCGGTCTCGCCCGCTCGGGCCAGCTCCTGATCCGTGCGATCATCGGCATGGCGCTGGGTTTCGCGTACTTCGTGATAGACAACGCCGCGCTGGCCATGGGGAACTTTGGCGGCTATCCGCCACTCATCGCGGCATGGGCGCCGTTCCTGCTTTTCGCGCTGGTCGGAGAGACGGTGCTGATCCGCACCGAGGAATAGAGGCCGGCCCCAATCCCGCCGCAAAGTTGCGCTTATGGCGCGGTGCGTCGAACTCTGGTAAGTGCCGGGCGCAAATCACAGGAACCCAAGCGTGTCGCAGACCACTGCAAACCCTTCGAGCGATCAAAGCCAACTACCGTTCTGGAAGCGGTCGCATTATCTTGACCGGATGACGCTGCGCGACCTGATAGTGGCGTATTTCCAGCACTACACGATCGTCGCCTATCTCTCGATCGCAGCGTTTTGCATCGCCGGTTTCCTGTTCTTTCCTGCGACACCGCTCCAAACGCTGGGCGCGGTCGCGGCGGCGATCTTCGTATATCCGCTCGTCTGGCATCTGCTGCATCAGTACGTGCTGCACGGCCAATGGATGTACAAGGTGAAGTGGCTTTCCGCGACCTGGAAGCGCATTCACTACGATCACCATCAGGATCCGAACCATCTGGAGGTGCTGTTCGGCGCCCTCCACACCACGCTGCCGACGATCGCGATCGCCACGATACCCGTGGGCTGGCTGATCGGCGGGACGGGCGGTGCCCTTGCGGCCTTTGCCGCGGGCATTCTCACGACCTGCTATTACGAGTTCATGCACTGCATCCAGCATCTCTCGTTCAAGCCGAAGTGGAAGTGGGTGCAGTTCATGAAGCAGCGCCATAACGAGCATCACTATTTCCACGAGGATGGCAACTACGGGATCACCAACTATGTCTGGGACCGGTTGCTGGGCACCTATTACGAGAAGAAGGACATTCCCCAGCGTTCGCCGACGGTGTTCAACCTCGGCTACACGGAAGAAGTCGCGGTGCGTTATCCCTGGGTAAAGGAGCTTTCCGGCGGTATCGCCAGCGGACATCCCCGCCGTCGCGGGGTCGGCAAGGGCGCAGTCGACGCCTGACGGCGACACGGGGGAGATTCCGGTATGGGCGAAGTTACGGTCACTCCGGTGACGACGAAGCGCGAACGCGCTGAATTTATCGATCTCGCCTATCGGTTGAACGCCGGGGATCCGCACTGGGTGCCACCGTTGCGTATGGACGTGGCCGAGCTGCTGAACCCGGCGAGGAATCCGTTCTTCGAGCATGCCGAAGTCCAGCTTTTCCTCGCCCGGCGTGACGGCGAGGCCGTGGGACGTATCTCCGCGCATTTCGATCGGCTCGCCTGGACGCTGCCGCCCGAGCAGGGCATGGGGCCCGGCACGGGCAACTGGGGCATGTTCGAGGCAGAGGATGGCGAAGTCGCCGCCGCTCTGATCGCCGTCGCCGAAGGTTGGTTGCGCGACAAGGGCATGACGCGGCTTCTGGCGCCAATCAGCCTTTCCATCTGGGATGAGCCCGGCTTGCTGGTGAAGGGTCACGATCATTCGCCCACGATCCTCATGGGCCATCATTCACCGCGCTATCAGGCCTGGGTCGAAGGGCAGGGCTACGATGTCGCCAAGACCCTGTTGACATATGACTTGCCCGTGGAGGAAAGCTTCCCTCCGCTGATCAATCGCATCGTGGCGTCCGGCGAGAAGAATCCGCGCATCACGATCCGACAGGCTCGACGCAGCGACTTCAGGAACGAAGCCGCGCTGGTCTTCCGCATCCTCAATGACGCCTGGTCCCAGAACTGGGGTTTCGTGCCGATTACCGATAAGGAGATCGAATACGTCTCCAAAAAGATGAAGGCCATCGTTCGCGAAGACTTGCTGTTGATTGCCGAACTGGACGGAGAGCCGGTGGCTTTCATGTTGACCTTCCCCGACATGAATCACGTCATAAAGCCCTTTGGAGGCAAGCTGCTGCCGTTCAACTGGATCAAGCTGTTGCGCTGGGTGATGAAACCTAGGGCGAGCCGCATGCGCGTGCCGCTGATGGGCGTGGTGAAGCGCCTGCAGTCCTCTCGTCTCGCCAGCCAGCTCGCCTTCATGATGATCGAATACATCCGCCGTGCGGCGGTGCCGAATTACGGGGCAGAGACCGCCGAAATCGGCTGGATCCTGGAAGATAACCAGGGAATGGTGGCGATCGCGGATGCGATCGGGAGCAAGGTCAACCGGCAGTACAACATCTACGGAAAATCGCTCTAGGCGATCACTCCGCCCCGCTGGCATTCGCAGTGGGCGAGGCAGGAGCAGACGGTGCGGCGCTTGCATCCGCTGCCGGCTGTTCGCCGTCGGCACCTTCGTCGTCTTCTTCCTTGGCCTTGCCGCTGGCTTCCGGGCGCGGCGCCAATGGGGGCTGCGAGCGTACGGTATCGAGCGGCAGCATTGCGTCGCTTGCCGAGCCTTCGAGGATTTCGCCGGCAGCGGTGCCCTTTTGCGCCGGCTTGTCCTCGCTCTGGCAGGCTGAGAGCGCGATGGGCAGGATCAATAGCAGCAACGCGGCCAGTCGAATATCAGCTTTCACAGCGGTTCTCCTTGCCGCAAGGCGTCTCCAGCGCGGCGAGGAAAGCGCCCGCGCGGGCAAGCAACGCCCGGTCCCACGTCTCGGCATCCACTGTAATCCCCAGCCTTTCAAGGCTGGTGACGCCGAATTCCTCGATTCCGCATGGCACGATGCCGCCGAAGTGCGACAGGTCGGGCGCAAGGTTCACGGCAAAACCGTGCATCGTCACCCATCGTCGGATGCGAACGCCGATCGCGCCGATCTTGGCTTCGCGTCCGTCGGTGTCGCACGTCCAGATGCCGATGCGGCCTTCGCGGCGGAAGCTATCGACGCCGAAATCGGCCAGCGTAGCGATTACCCATCCCTCGAGCGCATGGACGAAGCCCCGTGCGTCTCGCGCCCGCTTCCTGAGATCGAGCAGGACATAGCCGATCCTCTGGCCCGGCCCGTGATAGGTATAGCGCCCGCCGCGCCCCGCAGTGACCACCTCAAAGCGCGGATCGAGCAGTTCGGCGGCGGCGGCGCTGGTGCCGGCGGTATAGACGGGCGGATGTTCAAGCAGCCAGATCAACTCCTGCGCTTCCCCGGCAGCGATGGCGGTATTGCGCTCCGTCATGTCTTCCAGGGCGGTGCGATAGGGTACCGGCTCTTGCGTGATCCGCAATTCGATGTCTTGGGGCAGACTCATGGCGCGTTGCGTGGCGGCAAATGCTGCTGTTATCAAGGGCCCTCGGCGCGATTGCCCGCGCGAAAGGATATGCATGAAGTTTGACAGCAATCTCGCCTGGAAACAGGCCTCGGCCTCCATCGCCGCCAATCGGGATTTGCTGCTGGCGTTGGCCGGCGTGTTCTTCCTGCTGCCGAGCCTGGTCTTCAGCCTGCTGGTGCCCCAGCCCGAGCCTGCGCCCGGTATGGAGCCGGACGCGATGATGAAGCTGATGAGCGACTACTACATCGCTGCCATGCCCTATTTCATCCCGATGGCGGTGTTGCAGGCCGGTGGCACGCTGGCCATGCTGACGCTGTTCACGGATCGCTCGCGGCCTACTGTCGGCGAGGCGATCCGTCGCGGATTCGCATCGATCCTGACATATGTCCTGGCGCTGATGCTGGTCGGCTTCGGTCTTGGCGGCGCGGCGGTGCTGGTTCTGACGCTGGCCGGCGTGACGGGTGTCGCGGCGCTGGCCGTGCTTGCCTTCGTCGCGCTGATCGTCGGCGCGATCTACGTCGGCATCAAGACCTCGTTGCTCGGCCCGGTGGTGGCGGTCGATGGGGAACGCAATCCGATAGCGGCGATCCGCAGGTCGTGGCGTCTCACCAAAGGCAACAGTGCGCGTATCGGGTTGTTTTATCTCTTGGTGCTGGTCGCTTTCTTCGTCGGGTTGATGATCGCGATGACGCTGGTCGGCATCCTGCTTGCGCTGGTCGCCGGCGACGAGACGGCCAAGGTTATCGCCGCGATGGTGTCGGCGGCGATCGGATCGGTGATGACGCTCTATTTCGTGGCGATCAGCGCGGCGGTGCACCGCCAGTTGTCGGGCCCTTCTCCGGAAGCGGTCAGCGCCCCGTTCGAATGAGCGCGTCAGGCGTCGCCCGGCTCGTCCTTCCAGCCCCAGAACAGGAAGCTTGGCAGCACGTTCCACAGCTCGAACCCGTCATCGATGCGCTTGAAGTTGCGCTCCATGAAATGGCGGGCCTTGGCGGTGAACTGATAAACGAGGAAGGCTCCTCCGGGGCGCAGCACGCGCCAGGTCGCGTCGGCGATGGCGGGGCCGACGCCTTCGGGCAGCGTAGAGAACGGCAGGCCTGAAAGCACGTAGTCCGCGTGTTCGTGGCCATGCGCGCGCACGATGTCCTCGACATCGGCCGCCGACCCCAGAACCGCGGTAAAGCGGCTGTCGCGGATCGTCTGGCGCAAATAGTCGATATAGAGCGGGTTGGTGTCGATCACGATCAGCGCGCCGTCGCGCCGCAACCGGTCGAGTACGGGGCGGCAGAAAGTACCGACGCCGGGGCCATATTCCACGAAGAGCCGGCACTCGTCCCAACGCACGGGCGCAAGCATCTTGGCGATGGTGAAGCGCGAGGACGGGATGATCGAGCCGACCATTACCGGATGCTTGAGGAAGCCTTCGAAGAATACGCCCCAAGGACCCAGAAACCGCTTCAGCCGACGCTTGATCCTGTTCGGCAGCGCCTCGCGCGTAAGCTCAGGGCTGTTCATTCTGGCAACTGGCCTCGGGTGATTGCGGCAATCGCACGGCGTTTGCAAATATGCCGCCGCATTGCAAGCTGGCTGGACGTCGCTTTCACAGGATATCCTGCACCTTGTCCTGCGGCCGGCACAGGCGCACGCCTTTTTCCGTCTCGACCAGAGGGCGCTCGATAAGCTTCGGGTCCGCTGCCATTGCGGCCAGAACGGCGTCGCCGCCGGCTTGCGGCAGGCCGCGTTCCTCGGCGTCGGTGCCCCTGATGCGCAGTCCCTGCTGCGGCGTCATGCCCGCGTCGCGATAGAGCTGCGCCAGCTTTTCCGTGGTCGGAGGATGTTTCAGGTATTCGATCACGGTCACTTCGATGCCGGGCGTCTCTTCCAGGATGGCCAGCGTCTTGCGCGAGGTGCCGCAGGCGGGATTGTGCCAGATGGTGGCCTTCATGGATTACGCTCCGGAATGATGGGGTTCGGGATGGGGGGTGAGGGGATCGCCGCGTTTTCGCGCATTTCACGCCCGGCGCGCCTGATCGCGCCGACGAGGCGCGGATAGGTGCCGCATGGGCAAAGGTTGGTGATGGCCGCCTTGATGTCCGCTTCGCTGGGGTCGGCGTTGCGCGACAGGAGCGCGGCTGCGGCGACCGCTATGCCCGGAGTGCAAAAGCCGCACTGGATCGCCTGTTCTGCGACGAGCGCCTTCTGCACCGGATGAGAGCGGTCGCGGGATAGCCCTTCGATGGTCGTCACGACGCGGCCTTCGGCTTCTGCCAGCGAAAGCAGGCAGGATTTCGTCGCCTCGCCGTCCACCAGCACCATGCAGGCGCCGCAATCGCCGACCCCGCAACCGTATTTCGTGCCCGTCAGGTTCGCCGCATCGCGCAGCGCCCACAGGAGCGGGGTTTGCGGGTCCATGCGAAATTCGAGTGGACGATCGTTGACGGTAAGGCTCGTCATCGCGGTTGTTTAGACCTGGCTATGGAAAAAAGTCGAGAACATCAGCGGCCGAATTTCACGCCCAGCCAGATCGTACGCGGCGCTCCAAGATCGAGCGAGCCGGCCTGGTTGCGCGTGATCACTTCGCTGTCGGTCAGGTTTTCGGCCCGGATCACGAACCTGGCGCCGGCGATGACCGGGATTTCGGCATATGCGTCCAGTGTCGTGGCCGGCGGGAGCGTGTCTGTCTCCAGGTCGTCCTCGAACTGCGCACCGATATGGCGCAGCGTCGCGGAAAACAGCCATCCGGTCCGCGCCTGCCAGGCCAGCGTGGCGCTGGCGGCCACGCGGGGCGTCTGGGCGGGGCGCTTGTCATTGAGCAAGGTCGAAGCGCCGCTCGCTTCGACCTCTGCGTCGGTCAGGGCGAGGGAGCTTTCGAAGCGTACGGGGCCAACGCGGGTGGCCGCGCCCAGCTCCAGCCCGCGTGCATGGATGGCGTCGATATTGCGCCGTTCGCGCAAGTCGGGCGTGAGCGTGACATTGGCCACCGCATCCCGCAGGCGATTGTCGAAGGCGGTCAGCGACAGGCGTGTACCGGTCGAAGGCCGGAAATCCACGCCCGCCTCGAAACCGCGCAGCCTTTCCGGGCGCAGCGCGGGATTGGCGCGGGTGGTCACCGGGAATACCGTGAAAGGGCGGTAAAGCTCGTTGATCGTCGGCAGGCGAATGCCGCTGTAGGCCGCGCCGCGCAAGGCCCAGCCCTGGCCGAGATTCCAGAACGCGCCTCCGCGCAGGCTGCTGTTCCAGCCCGCCCGGTCGGGAAAGCGCTGGTCCCGCTGCGGTACACCGGCGGCATTCGTTTCGCGGAAGAAGCCGTCGCGAATTGTCCAGCGATCGGCGCGCAGGCCGGCCGTGAGGACCAGAGGGCCCAGCGTCCAGTCATGTTCGGCGAACAGGCCGAGGTCGCTGTTGCGGCCACCCGCCCGGCGAAAGGCCGTAAGCTGTCCGGTCGCGCCGCTATAGGCATTTTCATACAGCTCGCCGTCGGCCACGCGCCAGTCGACGCCCAGCCGGAGCACGTGCCGGTCGCCAAGCGGCGGGCGCAGTTCCAGCTTGCCGCCCAGCCCGGTCGAGGGCGTATGCCGCTGGTCGAGCGTGCGGCGGAAACTGGTGGCGCTGATCACGACATTGGAGAAATCGCGCGCCTGCGCATAGGCGAGCGCGTCGAACTGCCACGCGCCTCGTCCGACAAGCCGGATGCTCGCGTCCTGTCCGCTCGAAGAGGAAACAGCGCCGTCGAAACGCAATGTGCGGTGATCATCGAAGGCGAGGAGGCGCGCCTGCAGTTCGATGTCGTCCGTCACCGGCGTGACTGTGCGGAGCGATCCGGACCAGCTGTCATAGCGGGCGTGGGCGCTGGCGGGGACGCGCTGTGCGGGCGGCGTGGTCCAGAAACCCTGCCCCCGGTCCCAGCGCGCGCTCGCCACCGCGAAGCCCGCGCCGAGTTTGGGGGCGAGCGTGGCCGAAAGCTCGCTTTCGCCGCGATCGTCCATCAGCGCCGCGCCGGAAAAGAGGCCCAGCGTATCGGCGTCGGCGCTTTCAAGCTCTATCGTGCCCGCCACGGCGCCCGCTCCGAACGCGCCCGAACCGCCGCCGCGCGTCACGCGTATCGCGCCCAGTCGCTCGGGCGCGATCGCCGAGAGCGGGATGTAGCCGAACAGCGGATCGGCCATCGGTACGCCGTCGAGAAGCACCAGCGAGCGGCTGGTGGCGTTGCCGCCGAGCGCGCGGAGCGTGACGCCTTGCGCCGAGGGATTGGCCGATCGGCTGTCGGACCGGCGGAACTGCTGGAAGCCCGCGACCGAAGACAGCACGTCCTCGAGCCGGCCCGAGGCGCTGCTGCCCAGGCGGTCCCGTCCGATTTCCAGGGTGTCGTATGCGGGCGAAGCGGGCGTTGCGGGAAGGCCGCGCCCGGTGACGACGATCTCGGGCTCGGCCGCCCATGCGTGCGGGGCGATGGCAAGCGCCAGCAGTGGCAGGGCGCGGAGGCAGGGGTGCATCGTGCATGCGATAGAAGCCCGGACGGGGATCCTACAAGCCACTTCTGATATGGATGTCTATCCGCCATACGTTGTAGGCTGGCGCCAGGAGCGCCTATTATCAGGCAAACCCTATCGGAGAGATGCTGGTGAGCGATACCGCAGAACTGCCCAAGATCGAACAGCGCGACGACCGCAAGACCGCGGCGACCGTCGCCCGGATCGGCAGCCCGTACATGGATGGCCAGCCTGTTGCCGACTTCAGCCTGGTGCGCGATATTCTGCGCACCGCGCCCACCCGGCAGGCCGCGCGCGGCGCCGAGCGCTTCAAGAACATGAATCCCGAGCATGCGCCGATGCCGACGCTCGATGGCGAACCGCACAAGCGCCGTCGCGGCATGGTGGCGCGCTTCTTCACGCCCAAGGCCATGCGCGATCGCTATCGCGGGGTCATGGATCGTTCGACCGAGCAGTTGATCGCCCGCCTGCGCAAGACCGGCCGCGAGCGGCTCGACATCATGAGCTTCCAGCTTGCCTGCGACGTCACGGCCGAAGTGCTGGGCCTTTCGGACAGTCCGCCGGAGAGCCTGTCGCGCCATATCCGCGATACGTTCGATGTGATGAGCACGCTCAATCCGCGTCCCAAGAACAAGTATATCCGGCCGATCGCGAAGCTTTACTACATCGCGCGCTTCTATCTGCTGGACATCATGCCGGCCATGCGCCGCCGCAAGAAGAACCCGCAGGACGACGTGATTTCGCAGCTCGTCGCGCAAAACTATCCCAAGCAGGCGATCTTCATGGAGTGCCTGAGCTACGGCTCCGCCGGCATGATGACCACGCGTGAGTTCATCGTGATGGTCGTCTGGCACCTGTTCACGAACGATGATCTTCGCGAGAAGTGGATGACGGGCGACGAGGCGACGCAGTTCCTCATCCTCGACGAGATCCTGCGCGTCGATCCCATCGTCACTTACCTCTATCGCCGCGCCGAGGGTGATTTCACCGCCGAGGACGGCCGCGAGGTGAAGGCGGGGGAACTCTACACGCTCAACATCCGCGAGGCCAACCTCGACACCAGCATCACGGGCCCCAATCCCAACGCCATCGATCTCGAGCGCGCGAAGCGCGAACGCATGCAGAGTTCGTGGCTGAGCTTCGGGGACGGGCCGCACCGTTGCCCCGGCGCGCAGCTGGCGCTGCATGAAACGCGGGTCTTCGTCGATGCGCTGATGCGCGTGCCGGGCATTCGCCTCGCCGAACCGCCGGAGATCCTGTGGAGCGGCACCACATACGAACTGCGGGACGGCTACGTGGAGTGTGACAAGGCCTGACCGCAGGCGCGGCGGGCTGTTCGGGAGAGGACAAGACATGTTGATGACGGCCCGTTTCGGTACGCGCGACCTGGACAAGGCGCGAGAGTTCTATGACGCGATCGGCGAGATCCTGGGCGCGAAGCGCGTTCTCGATCGCCCGGAAGCCAGCGGATATCGCGGGCCCGACGGCGGCACGTTCATGATCGGTCGTCCTTTCGAAGGCGAGGCCACGGCGGGCAACGGCACGCAAGTGGTCTTCAACGCGCCGAGCCGGGCGGCCGTCGCGGCCGCGCATGCCAGGGCGTTGGAGCTAGGCGGCGAATGTGCCGGGGCTCCGGGCTTTCGCGGCCCCGAGGAAATGAATTTCTACGCCGCCTATTTCCGCGATCGCGATGGCAACAAGATCATGGTGGCGAAAGTCGGGCCGGAATGATGTGCGCCTGACGCAGGCGTGTTTGTTTTAGTTGAAACGGCGCCGGGGGGGCCCCCTGTGTAGTGCAGGCGTGCGTCATCGCCCGCTGGCGAGGCCGGGTGTGCGCCTGGAGGTAGAGAGCAGCGAACGGGCAGTGCGGCC